>CALKRF010000110.1 GCA_937990665.1 uncultured Atopobium sp.
TCTTGCCTCGAACAACCGCCAGGTCCTCCACACAATTTACGTACTCGCGATACAGCCCCTGCTTGAGCTGCAGGCCAATTCCCTTTGACAAGATGGCCGCAAACAGGTTGTAAATCGAGTCAAACGACTCCTTCTGCACGTCCTCATACACAGATTCCCGCAGCGTAGAGAAGGCGTACGACAGCATGTAGTAAATATTTTTTATGAAGATATGCTTATCTTCGGTCATTGAAACACTCCGTGAAGGATGTTCTCCCAGCGCAGGTATTTCTCCTGGTCGTCAAACCAATACTCGCCCAGCATTGGCAAGATGTCGTAATCCACAACCTCCTGCATCCATTCATCGCTGCAGGTCAGCTCATTGCGCCCGCAGAAATAGCTGTGGCCAATACAAAATCCCCTGCCCAGCGATCTATCCGAAGCGATTTCCAAGTTCAACTCAATCACCTTAGCGAGAAGATCATTGAAGGTTTCATTTTTAAGTGAGTGCTGGTACTGGATAAAGCCTTCAGTCTCAAAGCCAGGTTCCAACTCAAAGAAGCTAAAGCGACGACGCAAGGCGTAGTCAATCATTGCCAGGCTTCTGTCTGCCGTGTTCATCATTCCAATAATGTAAAGGTTCTCTGGAACCGAAAACTTCTTGTCATTGTACGCAAGTGTAGCCGGTGTACCTCGATAATCGTTTTCAATCAGCATCAAAAGTTCACCAAAAATCTTGCTCAGATTGCCACGGTTAATCTCGTCGATAATAAAGAAATACTTTGCGTCAGAATCCGCCTCTGCCTTCTTGCAGAAACGGTAAAACACGCCTTCCTTGAGCTTAAAGCTTGAACCACTAGGCTTGTAACCCATCATGAAGTCTTCATACGAATAATTCTGGTGGAATTGTACAAACTCGATAGCGTCCTCGTTAACGGCACCTATCAGAGAATATGCAAGTCTTTTTGCCGAGAAGGTCTTTCCAACTCCTGGTGCTCCCTGCAAAATAATGTTCTTTTTATTCAACAGGACAGCTGCCAGCTTGTCGTACTTCTCCTCTGGCATAAATACCTCAGAAAGAAAGTCCTGCTTGGTATATATGCTGCTACCCCGCTCTGAACTGTCTTCTGTTTCAACAGGCTCTGGTGGATTACCAGCATCAAAATGATTTTCATCTGTCTTAAAGTTCTTCGAGAAATACGCTACATCAGCAGTTAAAGTCACTAACTTCGGATCGGGATAGCAATCGTCTGTTAAAGCTGCTCTAAACATATCTACAAGCTCAGAATCCTGTGCAATTACATCTCTAGCTTCAGTATAGAGTGAGTTGCATTCACGAATATTATTCGCAGTATTTCCCATTTTAATTAAATGGTCGCTCTTAAGCCTAATTGCAAAATCTCTTATTTGTTTATACCTATAAATCCAATAGTTATCGGGGTAACGCAGCCATAAATACGTGGTAATAGTTCCGTCCTTCTGATAATGCTGCTTCCCTTCAGGACCATATGTTTCAAGTAGCTTATCTGCTCTTGCAATAAACCCTTTGACACGCTCAATCAGATCAATCTTCTCGTCAAAGAGCTGCATAAACATAGAGCGAACCTCTTCTGGGTTCTGCTCGGCATAGAATTCAATCATCTTGCGAGAAAAATCATAATTAGAAGCAAGAAGATTTCCCGTTTTAGACAGCGACTTACTCAGCATCGCAGGAAAATCCTGAGCGTTTATATCCCAGTGATCCTGGAAGCACTTAATTGCTTCCCATTTATATTTTTCTTCCTCCCAGTGAGAAGAAAAATCCTCTTTATACTGAACAAGGACCTCATCAAGAGATTGTCTATCTATCATTGCTGCTCCCCTTTTGGCAAAGCTAATAATCTTTCTGGTCATACACATAACGCCAGACCATGCTGTTTCATCAGCTTAGTGCTTACAACCAGTTAAATCACATTTTTATACTGACAGTATCCTCCTAATTGGAGCTTGCACTTTTAACTTCTTGCATATTTCGGCGAACAGAAAAGGCAGCCCACCCAGAGCTGCCTTTTAACACACACTATGTCCGTGTTGCACCTACGCTGAAACAACAAGCTCTGTCTCAGCACCCTCTTCTTCCTTAAGAAATTCTCTATCCAAGGTTCTAATAAACGGCAGGTAGATTACTACACCAAGCGCAATGAGGACCAGTTGTAATGCAGCGCCCTGCCATCCGCATAAAAGAAATCCCGAAATGAGCGGTGGCGTGCTCCAAGGCAGCATAATACCGTTGCAGAGCGGTACCAAGCCCGTGCTCATTGCAAACCATGCAACCGCAATATTAACCACAGGCGTAAAGATTAACGGAATAGCCAGCAAGGGATTTAAAACCATTGGTAATCCATAAACAACTGGATCATTAATTCCAAAAATACCTGGAATAATTGAAAGTTTGGCTACGCTTTTAATACGATTTGAGTGGCAGAACAAAAACATGGCAATCAATAACGAGAGAGTAGATCCTCCCCCGCCAAACGTTGCAAAAAACGAATCAAATTCTCTGTTAATAATATTAGGCAGTACCGCTCCTACAGAAAAAGCCGCTTGATTTTCTAACGTAAGTGCCGTTAAAACTGGCGTAAAAATAGGACCAGTGATGTTAGAGCCGTTTATGCCAAAAAACCAGAATACTCCCTGTATTATGTAGGAAATTCCCAGTGCCCAGACAGTTCCACCCAACAAGGTTAAAGGCGCCTGCAAAATGGAATACACAAACGTAAATGCATCTTTCCAAGGCGTAAGGGCAAAAAATATGCTGAGTAGCCATACAGCAGAAAGAGTAAGCGTCATAGGAATTAATGCGCTAAATGCAAGTGAAACAGACGAAGGCACGCCTTCAGGCATTTTAATAACCCAATGCTTTTTTATGGCAAAACCAAAAATATGTACCGAAAAGAAACCAACAAGTATTGCAATAAAAACGCCTTTTGCACCAGTCCAAGCGAGCGGAATACTTTCTACCAAAAATGGCTTAGTGACACCTTCCGGAAAAAACTCAGTAACCTGAGGCATTAAGACAAACCAACTAACTAAAGACGCAAGACCCGCTGCTCCGCGATCTTCAACACCAATATGTTCGGCAAAGTTAAAGCCAATATTAAATGCCAAAAACAACGCCATAAGAGAAACGGTGCATGCAGAAGGAATAGCCAATAGCGAGAAAAGCGACTTGCCTTGAAGCGTTGTTGTCTTTAAGAAATCAACCCACGCAGGAATAGGTAAATTTCCTACCAGTGTAAACATTGATCCAATAATAAGGATTGGCATGAGCA
>CALKRF010000111.1 GCA_937990665.1 uncultured Atopobium sp.
GAACGTCAACCAGAAGCGCACCAACGCAATTTTAGGGCGAGAAACCCGTCTACTTTGGGGCTCAACATCTATGAGCGACAAGCTTTTGGGCTGCACGTTTGAGATTGGCCCAACCAGTTTCTACCAGACCAACCCTCAACAAACTGAGGTGCTGTACCAACTGGCCATCGACGGCGCACTTGCTAGTCCTAGACTTGCTGGCTCCGAGCTTGCCAGCACCACGCAGGCCGGCGCCGCGCAGGCCAGCAACCTGCGAGTCCTTGACGCGTACTGCGGAACAGGAACCATTGGACTTTGCTTGGCGCATGCCGCCGAAGCTCAAGGCGTCAACCTCTTGCTCACCGGCGTTGACCAGGTAGAAAACAACATTCAGATGGCTCGCAGAAACGCTCGAAACAACAGACTTCAAGCTGAATTTATCTGCGACGATGCTACTCGCTACATGCAAGCTCTGGCAAAAGACGGTCAGAACTTTGATGTCATTATTCTTGACCCACCTCGTGCAGGTTCAACGCCTGCCTTCCTCAAGGCAACAGCTCAGCTAGCTCGGAAGAAAATCGTGTACGTGAGCTGCAACGTTGTGACGCAGGCCAGAGACCTCAAGGTTCTTCTCGACAGCGGATTTGCCATTGAGCGCGTGACACCTGTGGACATGTTCCCTCACACCAAGCACGTTGAGTGCGTTGTGGTGCTGTCAAGAGCTGCACCCACCAAGTAAATAAAGTGTAGAAAATAAAGACTTACTCTTAGGCTATCGTTAAATGGTATTGATAGCTTGGAGTAAGCCTTATTATTTATGATAAAAAGTTATTAAGTGGGAACATACCCATAGACTAGAGTTGACACTAGGGAATGGATAAAAAGAAAAATGGACCCACCTCAAAATTTGATAATTATTAAGTAGTCTAATTAACATTATAATTTTATCGAAGAATTATATAAGAATTTATAATTTATTTTTTGGAGGCTTGGAATGTTTAATTCTAAAGATTGGCAAGAACAGTTATCAGATTATCTTGATCAGG
>CALKRF010000112.1 GCA_937990665.1 uncultured Atopobium sp.
CATTCTTGAACGTTCTTTAATAAATCGAATATTTGGGATTCGTGAAGCAATTTGGCTAAAAGAAAGGCGTCTATCAAATCCTGATAGACGCCTTGACCTTACAATTCTTTGTAGATTTCTTTTCCGATGCGATTTACCACACCCACAACAAGAGCATTTCCCATACAGAATGCACGATTATTGTCGCTCATTCCTGTATTAGTCCAACCCTTAGGAAAACCCTGTAGCTGGTCAAGCTCATCTGGGACAAGCCTGCGATACCTCTCGCCTATTTTAATGATGTGTTTAAAGCGAGAAGGACTTGTTCCTCCCTCTCCTGTAAGAATTGTTCTTGAAGGATTAGTGAGAAGATCCGGGAATGCCATAGAACCTTCAGAGTAGAAGTAGGTTTGACCCGTGTGTTTATTGATGCGTTCTTCTCTCTTAGAACTTTTAAGCTTTTCCCATCGCTCCAGCTGAGAATCATCAACAAAGAAGTTATCAGGGATTTCGCTTTCTGGAGAAAGAACATCCCCCAGTGTTTTAAATTGACCCTTATAAACCTCTTCAACTTTACAGGTAATAACACGGTTATCTACCATCACACCGGCATCTAAAAACGGAGATGTTTTAGATCCCTCAGAATTAAAGTCTTTTGTGGCAACAAACGGATCTTTAGGAATATCAACATAAGAGATATTGCCCACTGGATTAAAAGGAAATGCTCGAGACATAATTCCTGAAGTTAAGCGTTCTGAAAGCTCCCAATTAGCATTTCTACGCGCGAGAATATAGACACGTTTTCTTCTTTGTGAAAAGCCGTATGCTGCACTATTTACCACACGCCATTCAACGCAATATCCAAGGCTCGCAAGACAGCTAAGAATAATTGCAAAATCTCTACCACGCTGAGATGCTGGGCTTTTAAGGAGACGATCAACGTTTTCTAAAAGACACCATTCCGCATTCTCAGGAGACTTATCCAATTGAATTTTTAGGAATTTATAAATGTCCCACCATAGAACACCCTTTTTTCCTTCAATACCTCCCGATTGAGATAAAGGCTTAGCTACTGAGTAATCCTGGCAAGGAAATCCACCTACGACCATATCGACCGAAGGAATATCGCGTAGACCCTGGTCATACTCATTAAGAACTTTATTAATGTCCTCATTTACGACTGAATCATTGCCAAAATGAGTCCTATAACAATTTGCGGCAAACTGTCTTGTAGGAGATCCTGGTGGTTCCCACTGATTTGCCCATATAGTTTTAAACGTTCCCGCTTTTGGCAGGTTATTAGCTTTATTAGAAGAGTCTTTATAACCCTCTAAGCCAAGTCTAAATCCACCGACTCCCGCAAAGAGCTCGGCTACAGTAATTGCTTTGGCCACGTTTCTCCTATCGCTGCTGTGGACCAATTTTGTGTTTACTATACTAACCGATCAACCGGACAAAAAGTCAGTCTAATTCAGATAGCCAAGAAGATCAACTTAATCTTTAAGGGATAACCCTTCAGATATTTCTTCTGCAAGATAAGAACTATTCAACCAAAAACACTTTTTAACCTCTGGTTTTCCATATGGTTGAGGTTTTGTATCAAGCTTGTTTCTGGCATGAGGTCTTACATGACAACATTTATTTTCAGACGCCTTGACACTTATATCAGCTCGTCCAGCTTTAATATTCTTTTGCATCTGAAGGTAACATTGTTCCGCAAACAGTAAATCAGAGTCAGGCATTTGCCAGAGCAAAATATTTGAGAGAACAAAATCACCCTCTGAGTTTTCTCTATAAATTACAAATAAATATTTACATAAAAGGTCGTGATAAAAATCAGATTCTTCAAATGGTTCCTCAGCAACTTTAAAGTAATCAAAGACTTTAAAGCTTACAGATTCTTTTGGTACTCCATTTGATTTAAGCCTCATCGTTTTAGGCTTTATACCAGCCTTTTCAAACTCTTCAATTTTCTGATCTTCAGCAATACCTAGAATATGTTTAGTGATACGTGCACATTTATCTTTCGATTTACTTATATTGAATTCAGTTGCAAGCTGATCTTCCGTTTTTCCAAAATATGGTTTAAACCTTTTATACAAAAGATCGATAAGCGAAAGTTTTTGCTCAGATTCATTTCTTTTAATCTGAGATGCTCCGTTACCTAGCATCTGTTTTTCTATGGTAGTCATATAAGACGCCTTAAATGCCCAGGCACGAGGCTTAGCTGGAACATTTGAATAAGGCTGTGTAGTTCTAACTGAGCTGTTGGCAGCTTTTGTACACGCTTCTAGATATAGAGTATCTGAGCCAGAAATACCCTCAGCATGACCAGCCTGAATCTTGGCAACAACTGTTTCCCAGTCTTGTTTAATTTGAGCATAATCTTCAACAGGAATGTTCCATTTGTTTGCCAAAATTACCTTGTAATCAATGGGGTTGGCGCCTTTTTCATATTTGTAGGCCATCAATAAAATATTTGAAGACTTCCCTAGAAAATGACTATCTTCAAATGTCTCATTAACTACTTTGTTGTAGTCAATCATGGTGATGACAAGGCGCTCTTTAGCTACCAAATCACCTTTTTTATTCTCTTTCATGGGGGTTGTTTTTAATTCAAGTCCCACTTCGGCAAAATCAGGATTTGAATCACTGTTGATTGGATACTTAAAATACAGTTCTTCAACTGCATTTCCAAAGGCACCGCGGCGTTTTTTATGGTCAGCAAGAACTTCAACGTCGGTTACTTCACGAAGTGAATGGCCAACAAGCTTAGAAGCATATTCAATAATAGATTGCTCATCAGAGATATCGTAATCAATATTTGAGTTATTCATACTCCCCCAATCAACATAAAAAATATTTTGCTATTACCCTCCAGAAATAGCCATACTCATTTGACTTTCCAATATTTTCACGATCAAAAAAACGCCTCCCAGCGCAGAGCTAGGAGGCGTTTAAAGGAAAGGACTAGAGGGGTTTCTCGCCAATTAGGCAAGCATCTGAGCAAGGTCCTCGGAAGCATCGCCGATTGGCCCAATACCGTAGTTCTCAACAAGAATGCTAAGGACGTTAGGGCTGACAAATGCAGGAAGAGTTGGTCCAAGCTTGATGTTCTTGATGCCAAGGTGTAGCAGGGTCAGAAGGACGCAAACTGCCTTCTGCTCGTACCAAGACAGAACAAAGCTCAGTGGCAGGTCGTTAACGCCGCAGTCAAATGCATTTGCAAGAGCAGTTGCAATCTGAACAGCACCGTAAGCGTCGTTGCACTGGCCAACGTCAAGAATACGAGGAATGCCACCAATGGTGCCCAGGTCAAGGTCATTGAAGCGGAACTTACCGCAAGCAACGGTAAGAACAACAGAATCTGCAGGAGTCTGCTCAACAAACTCGGTGTAGTAGTTACGACCAGGACGAGCACCGTCGCAGCCACCAACAACAAAGAAGTGCTTGATAGCGCCCTGCTTAACAGCATCAATGATCTTATCGGCAATGCCAAGAACTGCACCGTGGCTAAAGCCGGTGGTTACCTTGTGGCCACCGTTAATACCGGTGAGCTCCTGAGCCTCAGCGTATCCACCAAGCTCCTGAGCCTGCTTGATAACAGCGCTGAAGTCCTTCTTACCGTTAGCGTCCTCGTCAATGTGGACGAGCTCTGGGAAAGCAACAAGCTCAGTAGTATAAACGCGGTCCTTGTAGCTAGGACGAGGTGGCATGAGGCAGTTAGTGGTGAAGACAACAGGAGCTGGAATGTCCTTGAACTCCTTCTGCTGGTTCTGCCATGCGGTACCAAAGTTGCCCTTGAGCTGTGGATACTTCTTGAGCTCTGGGTAACCGTGAGCTGGGAGCATCTCGCCGTGAGTGTAGACGTTAACGCCGGTGCCCTCGGTCTGCTCAAGGATCATCTTGAGGTCAAGAAGATCGTGGCCGGAAACAACGATGAATGGACCAGGCTCGATAGTCAGAGGAACCTCAGTTGGAACTGGGGTGCCGTAAGCGCCGGTATTAGCGCTGTCGAGAAGAGCCATGCACTTGAGGTTGACCTCGCCTACCTCAAGGGTAAGAGGCAGCAAAACGTCAACGGAAGACTCGGTAGCAAGAGCAGCAAGTGCCTTTACAAAGAAAGCGTCAACTGCGTCATCAGTCTTGCCAAGAACGCGAGCGTGGTAAGCATACGCAGCCATACCACGAATACCAAAGAGAATGAGGGACTTGAGGGACCTAATGTCCTCGTTGTCGGACCAAACGCCGCCAAGAGGAAGATCCTCAACAGGCTCTACGCCAGCCTCTGCAGCTAGACGGTTCTTCTCGTCACGAACCTGAGCAGTAATTGCGTCAACAGCGCCCTTGTCAAAGTTGACGTTGGTGATGCAGGTAAACAGGCCGTCAACAATCAGCTGGTCGGCGCGGTTAGAACGCTTGCCAGCTGCAAGCTCGGTACGAGAAAGACCAACCAGAGCGCCGGTGAGCTCGTCCTGAGCAAACGCAACGTCAAAAGGCTTGCCACAAACGCCAGCAGCGCCGGTACATGCAGTACAAGCAGCAGTCTGCTCGCACTGGAAACAGAACATCTTGTTATCCACTATTTTTCCTCTCCATAAAACCCTATAGCGAGAAGAGATTTGCTCTTCTGGGTTTCATGATTGCAGGAATGTGGAATAGTGTATGTTGTAATTACAACAAAACGATTCTTGTAGAGAAATTTTTGGAGCGTTGATGAACGTACAAGATATTAAGCCTTCGTTTTTGCTCAATACGGTGGTGTTTAAGGGTGTAAAGCCAGAGCAGCTTGAGGCTTTGCTGAAGCATCTACGTGCGACGGTGCGTACTTATGAGCCTGGAGAGATTATTCTATGTGCTGGTGATAAAGCTCATCAGTTTGGCATCGTTGTCTCCGGCGCTATTCATGTTGAGGGATCAGATGCGCAGGGCAACATCTCTGTAATGGGAGCCTTCCATACAGGAGAAACCTTTGGAGAGGCATATGCAGCTCTTGGAAACGTGCCACTCTTGACCTCGGTAGTTGCCACGGAGACGTCTGCAATTCTGCTGCTTGACCTACGACAGATTACTACCAGAACGTGTGATATCTGCGGCGGCGTGGATATTATCACCAGAAACCTTATGGCTTCTATTGCACAGAAAAACATCATGCTGAGTCGTCGCATTCAAGATGCTGCTCCAAAGAGTATACGTGGCAAATTGATGGCGTACCTGAACACTCGCTCGCAAGCTGCGGGTTCGTCGGAGTTTGATATACCCTACAATCGCCAACAACTTGCTGATTATCTTGGTGTAGATAGAAGCGCCTTAAGCGCGGTAATATCTTCTCTATGTAAAGAAGGCGTCTTTGAAGTAAAGCGAAGCCACTTCAAACTTTTATAACAGCATTTCGGCCTAAGGAGGCTTTATGGCAGAGATTTATTTAGCAGGTGGATGCTTCTGGGGACTTGAAGAGTACTTCTCCAGAATTAATGGCGTCACCGCAACTACCGTTGGCTATGCAAACGGTAAAACTTTGGATACTAACTATCAAGAGGTGAAGGCAACAGATCACGCAGAAACAGTGCATGTGACCTATGACCAGAGCGTTGTAAGCCTCTATGACATCCTGCGTTATTACTTTAGGGTTATCGATCCCCTCTCAGTAAATAAGCAGGGTAACGACGTTGGTAGACAGTATCGCACCGGCATCTATTACACAAACGACGCGGATTTGCCTGTTATTGAACGCATTGTGTCTGAACAAGAGTCTCTCTTTGGTCAGAAGCTTGCCGTTGAGGTGGAGCCACTAGATAACTACGTGCTTGCTGAGGAATATCATCAGGACTACCTGAAGAAGAATCCTGGTGGCTATTGCCACATCAATGTTGATGATGCATATAAGCCGCTTGTATAAGCAGCTCAGTTCACGTTTGCAAGAAAAGGCGCTCGCTTTTGAACTGCTTCCCATTTCTGGGATACGAGAAATGGGAGGCAGTTCAAAGCACACCTAATGAAGATAATCTGTCAAAAAGACGTATACATTACGCTGAAAATACCTCAAACGTGCAG
>CALKRF010000113.1 GCA_937990665.1 uncultured Atopobium sp.
ATGATAGCTTCTTCTTTTAACGGTTATTGTTTCTTCTACGATTACCTCTTCCAGAACGGCCACCATTGTTAGAACGGCCATTGCTCTTCTCCTGAGTAAAGTTAGGAGTAAGATCTACCTTGTTGTAAACTTCACCACGGCAAATCCATACCTTAATACCCAGCAGACCTACCTTTGTAAGGGCTTCTTTCTGACAATAATCAATGTCTGCACGGAATGTATGCAGAGGAGTACGACCCTCTTTAAACATTTCCTTACGAGCCATTTCGGCACCGTTCAGACGACCTGTAATTTGAACTTTGATACCCTCAGCACCAGCACGCATAGTGTTAGCAACTGCCATCTTGATAGCACGACGGTAAGCAATCTTACCCTCTACCTGGCGAGCGATATTGTTACCAACGATGTTTGCATCAAGTTCAGGTTTCTTAACCTCGAAGATATTAATCTGAATCTCCTTCTTGAAAAGGTTCTTCAACTCTTCTTTAAGCTTATCAACATCCTGACCACCTTTACCGATAACGATACCCGGACGAGCGGTGCAAATAGTAATGGTGACGAGCTTCAATGTGCGCTCAATGACAATACGGGAAACGCTTGCTTTTTCCAAACGCTTGTTCAGGTAAGTACGAATCTTGCGATCCTCTACGAGATTATCCCCGAAATTCTTGCCACCGAACCAATTTGACTCCCAACCGCGGATGATACCAAGACGGTTGCTAATTGGATTAACTTTCTGTCCCATTCTACTATTTATTTATCATCATTATTAGCGTCATTCTTTGAATCAACGAAAAGAGTGACGTGGTTAGAACGTTTGCGGATTCTGTAGCCACGGCCCTGTGGTGCAGGACGCATGCGCTTCATTGTAACGCCTTCATCAACGAAGATCTTAGAGATATAAAGTTCACCGTCTTCAGCCTTGCGGTCATTCTTTGTCTCCCAGTTGTTGATAGCTGAACGCAGAAGTTTCTCAACGTTCTGAGCAGCAGCTTTCTTGGAGAATCTCAGCACGCCAAGGGCACGATTGACCTCCATACCACGAACCATGTCTACTACATAGCGCATCTTACGTGGAGAAGAAGGACAGTCCTTGAGCTTTGCAAAATACTGGCTTCTCAAAGCTTCTTTACGAGCTTCAGCCTTTATATGTTTTCTTGCTCCCATTATATTTTTCTATTTTCTAAATGGATTATGACCTGCTTACCTCTTATTATTACCAGAGTGACCACCGAAACGGCGTGTAGGGCTGAACTCTCCGAGCTTGTGACCTACCATATTCTCAGTAATGTAAACAGGGATAAATTTATTTCCGTTATGAACTGCAA
>CALKRF010000114.1 GCA_937990665.1 uncultured Atopobium sp.
GTTCTTGCATCAAAGGCTCGCCTGCTCACAGACCAGATGATTTCCCTGGCAGCTCACTCGCTTGGTGGAATCGTCGACACCACAAAGCCTGGTGCGGCAATTCTTCCTCCAGTCTCCAAGATTACCGAGTTCTCCGAGCGTATTGCTGTTGGCGTTGCAGAGGAGGCAATTAAGCAGGGCCTGAACCGCGAGCCAATTGCCAATGCAAAAGAGGCAGTTGACGCCCTCAAGTGGTTCCCTGTCTACAAAGAGTTAGAGGCATAGTATGTCTGTCTTTTTGACATCGCTACAAAATGTACTGCCTATCATTTTGATTATTGTGCTGGGTTATGTACTGAGGAAGATTAACTGGCTCAACGAGACATTCGCTGGTCAAGCATCTAAACTCATTATGAACGTAGCACTTCCAGCGTCCATTTTTGTAGCGGTACTAAAAAACTTGTCTCTCAATCAGCTGCTCCAGCTTGGTCCCTCGGTGCTTATTGCAGCGATTAGCTTTGCTTTGTCTTATGTCGTAGGATTTTTGGTTATCAACGTTTTCCGCGTCCAACCAGGTCGCCGAGGCTTGATGCTCAATACCTTTGCAAATGCCAACACCATCTTCATTGGTATGCCGCTTAATCTTGCGCTCTTTGGCGAGCATGCCGTACCGTACTTCTTGGTGTACTACATCATGAACACTATTTCTACCTGGGCAATTGGAATCTTCTTCATTTACGGTGATCCAATGCCAACAGAAAATGATGGCGAGAAAAACAACGCAGCTGAGCACAAATTTAATATCAGCAAGTTGTTACCACCACCATTGCTTGGTTTCTTAGTAGCCCTCGTTTTTCTCGTGTTCAACATCCCTGTTCCAGCAGTTCTAAACACTGGTCTTACGTATTTAGGCAACCTAGTAACACCGCTTTCGCTGATTTACATTGGCATTATTTTACAGGAGACGGGACTCTCGAGCATTCGAATTGACCGCGACACGGCAATTACGCTTATTGGTAAATTTGTTATTGCCCCGCTTATTATGGTTGGCGTAATCATGGCGTTTACCGGCGTGTTTGGTACACAGAACGTACTTGAAACTAGAACGTTTATCATCCAGGCCGCTGTTCCAGCGCTAACCGTTCTGCCAATTCTGGCAAACGAGGGTAAGGCTGACGTCAAATTTGCAACTAATGTTGTTGCAACTTCAACGGTGCTCTTTGCGATTGTCATCCCTATCGTAATGACCATCATTGGCTAATTTACGTTACCAACCAGCACTTTTACGCACAACAAAGCCTCTTCTCAATGACGAGAAGAGGCTTTGTTCTTGTAACTTTCTCAAGTTGCATTTCAGGTGTCAACTGGAAAAGCATTGATTAGCAAGATATGGTAAGGCAGTAAGAAATGCTGCTCCCATAACACCTTAGTCCAGCAGCACGCCTTCAACTGCAGGGGCGGAGCCGTCGAGGACGTTGCACTTTTGAATCTGGTGGACAAACCAAGTACGGAATGCCTTTTGGTCAACGCCAACGCATACCGTTGCATTGGGTTTCTCGCCAAGATATCCGGCCAGGTCAACAACGGTGCAGCCAGCGGTTAAGCCTCCAGCGCACTCAACGTCCACAAACACGTCTTTAGTCTCGAACATCTGAGGTGCCAGCAGGTAAGCCACGGCCGTTGGGTCGTACATGCTGAAGCCCTCCTCCTGGTAGTGAACGCGGTAGTTGAGCAGCAGCTTGACCAGCATGTCGCCACTCTTGCCGGAGTTCTGGATGTTCTCGATGTCCTCGGGCATGACGCGAGCAGCGTCGCCCACCTCAAGGCCAACCATGGCCACGTGAACGCCGGATGCGAAGACAATTTTTGCTGCCTCGGGGTCAACGCCCACGTTAAACTCGGACATGACGCCAAGGTTTCCGCGGGTCAGAGCACCGCCCATCATAACAATGCGCTCGATATGCTCTTTGACCTGTGGATATGATTTCAACAGCAGTGCGATGTTAGTCAGAGGACCAAGCGTCACCAGTGTGGTTTTCTCGCCAGCCGAAGCACCCTCCATGATGACACGACGCTGTGCTTCAAGTGCAGTTTCTTCGAGCAGACAGTCCGGCTGAATGCCGTCAAATTCGTAGCCCCTCATGCCCGAAGCGCCGTGGACGTCGCTTGCATCCATAGGTTTTCTGAGCAGAGGCTCGGCAGCGCCGCGCGCGACAGGCACGTGCTGATTCCAGAATTTGAGCAGCTTGAGAGTGTTATTGGTGACGTTCTCAATGCCAACATTTCCGCTGACGGTAGTAATAAGCTTGATATCCAGCGCCTTTGCGGCCAGGGCAAAACCCAGCGCAATGGCGTCGTCAATGCCGGGATCTGTGTCAATGATGACGCGTGTCTTAGTTGAAAGCATTGTCATAAGTCTCCTTTGTGCGTTTGAGCTGCGTGTACGTTACGTTTGAACTGCGTATAGACTGCGTTTGAACTTGGTTGGAGCCATTTGAGCTGCGTGTAAGCTGCAAATTATGGAGCAATAATCACTGCAATTTTAGCCTAAAACTCAACTACCTGCTGATACGTTGGAATTGATTGCTG
>CALKRF010000115.1 GCA_937990665.1 uncultured Atopobium sp.
GTGGAGCAATCTCTTACGTTGAGGTTCCTAACATGCAGGACAACATCGAGGCTGTTCTCAGCGTCATGCAGTTCATCTATGACCACATCATGTATGCAGAGCTCAATACCAAGTCTGACTTCTGCCAGGAGTGCGGTTATGACGGTGAGATTCAGATTGTCGAGGAGGACGGTAAGCTGGTTTGGGAGTGCCCACACTGCGGTAACCGTGACCAGACCAAGATGAATGTTGCTCGTCGTACCTGCGGCTACATTGGTACCCAGTTCTGGAACCAGGGCCGTACCCAGGAGATCAAGGACCGCGTCCTTCACCTCTAAGATTTATGTACTAGACAAACGAGCAGAAGAGCGCTTTGGCCCTTCTGCTCGTTTTTATTATCTCTATCAGGTAACATCCAAAATATGTGGAAGTTACCCATCAAAGGTTATGTATGAACTATTCAAATATTAAGTTTTCAGATATTGCAAATGGTGTTGGCGTAAGAACAACTCTGTTTGTTTCAGGGTGCCGTCTGCACTGTGAAGGCTGCTTTAATTACGAGGCGTGGGACTTCAAGAGCGGCGGAGAGTTTACTCCAGAAGTTGAGCAAGAGATTATTGACTCTCTTGCACCTGTCTATATCAACGGTCTTTCCATCCTTGGTGGAGAGCCTTTTGAGCCAGAAAACCAAGAAGGTCTTGTTGAGTTTGTCGAGAAGGTCAGAGCTACCTATCCACAAAAGAGCATCTGGATGTATTCGGGTCACACCTGGGATCAGCTGACCGAGGGAAAGTGGCACACAGAGTACACTGACCGCATTCTGTCTTGTATTGATGTACTGGTGGACGGTCCATGGGTTCAGAGTCTCCACGATATTACCTTGCGTTTTAGAGGCTCTTCCAACCAGCGTCTTATTGATGTTCCTAAAACGCTTGCTTCAGGAGAGATTACCCTTTGGTCCGATGGACCTATGCTGAGCTCTCGTGAGATGTAAGAGCTCCAAAGCGCAATAAAAAAGCCCGCGTATTGTACCGACCCCCAAAAGTTAGACCAAAATCTAACGATTAGGAGGTCGGTATTTT
>CALKRF010000116.1 GCA_937990665.1 uncultured Atopobium sp.
CGACCTTAACGTGCAGTATGTCCTTATTCTGAACAACGTTGTTGATTACTCCAACGCTGTTACCAGTACCTACAAGCCTGGAACCTTCAGAGGTATCACGCAAATAACAGACACCACCCCAGGTTTTGAGGTGGTGCTGGAAGAAGGTTCTATGAGGTTGTACAAGATTACCTTGTAAGAACGTTATGCCTGAATTGCAGAAACTGCGTCCTTAAGCTCCTGAACACGGTCAGTTGCTTCCCATGTGAAGTCTGGGTCTTTGCGGCCAAAGTGTCCGTATGCTGCTGTCTTAGAGAAGATAGGACGGCGCAGCTTAAGATCTCTAATAATGGCACCAGGACGAAGATCAAAGACCTTCTCGATAGTCTGCTCAATAACAGCATCGTCAACAATGCCAGTGCCAAAGGTATCAACCATGATAGACAGTGGATGAGAAACACCAATGGCGTAGGCAAGCTGAACTTCACACTTCTTTGCAAGGCCTGCTGCTACAACGTTCTTGGCAACCCAGCGTGCTGCATATGCTGCTGAACGGTCAACCTTGGTGCAATCCTTTCCGGAGAAAGCGCCGCCACCATGACGACCCATGCCGCCATAGGTATCAACAATAATCTTTCTACCGGTAAGTCCTGTGTCTCCCATAGGTCCACCAACAACAAAGCGGCCAGTTGGGTTGACGTAAATGTCTGCGTTGTCCCAAGCAATGTTGACCTCACCCATAACAGGCGCAATAACGTGGTCGATCATATCCTGCTTGATGACGGACATATCTTCAATCTCTGGAGCATGCTGCGTGGAAACAACAATGGCTGTGACCTCAACGGGTTTCTCGTCCTCATAACGAACGGTAACCTGTGTCTTGCCATCTGGACGCAAGTACTCAACCTCGCCAGACTTACGCACCTCTGAAAGGCGCTGAGCCAAGCGCTGAGCCAGGTATGCAGGCATTGGCATAAGAACATCAGTCTCATCAGAGGCAAAGCCAAACATCATACCCTGATCGCCTGCGCCGATAAGATCAAGCGGATCGGTAGTACGTCCTGCCTGCGTGTCATAGGACTGATCAACGCCCTGAGCAATATCGGGGCTTTGTTCGTGAATGAGGCTTAAAACGCCGCAGGTCTCGCAGTCAAAACCATACTTAGCGCGGTCATAGCCAATATTTCTGAGGGTGTTACGAACAATCTCCTGAACATCAACGTAGGATTGAGTGCGAATTTCTCCTGCTACCACAATAGTTCCTGTAGTAGCAAAGGTCTCGCATGCACAGCGGACGTTATCCAAGCAAGCTGGAACGCCGCTTGGAGAAACGTATCCACGCTCTTCAAGCTCTGCCTCTTTTGCCAGGATTGCATCAAGAATTGCATCAGAAATCTGATCGCAAACCTTGTCTGGATGTCCCTCAGTAACACTCTCTGAGGTAAACAAATAGTTTTTGTGTGCCATGAACTATCCTTTCACGCATGGCTTCTCTGCGTATGCAGAATATTTGCGTTCTTCTACGCGCAACCACT
>CALKRF010000117.1 GCA_937990665.1 uncultured Atopobium sp.
CTTCATTTCTTGCTTGGTAACTTTAGGAGCAAACGTTACTTCTCGCTCATCTTGTACCTGCCACTCAAGAGAACCTTCCTTGAGCTCAAAAAGAGCCTGTGACAGAGCATCAGCACCTAGCTGTGCTAAAGCGTCAGTGAGCTGCTCAGTATTTTTGGAGCCAACCTCACACGATGCTTGCTTGCACCAATCTCCTGCATCAAGTTCATGAGCAATTTTCATGATAGAAACGCCAGCAACAGCATCACCTGCGAGGATTGCGCGCTGAATTGGAGCAGCTCCTCGCCAGCGAGGCAGCAGTGATGCGTGAACGTTCAAAGCACCGTAAGGCGCGAGAGAGATTACCTCATCAGGCAAAATGCAGCCAAAAGCAACCACGCAGAGCGCTTCTGGTTGTGCCTCACGCATGGCAGAAATTACTTCTGGAGTCATGCGATTTGCCTCAAGAACAGGCAAATCAAGTTCTTGTGCGCATTCTTTTACAGGAGACGGCTCAAGCACCTTACCACGACCACGAACCGCATCTGGCCTTGTAATAACCAAAGCAACCTGGTGATCATGGGCAAGTTTTTTGAGCGACGGAACAGCAAAGTCTGGAGTTCCCATAAAGACTACGCGCATGTCAACTCCTAATAGTCTGTCTGACCAGGGCGAGCGCCAGAAGCCAGTGCCTCTTTGTACTCCTGCAATGTCTCCATACGAGCACCTGGTCCCAGGTGGTCAGGCATGGTTACGCCGTTAATGTGATCAATCTCATGCTGTAGACAGACGGCGAGAAGGTCTCCTTCTGCTTCGTAGCGCATAAGATCACCATCAAGGTTATATGCGTGAACGACAACGTGGCTTGGGCGCGTAACAGGAACAGTAATGCCAGGGAACGAAAGGCAGCCCTCTTCATATACACGAGGCTCACCATCTGCAACTTTAATCACTGGATTAATGAGCACAAAAGGGTTCTCTTGGCCGTTAGGATAATCAACATCGATGACTACCATGCGCTTCATGTAACCAACCTGAGGGCCCGCAAGACCAACGCCGTCGGTGGCATACATAACCTTGAGCATATGCTCGGCCATCTTACGGACATCGTCGTTAATATCGTCAATTTCTTCGCACTTTTGGCTCAGACGA
>CALKRF010000118.1 GCA_937990665.1 uncultured Atopobium sp.
CGCTCATGGAGCTTGCAAAGCATCCACAACCAGCTTACGTGCGTATGACCTCGTGCGATGGCGTCAATCTGCATCCAGATGGTTACGTTTTTGATGCGTCCGGTGTCGAGAAACTCTTTGAGTCGGCTTGCGCGGCGGGCACAGCAGACGTAGACGGCGTGGCGGTCACCGAAGTTGCAGCTACCGAAGCCACAACCACCGGAACCGCATCCACCCCTCTTTCGAAGCGTGTGACCATACTTACGACAGGTGCGATAACCAGCCGAGTTATCGAGGCAGCTCAGAGAGCTGTAGAGCAGATTGCCGTTCCCGTCCGAACAAACATCGAGATCTATGGTGTATCGAGCGTCAAGCCACTTGGCGCTTCTCTGACGGAAATCTGTCAGAACTCTGACGTAATTATTACTGTTGAGGAACACAGCGTTTTAGGTGGATTCGGCAGTGCGGTTGTCGAGCAGCTCAGCGCTTCAGGTGCATGTCCGCAGGTAATTCGTGTAGGTATGCCCGATAAATACCTTGAGGCAGACGGTCACCACAACATTCTCGCGCGTGCAGGACTGTCGGTTGAGGGTCTACAAGAGGTCCTTCTCGCCAACTGTTAAAAAGAGGTCCAAAAAACAAAAACCCAAGGGAGCATTTGCTGCCTTGGGATTTGCGTTCTATGGTGCCCCCAACGGGAATCGAACCCGTATTGCCGCCTTGAAAGGGCGATGTCCTAACCGTTAGACGATGGGGACGCGAAGAAAAAGTATAGCAAAGATGCTGCAGATTTCTAGGGCTAAACGGCACGATTTTGGGCTTTCATCTATTCTTCGTTTTCCCACCAGTCTAGTCCGGCCTTAAACGCGTAGTCGCGAGCGCTCTGAGTCACGCCGGGTACCGACTCAGCCCATGAAATAAATTCCGGCACGTCGGCGATAATCGCCTCGGCCTCGTGAACTGCGATAACGTTTTCGGCAAACGTGTCAGGTGAGAAATTGATTCTGCACGGAATGTAGAGATCAACAAAAGATGGCCTGAGCAGCGCATATGCCGCTCCCTCGCCAAGGTTGACAAAGCCTTTCAGCGCGCGCTTTGCCGCGGGCATGCGATTCAACTTGAAGAACAGCAGCGTAAACGCCAAGCGCATCCAGGCATTTGACTGATACCCGCAACTCTCGTCAAGCTTGTGGAGCCCTTCCTCGTCTTCCAGGCGAGCAAGAACATATGCCAAGGTAAAACGCGCACCCAGCAAATCTGTTGGCGAGAAGAACAGGAGATCTTCACAGGCTTTTTTGGAGAGCTTGAAGCAGGCGCAATCTGTTGCGACCTGGGCAATCTGCGCGTAGAGGCGCAAAAGTGGTCGAGCTTCAGCGCAGGCCCAAGCGTCGCCGTGGTTTTGTTTTGCTTGCTCTAGTTTTGGTCTAAAGATAGGGTCAAATTCTTTTTGCAGGTCAAGTAGGTCGTTGAGGATTGCTGCAGGATGATTGTTGGAGATCTGCGCAAGAATTCGCTGTGCTTCAAGATTGATGCTTGTGTTGGCAAGAGCTGGGTTTTCAGTAATATTTGTCATCTGATTATGCAAGAAGTTAAGCAGGTCCATGCGACTTGAGAAGAAGTCAGCATCGGAATCAATTTCTTTAGTAATTCCAGCCTGATACTTGCCAATGACATTGACGTATTGAGCAAAAGCCTTTTCTTCTTCGTCAGAAATAAAGTCTTCAGGCGAAGCTTCTACCGCAAGCTTCAACTCATAGAGAGCTGCCTCAGATACAATGTTCTTCTCTTGCGCACACTTAGCTACCAGGCGGTCTACTTGCTCACTGACCATATCGTTAGCGGAATGCTTAATCACTCTGCACCACCACCCGAGTGTAGATTATTTGGCCCGTCGATATGCGGTCCGCTTGGTCGCGGGCCAGCGGGACCTCCGGGGAAGTCGGGGCCGACCGGGCCACCAGGGAAGTCGGGGCCGACGGGACCGCCAGGAAAGCCAGGGCCGACCGGGCCGCCAGGAGCGGCGCCCGGACCATCAGGAAACGAATCCGCAGAAGCGAACAAGGCGTTTGCCTGCATCTGCAGCTCTTTTTCTGCAAGTTCAACGGTCTTTGGGTCTCTCGCCCTCACTTGGTCTGCAAGCCAACGACCAAGAACACCGCGTCCTATCAGGTCATTTCCTTCTTGCAGCAGCACGGTGGCCTCTGCGATGGCAATGATGAGCTCGTCCTCAGAATAGGGGAGCACATTAAGGCGCGAGAATTCTCCCTCGGGCAAATCCTTCTGCACGAAGCAACAAAGCGTTGCCTCCGGATAGCGCTCAATCAGCAGGTCAAGGTAGTGCTCAGCCTCAACCAACTCACGCTTCTTGAAATGAATAGCCAGGCGTGCCAGCAAAATCCACGGGTCATCTGCCCCGCGAGGCGGATCAAGCTTGCGGTACTGATCCATGAGGTTGTCGAGGGCGTCTTCGTCCTCGAGTTTTGCGTACGCGAGCGCAAGCGTAAAACGAGCGTCGGCTGCGTCGGCAGCGTCAAGCTCCAGGAGTTTCTCGCCATATGCAATGGCGTCTTTGTTGCGGCCGCAGATAAGCGCGCGAGAAGAAAGCGTTGCTAGCCAGCGCTTATAGGGGTTGATGGCCAGGCGCTGGGCAAGTTCTGCTTGCTCGGCGGGAAGCCCCTGCGAGGACTCTTGCGCCTTCTGGTAACACGCGGCTTCAACCTGGGGGAGTTTCTCCACAAGAAACTGGTAGTAGGCGTCAAAAAGCCTGCTATTTGAGGCGTGGAGCATGCGCTGGGCATCAAAACAGTTGGGGTCCAGCTGAATTGCCTGGTTAAGGAGGCGTTTTCCCTGGTCGATAAGGGCCTGCGCCTGAGAATCTTCAACAAACGGCAAGCGATAATCAACAATCTCAGCCGCTTGCGCAACTAGATTGAACGCGCGGTCCTCGTCGGTTTGAGGGAGGGAATTGCGGTCGTTGGAGAATCGCCAGTTGAAGTCTTTCATCAGCGTAGCAATGCTGTCCTCGTCGCTGACTTGCGTGCGAGCAAAGCGGAGGATAAGCCGCTGGTAGTCTTCTTTTACCGGGTCAAACGCCACAGGATTCCTTTCTCTCTTACGTAATAATATCGCAGGTTATTGAGGTGTGCAGCGCAACTCCGCGAGCGTCGTAAGAAGATTGCGAACGGCAGACGGAAACGTTTGGAGTGGACGGGTTTCTCGCCAGATGAGCGTCAGTTTCTTGTCAGATGCGTGCATAAATTTTGAACGATATTGCATAAAATGACACTTTCATTTTGGTACAGGTGTCCAAAATGAGTTAAAATAGAAATGTTGAAAAGAAGTAATTGCGAAGAATGGGCTTCGCTAGCCGCTTAGGGAAGTGGCACATAGTTAAGGAGAGGTTTTATGGGACGTTTTACTAATCCACGCGATCTGTATTTTGGCGAGGGCGCTCGTCACGAGGTTAAGAACCTCAAGGGTAAGAGGGCAGTTATCGTTTCCGGCGGCAGCTCCATGCGTCGCGGCGGCTTCCTTGATGACGTCGAGAATGACCTCAAGTCCGCAGGTTTTGAGGTTGCTCACATTGAGGGCGTCGAGTCCGATCCTTCCGTCGAGACCGTTATGAGCGGCGCTGCTAAGATGAGCGAGTTCCAGCCAGACTGGATCATTGCTATCGGCGGCGGCTCCCCAATCGACGCAGCTAAGGCTATGTGGATTAAGTACGAGTACCCAGAGACCACTTTTGAGGACATGTGCAAGGTCTTCGGTCTTCCTGAGCTCCGCACCAAGGCTCACTTCTGCGCAATTTCTTCTACTTCCGGTACCGCAACTGAGGTAACCGCATTCTCCATCATTACTGATTATCAGAAGGGTGTTAAGTACCCAATCGCTGACTTCCAGATTACCCCTGACGTCGCAATTGTTGACCCTGAGCTCACTTACGGCATGCCTGTTAAGCTTGTTGCTCACACTGGTATGGATGCACTGACCCACGCAATCGAGGCATACGTTTCTACCGTTGCTTCCATGTACACTGACGGTGACGCTCTCCACGCAATCCGCGAGATTGTCGAGTGGCTGCCAAAGTCCTACGCAGGCGACAAAGAGGCACGTCAGCACATGCATGACGCACAGTGCCTTGCTGGCATTGCATTCTCCTCTGGCCTTCTGGGCATTGTTCACTCCATGGCTCACAAGACCGGCGCTGCATACTCCGGTGGTCATATCATCCACGGTTGCGCAAACGCTATGTACCTGGGCAAAGTTATCCAGTTCAACGCTCGCGACGAGCGCGCAAAGACTCGCTATGCATTCATTGCTAAGGAGATCCTGCACCTCGAGGGCAACACCGAGGACGAGCTGGTAGCAGCACTTGTCCAGAAGATTCGCGACATCAACGACGCTCTTAACATCCCACAGGGCATCAAGAACTACGGCGAGGGTGGAACCAAGTCCGAGACCTCCATCATCGACGAGAAGGAGTTCTTCGAGAAGGCTCCAGAGGTTGCTCGCCTTGCTATCGAGGACGCTTGCACCCTTTCCAACCCACGCAAGCCTACCCAGGAGGAGATGGAGCAGCTGCTTAAGTGCGTCTACTTCGACCTTCCTGTCGAGTTCTAAGATCTAGCTTAGAAACTTAGTTTCGCTAAAAGCCTGGTAGCGTTTCGCTACCAGGCTTTTTTGTACGCATAGGCGTGGGCGCTGCGACGTGCTGGTAACGTGCGTGGATACGTGTGCGGATGGGCGCTGTGACGTGTTGGTAATGTGTGTGGATACGTGTACGGGCACGTAAAAAGTTTCTCGGATCCTAAAAACACCTCAAATTATCTCCAAGTGGTAAAAAATGCGTTTAGTTGGGGATTTCATTTTTCTGCATACAGCGTTTGCCCAGATAAAATTTTTTGAGGCGGTAAAAAATCGTCTTAGTTGGGGATAAATCGGCCAATTTTAAGTTTTCATCCCCAACTAAACGGGTTTTTTACCTTTTTCGGCACATAATTTTAAGGCCAAAAATTACGTATTCATAAAAATGAATTTAATAGTAGAAATATGCATAGTTTTGAAACCAGGTCAGTGTATTTGCATGCTGAGTCTCCGCGAGGGCGATAGTACGATAAATCTTGCACAGATTTCCTGTGTGATTTCAAATCGGTCAGATTACTTGCGCCATTTCCGGGTATGGAATTCATACTTTTTCGCGAAGGAGTGCTATGGATTACTGTCTTTCGTACTTTTCAGCGTTTAATTTATTGATGAGTTCCTCTAGGCCATTTGATTCATTGTCGGCAGCAAATGCTATGGTCAGAGTGCCGCTTGTTCCTGAATCAGCTCCAGGAGTAGCTACCGAACGAGATCTTGCTGTCTACTATAGGCATCTGCCAGAGATACAAGGCGTGCGTCTTCAAAAGGAGCCTAATAGTAAGATTGATTTGCTGATTCGTGATGTAAATTCCGCATTTGCAAAAGAGTACGTCACACTTCATGTATGCCAATTAATGACGCCACCTTCGTCACTACTACCAATAGATGCCGGGCAAAAAGGATTTGTTACCTCTCCGGAATTCACTTATTTGCAGATTGCGTCAAAACTTGATTTCATTGGAACAATTCTTGCAGGCAGCGCGCTGTGTTCCGATTATTTTTTGAACCAGGATGGACATGGTGGAGTTTCGCAACGCCAAAATGGCTCTTTGACAAATCGCGCTGCAATTGCAAAGTTTCTTGCCACACAAGGAAGAAAGCGCGGCATCATTCCAGCTAAACGAGCACTTCAACACATCGTAGAGAAAGCTCGGTCACCCCGAGAAGCTTCGATTGCGCTGCTATTGTGCCTCCCGTATAACCTTGGTGGCTTTAATCTAGGAACTGTCGAGCTCAATAAGCCAATCGAGCTGGAAAATCGATATGGCGAGAAAATCACTCGAATTCCTGACCTAACCATTCAGCTCAAGGATAAGAGGCAGAAGCGGGCTACGGTGTTGCTAGATTATGATCCTGCGGTAACGCACTCTGGCAATCAAAAAATCTTGCGAGACCTGGATAGGGAAAACGAGCTGGTAACGGGCGTCCAGTGTCCGCACTTTTCGGTATCTGGCGAGATGCTTAAAAGCTTTGAAAGCGTTCAGGGCCTGGTCCGCCAGATTCGCGAGTCTACCGGAATAACTGCACGTGACACGACTATGTCAGATCTTGAAGAGCGTCAGCGGGCACTATGGACACGGTTATTCAAATCCAGACAGCAAAACCAGGTAGCAAAACCAGGTAGCAAAACAAGGCAGCCACGTCTTTTATGCGTCGCTTGCCGTACAATAGAGGGGCACAAAACGCTCATAATCGCACAGCCAGAAGGAGAAAATCGTGGAAGTTAACGGCCTTATCGACCATACAAATTTGAAGCAAAACGCAACCGCTGAAGACATCAAGAAACTTTGCGCCGAGGCAAAGCAGTACAAGTTTGCAACTGTCGCCATCAATTCTTGCTGGGTTTCCCTGGCCCACGCCGAGCTCGAGGGCTCTGGAGTTGGCATTACTTCCTGCATCGGGTTCCCTCTAGGTGCCGCTTCAACTGCAGCTAAGGTCGCCGAGGCCAAGCAGAGCGTTGCCGACGGTACTACCGAGATTGACATGGTCATTAACGGCGGTCACCTGGTCGCTGGCGATGACGACTACGTTATCGCTGATATCAAGGCTGTCGTTGAGGCCGCTGGTACCGTGCCCGTTAAGGTAATCCTGGAGTGCTGCCTGCTTGATGACGAGCAGATTGTTCGTGCTTGCAAGGATTGCATGGCTGCTGGAGCTGCGTTTGTTAAGACAAGCACTGGCTTTAGCACCGGTGGCGCAACTGTTCACGACGTTGCCCTGATGAAGCAGACTGTCGGTGACACTTGCAAGGTCAAGGCTGCTGGCGGCATCCACAATAAGGCTGACGCTGACGCAATGGTCGCAGCGGGCGCAGATCGTCTGGGCTGCTCCAGCGGAATTTCTATTGTCACCGAGTAGCTCGCTGATCAGGAGTTTTCCGGACCGACACTTTACTGATAGGTAAATGAAGACGACCTCGTAGCATGTGCTGCGAGGTCGTTATTTGTTGCAGTGAAAAGGGCACAAAAGCTGGCGAGAAACCCGTGTAGGCTGCAGCAGCAATCACGGCGAGAAAACCGTCAGAACATGGCGAGAAACCCGTATAGGCTGCAGCAACAATCGCGGCTGAGAAACCCGTCGGAGCGGCAAGCCGCATCGTGCGAGCAGTGCGCGCGTTAGCTGACGACAACCTCGCCAAAGCCCAGCTTGCGGGCTTGCAGCTCAATTGCTTGCATGCGTTCATCACTTGGAGAAGGAGAGTTCTCCATAGGGCCGCGAACGCCAAAGCGCCTGAACTTCATGAGGCGAATGCGCGTTTGACCGACCTTCTCGCCAAGGGTTGCGGCAATGCCGTCAACTGCGGCTTCGGCATCGTTCCAGCCTTCGGTTACGATGACGCGAACCTCTTCCAGCTTGTTTTGCTCGGCCAAAAACGCAAGATTTTTTCGGACTGTAATGCCATTCTCGCCGGTCAGGTGCTCAAACCACTGGTCATCCCAAGCTTTAACGTCAAGCATGACGCCACTTGAGAGATCTAGCAGGTCACGGTACTCGGTAAAGTCGATGGTGCCGTTTGAGTCAATGAGGCAGCTTAGACCGGCCGCATTGCAGTAGGTAAAGAGCTCGTAGAGGAAGTCGGGACGAAGCATGCATTCGCCGCCTGAGGTGGTGATTCCGCGAATAAACGGCATGTTGGAAATGCAGCGGTCGGCCACCTCGCGTGCGCTGAGCAGCTCAATCTTTGGCGTGGATTTGTGCTGACACACCTTGATGCAGTTGTCGCAGTTGATGCAAATGGAGTTGTCCCACACAACCTTGCCGTCAGCCACGGACAGGGCGTGAGCTGGGCATGGCTTGACGCATGCCTGGCAGGAGATGCATTCCACCTGGGTCTCGGGGTTGTGGCAGTAGGCGCAGCGAATGTTGCAGCCCTGCAGGAAGACGGCAGTTCGGCTTCCTGGGCCATCTACCAGCGAGAAGGGAATGATCTTGTTGACAGGAGCAACACACCCAGTTGGATGTGTTGCTCCTGAATTGGTTGCTGGGACGCTTGCGGTTGCGGGACGCGCCGCTTCGCCGCGTGTTGCTCCCAAAGTTGTTTCTGTTGCAGTGAAGGTCACGATTGCGCAGCTCTTCTCGCTAGTCGCTCATGCGAACCTTGCGGTCGGCAAGGTGGTTAGCGGTGAAGTTGCCCAGGCCGTCGTGAGCAGTGTCCTGAAGAACAACGTCGCCGGACTGGAACTTCTTCATCTCGGAACGCTTAGCCAGGAAGCCGGTAATGCGGACCAGGTCACCCTCGGAGCTATAGAACGAGAGATACTTGTCGTCGATGGAGAATGCGGCCTTGACCACGTCAACGACAGCGTCTGGGTTGCGCTCAGCAGTTGGCTCAGCTGGGAAAATGTCGGAGACGCCGCTGTTGAAGAAGCGGTGCATGCGTGCGCTGTGGCGAATGTGGTCATAGAGGTTTGCAGGCTCGTCGCCAACCTTGATGCGGACACCAGGGGTAACGCCCTGCTGATCGGAGAAACCAGCCTGTGCGTGCAGGGTGAAGCGGCCGCCAAAGACCTCGGAGTAGACGGCGTCAAAGCTGTTGACCTGGTCGGCAATCTTAACCATGATCTGGTCGGCCAGCTCGTTGGCCTCGTCATCCTTGCCGTAGGTGCGGCTGCTATCAAGGTGCAGCAGCTCAGCGACGCACTCGCTCATGCCGGCAACGCCAAACATGCCGCAGAAGCGCTCGCGAGAAATGAGGCCTTCCTTAGCCAGGAAGCTGGTCTCAAAGAAGTTGGAATCCTCAACCATAAAGCGGACGCGCTCGTTCATGAAGTTCAGAACCTCGCCAGTTGCAGTTGGCAGCAGATTGTTCATGAAGTCGTCAACGTTGGTTGCAAGTTTTGCAAGGCCAGGGAGAAGCACGCGGCTCAAAGTGTAAGCGCCGCCGCCCATAGGAAGAACGTTGTAGCAGCTTACAACGGTGTACTCGCCAGGGTAAGTCTCTTTGTGGATGCGGTGGTTAGCAAAAGCAGGGTTGGAGCAGACCATGGTAGTCTTGACTGCCAGGCGCATGAACTCGTCGGAGGTGACCTCTGGGTCGTACTTGAGGGTGAAGTTTGGAACGGCGTTCATCAGCTCGCGATCAACCTCAAGCAGCAGTCTACCTGCGCGAGTGTCCTCTGGACCAATGTTTGCGTGGCAGTAACCGCTCGCAACGGTGCGGTCGATGTGGTTCAGGAAGCGGCGTAGACGAGGCTTAATCTCTGCGTCGGTCATGCCCTCCAGGAATGGATCAATAATCTTGTCCAGCTGGCCAACGTAGACAGGGCGGCTGGTTACGGAAGGAACGTTGTCGTAGAGAGCAGCGAGGCCCCAGAGCAGGTCATCAAGGGTCTCTGGCTTGTCAAAGCGCAAAAACTCGGAACCGTTCTGAGCAAATACCTGGTAGTCAGGGCAGATGTAGCGAGGGCGGTAAGGAGCATTGCCCTCACACATGTCGTCGAGCGCGTGAGCTGCAAAAAGACGATCAAACTCAGCGGTCGTCTTGATAGGATGCTCGGAGTTCTCGGCAGCCTGAGCCAGGTGCAGAACCTTCTGCTTGTACGAGAGGTTGTCGGAAGTGATGATGTCCATGAACTCGCTCATTAGTGCTCCTTACGTTTATCCTGCAAAAACAGGGTTGTGATTACGACGGGTACGTCGGTCGTTCCATGTGCGGCGTGGCGCGAGAAGTGTGTCATGCCAGGTGGGGTGCACAGTGCCTGGGGCGAGAAGAACGGTCTTGCCCAAGCATTGTTCCAGGTACAGAGGTTAGTCCAGAAGGTGGGTTTCTCCCTCGTGTTTCATTGCGTCATCGAGGCGCTGGAACTGCCTCTCGGTAATGACAATCTTGCCGTGCTGAACAGAAACCATGCCCCTCTCCTTAAGCTCGTCGATACCGCGGGCAACAGTCTTTGTGCTGGTACCAATCTTGTCCGCAAGCTCTTGCCTGGTCAGACGCACGGTAAACGGCCACTCAACGACGCCGCGGTGAATCTGATCGCGCGTCAGCTCGCTGAGCATGTACATCAGACGCTTGGTGCCGCTCCAGGTCAGCAGGCTGCGCTCGTAACCGGACTGACGCGTGAGGTTCTTGATAATCCAGCGCGAGCGGGTGAGAAGAGCCTCGGGGTCTGAACGAATCCACTGCAGGTAGTCCTCGCGTGGAACCGAAATGAACTCGCAGCCAGAAGTTGCGGTGAGCGATCCCAGATAAAACGGGCTCTCGCTGATAACTTCCATCTCGCCAAAAGCAACAGGAGCGCGATACTCGTCAATAACGTAGGTGCTACCTGCGGAATTATGCGACGTGGTGCGCACGGTGCCGCGGCACAGAATGTACACGTTATCAACGCGGTCCAGCATGTGGACAAGGGTCTGTCCGGAGTTAAGACGAATCTGCCTACAGTGAGAAAGACGATTAGCAGGAACGCGAGAAGCCCATTTGATGATCTTCTTGCGAACGTCGGAATCAAGACTATCAAGGTAGGTTAGGACGTTCACACGAGACCTCGCTGTTCTTGTTTCGTAAGTCCTCTTTACAGGACAGTTTCGGCTTAAGTTTGAGTAATTGTACCTGCTAGCAAAAATAAAAATAAGGACTTTTGTCCACTTTTTGAGACAATTTTCTTGAACAGTATCGGGCTGCGATTAGGTCGCGGTCAGGCCACAGTCCGCCCGCGGTCAAGCTGCGGCAAGATAGAAAAGCCCCCACGTCAAATGAACTGCCTCCCATTTCTTGGACATGAGAAATAGGAGTCAGTTCAAAACACACCTATGACAGATAATCTGTCAAAAAGACGTATACATTACGCTGAAAATACCTCAAACGTGCAGATTATCTTCATTTGATGTGTAATATGGCCGCAATTGTGCAGAATATCTGTCATAGGTGTGTTCCTTAGAAGCGGAATTTACCTATAGTTAGATTTTTTATATTTCTCTATTCATTTTCAAGCATATTAAGTGAAGTTTATGCATAAAGATGTATATCAGGCAGTGTGACCGCCTAGCTGCCTAGCTGCCTAGCTATCTTGATTAAAAGCATGCCGATTCTTCAGCAAGGCCTGCCAAAGCTGCGCTATTTTGTGCGCCAGGCCTAAAAGCCGACGCTAATACGCTGCAGAATCATAATCACCCGCATATGAACTGCCTCCCATTTCTTGGACATAAGAAATGGGAGGCAGTTAAAAACGACGTAGGGGCCAAAAGAAATGCGATGCTTACGCGGCGTTCGCACGTGTACTTACGTGGTGCTTACGCAGCGCGTACGCGCACTTACTTGCGGTTGCAGACCTCAGCAGCAACCTTTGCGCCAAGAGCAACGTTGTTGAAGACCAGCTGAATGTTGGACTCAAGGGAGTTGTTGCCAGTAATCTCAGCAACCTTTGCAAGCAGGAATGGTGTGGACTCTTTGCCGTGGATGCCGTTAGCCTCTGCCTCTGCAAGGGCCTTCTCGATAGCTGCGTCGATGGTGTCCTTATCCATTGCGTACTGCTCAGGAATTGGGTTGGTGACCAGAAGGCCGCTGTTCATGCCAATCTGCTGCTGGGTAGTAAAGATCTCTGCCAGCTCAGCAGGGGAGTCAACGCGGTAGTCAACACTAAAGCCGCTCTTGCGGGTGTAAAACGCTGGAAGCTCCTCGGTCTGGTAACCAAGTACTGGAACACCCTTGGTCTCCAGGTACTCAAGGGTAAGGCCAAGGTCAAGAATGGACTTTGCACCAGCGCAAATGACCATAACAGGAGTCTGTGCAAGCTCCTCGAGGTCAGCGGAGATGTCCATGGTGGTCTCAGCGCCACGGTGAACGCCACCAATGCCGCCAGTTGCAAAGACGTCGATGCCTGCCATGTGAGCAATCATCATGGTAGTAGTGACGGTAGTTGCGCCGTCCTTCTTCTCAGCGATGATAACAGGGAGGTCACGGCGGCTTACCTTAGCAACCTCGCGGCCCTTCTTGCCCAGGTAGTCAATCTCGTCAGCGGAAAGACCGGCACGCATCTGGCCGTTAATAATTGCGATAGTTGCAGGAATTGCACCGTTGTCGCGGATAATCTGCTCAACCTTCAGAGCGGTCTCGACGTTCTGTGGGTAAGGCATACCGTGAGAAATGATGGTGGACTCCAGAGCTACAACAGGCTTGTTCTGCTCAAGAGCCTCTTTGACCTCGTCAGATACAACGAGAAAATCCTTCAGGTTAGACATATATACTCCAATCGTAAACGACTAATGGAACCGAAAGTAGTGCTGTGCAGACGCGCTGTGCCGTGCAGACGCGCTGTGCCGCGCAGACGCGCTGTGCCGTGCAGACGCGCTAAATACCTGCGCGCTTGATAACCTCATCAACGTTGAGCTCACCGTTGATGGTGTCCTCACCCTCAATGGCCATGCTGGAAGCAGCCATGCCTACCAGGCCGGTTTGCTCAAGCGTCATACCTTGAGTGTATGCCCAGGTAATTCCTGCCATCATGGCATCGCCTGCGCCTGTCATGTTGACCAGCTTTGCAGGAAGCAGTGGCAAGTGGACGGTCTTCTCGTGATCAGCACAAAGAAGGCCCTTCTTGCCAAGGGAGATAAACACACGCTTGAGACCTGTTGCAAGTAGCTCATGAGCTGCGGCTTCAAGGGAGGTATCGTCAGTGATCTTGATGCCCGAGAGCATCTCGGCCTCAAGGCGATTTGGCTTGAGCGTGTGAATCTTGCCCAGAACCTTCTTGAGCTTCTGTGCCTTGATGGAAGAAACGGGATCGCAGAAGATGGGGCAGGTCACGTTCTTGGCAATGAACTCGATGGTCTGCTGAGGCAGGTTGGTATCAATTACGCAAGCTGCGGCGTGCTGGATAACATCCAGGCGCTCCTCGATGCGCTCAGGGGTGACATACTCGTAAATCTGCATGTCATTGATGGCTTCCTGCATCTCACCGTGCTCGTCCATGATGAAGAGGTAGGTGGAAGTGGAAGCGCCTGGCACGGTAATAGAAGCGTCGATGTCAATACCGCAGTCCAGACAGCCCTCTTTGAGCTCTCTAGCACGATAGTCCTCGCCAAAAGCGGTGAGCAGACGAACGTCACTGTCGAGAAGGGCCAGGTTGTGGGCAACATTTCTGCCAACGCCGCCAAAGGACATGGTAACTTTACCGGGATTGGAATCTCCAGCCACAAGGGAAGTGTCTGGGCGGCCAGCGATATCCATATTGGCAGCACCAATCACAATAAAGTAGGGGCGTTCACTCAAAATGTAGCGGCGGCCCAAAATTGCGCCCTTTGCGGTAAGGTTGGAAATGTGAACCGAAACAGAAGAACGCGATATACCTGCGCGCTCTGCAATTTCCTTCTGAGTAATGGAAGGCTGCTCTTTAATCCAGTTGAAAATCATCTGTTCTCGATTGGTGAGCATCAGGCCTCCTAGCAGCAAAAATAGAATCCGACTAAACAGGTGCTTATATAAAACTTCTAAACAGGTGCTTATCTTATTTAAGCTAGTGCTTAAACCTTGCTTTGGACAACGATAAGACAGCAGCTAGAGTCTGTAAAGAATGAATTCATTAAATTTTTCCCTGGTGAGCTCAAAGATTTTCTCGCCATATTGGTTTTACCTGCTTGATTTTTCTAAGCATTTGCTGCGTACCGTTTACAGAATTTTAGTATCTGCAAACGGTTGTATCGTGAAAATCTCTCTAACTTGGGCGCCGGTGTTATGCAACTGTAATAATATATTTAATGAATAGTAATGACTCGTCCACATAAGTTAGTTTGCGTATGTATCGTGCGCAAATGCTTTTTTCGGGCGTTTTAGGAGGTAGTATGCCTAAACGTGTTTTTGTAGTTGTTCTTGATAGTTTTGGCATCGGCGAAGAGCCTGATGCAGCGGCATACGGAGACGAGGGTAGCAATACCCTTTGTGCCTGCGCAACAAGTGGCGTTCTTAACATCCCAAATATGACAAAGTTGGGCCTTCTTAATATTGATGGAGCACTTGATACCGTTTATGACGTTGATCTGAAGCCAATTGAGTCTCCTGAGGGCGCATATGCTCGCATGCAGGAGAAATCCGCTGGTAAAGACACTACGGTTGGTCACTGGGAGATGGCAGGCGTCATTTCTCCAAAGAAGTTCCCAACTTATCCTGATGGTTTTCCACAGGAGGTCATTGAGGAGTTTGAGCAGAAGACGGGCCGCAAGGTTCTCTGCAACAAACCTTACTCCGGAACCGACGTTATTAGAGACTTTGGTAAAGAGCATGTAGAGACTGGTGCTCTGATTGTCTACACCTCAGCAGATTCTGTTTTCCAGATTGCTGCACATGAGGACGTGGTAAGTCCCGAGAAACTCTATGAGTATTGCCGCATTGCGCGTGAGATTCTTCAGGGTGAGCACGGTGTTGCTCGTGTTATTGCTCGTCCTTTTGAGGGAGAGTGGCCATATCAGCGCACTTCTCGCCGTCATGACTTCTCGCTTGAGCCAACAGGCCCAACTATGCTTGATCGTCTTAAAGAGAACGGCTTTGATGTTCTTTCCATTGGCAAGATTTATGACATCTTTGCTCACCGTGGCATGACTGAGTTTGAGTTTACTACCTGCAACGCAGACGGAATTCAGAAAACTATTGAGGCTACTAGCAAAGACTTCAACGGTCTGTGCTTCACCAACCTTGTTGATACCGATATGATTTACGGTCACCGCAACGATCCTGTGGGATACTCCAACGCTCTTTCTTATTTTGACGAGCGCATTCCTCAGATTATTGAGGGCCTTCGTGAGGATGACCTGTTCATTATTACCGCAGATCATGGCTGTGACCCAGTAACACCATCTACTGATCACTCTCGTGAGTACGTGCCACTGCTTATCACGGGTCCAAAGGTCAAGCCAAACACCAACCTTGGTACAACCACTACATTTGCCGACATGGCCGAGACAATCCTTGATTATTTTGGCGTTGAGCAACTTGGTGTTGGAACTTCTCACCTGTCAGAGATTCTTAAGGAGAACTAATGGCTACTACCCCAACTCCCCATAACGCTGCTGTTGAGGGCCAGATTGCTAAGACCGTCCTCATGCCAGGCGATCCTCTGCGCGCAAAGCTTCTTGCAGACACGTATCTGGAGAACGTTGAGCAGTTCAACACCGTTCGCAACATGTTTGGTTATACCGGCACGTACAAGGGACAGCCAGTCTCCGTTATGGGTTCTGGTATGGGTATGCCTTCCATTGGTATTTATTCTTACGAGCTCTTTAATTTCTATGGAGTTGACAACATTCTCCGCATTGGTAGCGCTGGCGGCCTTGCTCCTGAGGTAAAGCTTAGAGACATTGTTATTGGTATGTCTTCCAGCACTGATTCTAATTATCCATCACAGTACGGAATGCCTGGAACCATTGCACCTACTGCAGACTTTGGCCTGTTGAGCAAGGCTGTTGCTGGTGCAGAAAAGCTGGGTTATCCCGTTCGCGTTGGTAATATCCTGGCAAGCGACGTGTTCTATACCGTAGACAACTCGCTTCCAAAATGGGCAAGCATGGATGTTCTTGCCGTTGAGATGGAGTCGGCAGCCCTGTATCTCAACGCCATGCACGCTCATAAGCATGCGCTTACGCTGCTAACTATCTCTGATTTGCCTCTTACCGGAGAAGCTCTCTCCGCTGAGGAGCGTCAGACTAGTTTCACGCAGATGATGGAGGTTGCTCTTTCTGTTGTTGCTTAAGGCACTTGTTGCGTAAAGCATTGCAGATTAGCAGCTTGCCATTGCTGTTTGTTTTGGAACCATGCGGATTTTCCGCTTAAGTTAGGGAAGTTTGGTCAACTTCTCATAAAGATCCAGCGCTAAAGCTGGACGTTCCCGCCACATGAGGTAAGGAGAGCACGGAATGAACAAGAACGTTTCTCGTCGTAGTTTTGTGACCGGCGCAACCGGCGTTGGCGCATTTGCAGCACTTGCAGGTCTTGCAGGCTGCAACCAGAAGAAGGACGACGGCGGCCAGAAGGCATCAGGTGAGAAGAAAAAGAAGCTCACCATGGTTACCGATACTGGTGGTGTTAACGACCAGTCCTTTAACCAGTCCGCTTGGGAGGGCATGACCGAGCTCAAGGACAAGAACGGCTGGGATGTCAGCTACCTTGAGTCCAAGCAGGATTCCGATTACGCAACTAACCTTGATAAGGCTGTTGACGCTGAGTCTGACCTTGTTTGGGGCGTTGGCTTTGCTATGGCTGATGCAACTCTTAAGGCTGCTAAGGACAATCCAAACACCCAGTTTGCCATCATCGACAACGGCAACGATTCTCAGGTTTCTAACTTCACTGGCGTTATGTTCCGTGCTCAGGAGCCTTCCTTTGTTGTTGGCTACATTGCCGCTCGTACCACAAAGACTGGTAAGGTTGGCTTTGTTGGTGGCATTTCTTCCGCACTTATCGACCAGTTTGAGTACGGTTACCGCGGTGGCGTTGCTTATGCAAATAAGGAGAAGGGTACCAACGTTGAGATTTCTGCACAGTACGCAGAGTCCTTCTCCGATGCTGCAAAGGGCAAGGCAATTGCTAACTCCATGTACTCCGATGGTTGCGATGTTGTCTTCCACGCTGCTGGTGGCGTAGGAACCGGCGTTATTGAGGCAGCTAAGGACGCAAACAAGCTTGCAATTGGCGTTGACCGTGACCAGGCATATCTTGCTCCAGAGAACGTTCTGACCTCCGCTCTTAAGCGCGTCAACGTTGCTATTGTTGAGATTTCCGAGAAGATCTTGAAGGACGGCCAGAAGGGTGGCACCACCATTTCTCTGGGCGCTTCCGAGGACGCCGTCGGAATTTCTGAGGAGCACCACCTCATGGGTGAGGACACCTACAAGGCAGCTACTGACCTTCTCGACAAGATCAAGGCTGGCTCTGTTGTTCCTCCTACAAACAAGGATGAGTTGGACAAATACGTCAAGTCTTTGAGCTAAGTTCTGGCTTAGTATCTAAGCCTTAGGGTTTCTCGCCAGATGGTTTTGTCGTCTAACAGGCCCAAAAGGTTGATGAGTTTGGATTTGCTGGTGAGGGGTGCTCTTTGGCACTCCTCACCTCTAGCAAGTGTGTAAAGGAGGTGGCTCGTGGAAGTCAGTTCGGATTACGCTGTTCAGATGCATGGCATTACCAAAGTTTTTGGATCGTTTAAAGCTCTTGACGCCGTAGACCTTAACGTGCGCAAGCAAACTGTCCACGCCATTTTAGGAGAGAACGGCGCAGGTAAAAGTACGCTTATGAACGTACTGTATGGCCTGTATTCTGCTGATGAGGGCGAGGTTTACCTCAACGGAGAGCGTGTATCCATATCTGGCCCAACCGATGCTATCGCTCACGGTATTGGTATGGTTCACCAGCACTTTATGTTGGTCGAGAACTTTACTGTTACAGAAAATATTGTTTTGGGCAACGAGGTCACCAAGGCCGGTGGCGTCCTTGATCCAAAGCGAGCTCGCGAGAAGGTCCTGGAGATTGTTGAGGAATACGGCTTTGACGTAGACCCTGACGCCAAGATTGAAGACATTTCTGTTGGTATGCAGCAGCGTGTTGAGATTCTGAAGGCCCTGTATCGCGGTGCTGATACGCTGATTCTTGATGAGCCTACGGCAGTTCTTACGCCGCAGGAGATTGAGAAGCTTATTCAGATCATGCATGACCTGGTAAGCAAAGGTAAAACCATCATTGTTATTACTCACAAGCTTAAAGAGATTATGTCTTCTGCTGACGAGTGCACCATTATTCGTCGCGGCAAGTACATGAGCACCGTTGATGTCTCCAAGACATCCGAGACCGAGCTTGCAACACTTATGGTGGGTAGAAACGTTAACCTGCATGTAGAAAAGAAGCCAGCAACTCCTGGCGAGGTTGTTCTCTCTATTAAGGACCTCCACGTCAAGGACGAGCGCGGCATTGAGCAGGTAAACGGTTTTAATTTGGATATTCGTGCCGGCGAGATTGTTGGTCTTGCAGGTATTGACGGCAACGGCCAGAAAGAACTTGCCGATGCCATAGACGCACTGGTCAAACCTGAGTCGGGCACCATTACCGTTAAAGGTGAAGAGATTCAGGGTACAACCCCTAAGACGGTCATTGACCACGCAGTTGCAACTATTCCTTCAGACCGTCATCGTTGGGGTCTGGTTCTGCCCTTTACCGTTGGCGAGAACATGGTGCTTGAGCGCCATAATGAAGAGACCTTTGGCAAGGGCATCGCGCTTGATCTGGCAAAGATAAAAGAATTCTCTCAGAAGCTGATTGACGAGTTTGATATTCGTCCTGCTGAGTGCGCAGATCATCAGGCAGTAGGACTTTCCGGTGGCAATCAGCAGAAAGTTATTATTGCCCGCGAGGTTTCTTCCAACCCAGACGTCCTCATTGCCATTCAGCCAACTCGCGGCCTTGACGTTGGTGCTATTGAGTTTGTTCACAAAGCGCTTATTCGCGAGAGGGACCGTGGAGCAGCAATTTTGCTGATTTCCTTTGAGCTGGACGAGATTATGGACGTTGCCGATAAGATGGCAATTATTTACGCCGGCAAGAATGTTGGCGAGTTTGACCAAGGTACTATCACTGAAGAGCAGGCTGGCCTGCTGATGGCAGGAGGTGACGCCGAGTGAGTACGCTTACAAAGATAATGAGAAAACCCATTACGTCAGCAATTGTTGCTATTTTTGTTGGTCTGTTGGTTGCTTCTATTATTTTGGTTGTTGCAGGTTATGACCCTATCAGCTCGTTTGAGGCTCTTATTGGCGGCATGGTAGGTAAGCCAAAATACATTTCTAACGTCATTATTAAGGCAACACCTCTGCTCTTTACGGGTATTGCTGTTGCTTTTGCATTCCGCGTTGGCCTCTTTAACATTGGCGCTGAGGGCCAGTACATTGTAGGTACTATCCTCGCCGTTATTGTTGGCTACAGCCTGGACCTTCCTCCTGTACTGCAGATTCCTGTAGTTGTTTTGGTGGGTACTGCAGGCGGAGCAGGTATTGGCGCCATCATTGGATGGCTTAAAGCCCAGTTTGGCATCAACGAGGTTATTACCAGCATTATGTTTAACTGGATCAGCCTTTACCTCTGCAACTTTGTGGTTTCTCTTCCACAGTTCCACCAGCCAAACTCAACTTCTTCGTACTCTATTAACGAGTCTGGCTACACCACACTGTTCTATGGCATGAAGAATTCCGAGGACGGTGCTGAGGCAATTCGCAATATTCCTGTTATTGGCGACGCTATTATGCGTACCGATGTAAACATTGGTATTTTTGTTGCTATTATCGCAGCTATCTTTATTGGCTGGCTGCTTATGCGCACCAAGGTTGGTTATGAGATGCGCGCTGTTGGTTTTAACCGCGACGCTGCACAGTTTACCGGTATCAACGTTAAGAAAAACCTTACGCTTTGCATGGCTATTTCTGGTGCACTCTGCGGACTTGCAGGCGCTCTGACTATCACCGGTATTGCTCCTCACAGTATTGCAACGCTGGCAGCATTTGAGAACAACGGCTTTAACGGCCTATCCGTTGCGTTTATTGCCAACTGTAATCCTGTTGCATGTATTCCTGCATCCTTCCTGTTTGCTGGTCTTCTGTATGGTGGCCAGACTGTTCAGCAGACGGTTGGTGCACCTTCCGAGATTATCAACATTGTTATTGGTACCATCGTATTCTTTATGGCTCTGGGTGGCGTTATTCCAATGCTTGCCGACCGTCTTGATCACAAGCGTGCCCAGAAGGCTAAGGAAGAAGAGGCAAAGCTTGCTGCTCAAGTGAGTGATGCGTCCGACCCATCTCAGGAGGAGGCAAACAATGCTCACTAACCTGATTCTTCTTGTTTCCGTTACCCTCATGTACTCAACACCTCTTATTTTTGGTGCTCTGGGCGGCGTTGTCTCCGAGCGCTCCGGTGTTGTCAACATTGGTATTGAGGGCATGATGGGCGTTGGTGCTTTTGCAGGTGTTGCAGGCAGCTACCTCACCGGAAACCCTTGGATTGGCTTCCTTTGTGCAGGTATTGCAGGCGGTCTTATTGCGCTTTTGCACGCCATGGCATCTATTACGTTTAACGCTGACCAGACAGTTTCTGGTGTTGCAATTAACCTGCTGGCACCTGGCATTGCTCTGTTTGCCTGCCGTCTTTTGTTTGATGGCGCTGCAATGTCTCCAGCAGTCACCAAGCTCCCAAAGCTCTTTGGTGAGGGTGCCTTTAACGACACACCTTATTCCAGCTTGAACGTAGACATTACCGTGGTCCTTGCACTTTTGACCGCTCTTCTCGTCTGGTTTGTGCTTTATCGCACTAAGTGGGGCCTGCGTATTCGCTCCGTTGGCGAGCATCCACACGCATCCGAGACGCTGGGCATTAGCGTTCGTAAGACTCGCTACCTCTGCGTTATTGTTTCTGGTGTTCTTGCAGGATTTGGTGGCGCTTCTGTAACGCTGGCAATTATTTCTCAGTTTACTCAGACCGCTATTTCTGGTCAGGGCTTTATTGCACTGGCAGCTGTCATCTTTGGTAAGTGGAAGCCTCTGAACACCTACGCAGCTTGCCTGCTCTTTGGCTTTACTCAGGCACTAGCAATTCTTCTTGGCGGCGGCGCAACTCCAATTCCAAGCCAGATCATTGCAATGCTTCCTTACTTCATCACCATCATTACGCTGGTCCTCTTTGTTGGTAAATCCGTTGCGCCTAAGGCAGACGGCGTGCCATACATCAAGGGAAGTCGTGCATAATGGCTAAGGTAGAGGGTTCTTGCCACGTTTCTAACGAGGCTCTTGTTCAGCTTGCTATTGAGGCGCGCAATCACGCCTATGTGCCGTACTCTCACTATGCTGTTGGAGCTGCGCTTTTGTGCTCTGACGGCACCGTGTACGGTGGCGCCAATCTAGAAAACGCTGCGTACACGCCTTCTAACTGCGCAGAGCGCACGGCGTTTTTCCGCGCAGTGTTTGAGGGCCGCAGGGATTTTGTGGCCATTGCGGTTGTCGGCGGTCCTGAGGGAGAAGCCCCAACAGCTTGGTGCACTCCTTGTGGTGTATGCAGGCAGGTTATTCGCGAGTGGTGTGATCCTGCAACGTTTCGTATTGTGCTGGGTAAGGTAGATGCAGCTCCTCGCGAGTATCTGCTCCAGGACATCTTGCCTATGGGATTTGGTCCCGAGGATCTGGGCGAGTCCAGCCCTGCAGGCGCGTCGTGCGACGACGCTGTGAAGGGCGCCGGTAACGGCCACGAGCACGGCGCGGGCGGCCACAGCTGTGGCTGCGGGTGCGGCGAGCACGACGGAGGCAACCAGTAAGCTGCGGCATCAGGCAGCCTGCGCTTTCGGGTGCATATAACCTGGCAGGTTACATGAAATTGCGAGCCGGTAGAGTTTCTCGCTACCGGCTCTTTTACTAGAGAGTTAACGCGAACGGCAACGGACGCGCCTGGCGGCGTCGCGAACAGCAACAAACGCGAACGGCAACGAACGCGAAAGCGGAAAGAGGTTCAACTATGCGCATGTACGACGTGATTGAAAAGAAGCGCGATGGCGGCGAGCTTACCGACGCCGAAATTGATTACTTTGTCTCGGGCTATGTAGCTGGGGATATTCCCGATTACCAGGCCTCCGCACTTGCGATGGCCATTTTCTACAAGGGCATGACCGCGCACGAGACAGCTCACCTGACCATGGCGATGGCCGAGTCCGGCGACATGATGGACCTCTCGGCAATCCCTGGTATCAAGGTGGACAAGCACTCCACTGGTGGCGTTGGCGATAAGACCACGCTGGTAGTGGCCCCTCTTGTTGCGTCTTTAGGCGTGAAGGTTGCTAAGATGAGTGGCCGCGGCCTAGGCCATACGGGAGGTACACTGGACAAACTTGAGGCAATCCCAGGTCTTTCCATTGAGATTTCCGAGCCTGATTTCTTCAAGCAGGTCTCCGAGATTGGCGTTGCCGTTGCAGGTCAGACGGGCAATCTTGTCCCCGCGGACAAGAAGCTCTACGCGCTGCGCGACGTTACCGCAACCGTCGACTCGGTGCCTCTGATTGCATCGAGCATCATGAGCAAGAAGATTGCGTCCGGCTCCGACTGTATTTTGTTGGACGTCAAGTGTGGTTCCGGCGCCTTCATGAAGGACGTCGATTCCGCAATTGAGCTGGCAGATGCCATGGTTTCCATTGGCGAGCACGTCGGCCGCACCACCGCGGCTCTGATCACCGGCATGGATCGTCCTCTGGGCAAAAACGTGGGCAATTCCCTCGAGGTCATTGAGGCAGTGGCCACGCTTAAGGGTGAGGGTCCTGATGATCTGACCGATGTCTGCGTTGAACTTGCTGCAAACATGCTTAACCTCGCAGGTAAGGGAAGCGTTGAGGACTGCCGCAAGCTGGCTCGTCAGCAGATTGAAAACGGCGAGGGCCTGGCTAAGCTGGCTCAGATGGTCAAGGCTCAAGGCGGCACCGACGAGGTCATCTTTGACACCACCAAGTTTGAGGCTGCGCCATTCCGCCGCGATATTGTGTCCGAGACCAGCGGATATATCACATCCATGAACGCTGAGCTGGTGGGCATTTCCTCCGTTGCTCTGGGCGCCGGTCGCGAGAAGAAGGGCGATCCAATTGATCCAGCAGCTGGCATTATCCTTGAGCGCAAGACAGGCGATTATGTCGAGAAGGGCGATGTTATTGCAACGCTTCTGACCGGCGACGAAAGCCGTCTTGACGAGGGCGAGCGCATCTTCCGTGAGGCTCTGGTCTTTGGCGAGAACACTCCCGAGCTGGAGCCGCTGTTCTTTGCGCGTGTCTCCAAGGACGGCGTCGAGCGCTTCGCGTAAGTGCAGGTAGCGGGTGCGGGCTGGCACGGCAAGCGTGTAGCCGCGAGTGCGAGCGGCTGCGGGCTGGAAGCTCCACATAACATGCAGGTCAGACCGGTGTTCACGCAGGTGGACACCGGTTTTTTGTACGGCAACAGCGTCGTGTGCGGACAAACTTGCAGGTTAGACGCGCGAAGCGCCGCTGCGAGTGCACGGGGTTTCTCGCCACATGCGCCCTTCTCTTTTAGTGCACCATGCGAGCCTGAAAAGTGCACCATGTCTGAGTAAAACAGCTCAGACATGGTGAGAAAAACCGGCAAATAGCTCAGACTTGGTGCACTTTTCCGGCAAATCATTCAGACATGGCGATGAAATCAGGCTCCATGGAAACGCTTATGACAATCAATCCTGGATTCAAAAATTACGTCATGAAAAGCCTGCCTGAAAAGTGCAAAGAATCTGTATTTGGGCCACCGATTCTTTAACAAAATCAGGCAAATCCACAGACTCTTTGATGCTTTTAGGCAAAATTCACCGATTCTTTGCAGAAATCAGGCGCGCTAACAGGCCAAAATAGAACCCTAGCGGTTAAAGCAAGTCTGGCGAGAAAATCGGTCTTCTCGAGGTTGCAGTTATTGCACAGGGTGTGCAATAATACTCAGTATGTGCAATAAGTACGGTGTTGTTGCACTTCCGCGCTCGCGTACCTGCAACCAGGAGAGGCTTCAGAACGTATGACGCAAACATTGTCTGCACCTGCTGTTTTTTCAGCTTGCAAGCTTGATCGACGCACCGCAAGAACTCGCGCGGCGCTCAGAAAAGCCCTGGCAGAAGAGATAGACGCTACCGGCGACCTTACTTCCGTGACCGTCACGGGTGTAACGGAGCGCGCCGGCCTCACGCGTCGCACCTTTTACTCCCACTACAAAGACATCCCTGACCTGGTGCTCCACATCGAAAAGGAAGCGCTGGCGGAGCTCCGACCTGCTGTCGAGCAGCTCGCTCGCGTGAACCTTGCCGAGCTTAAGGAGGCCATTGACTCCTACAAGCCATGCCCCGGCGCAACGGAGATGCTCCGAAGCATTCGCAAGCACGGCTTCTACCTGCGCCCCTTGCTGGGCAACGGTGGAGATCCCGCATTCCAGGACAAGCTAAAGCACCTGGTACATGAGGTTATCGCCCAGCGCGCCCTGCATGATCTTGATCCGCGCGCACTTGGCCCTTTCTTTGACTACTATCTGACCTTTGCAATTTCTGCCGAGGTCGGCGTCCTTATCCGCTGGTTAATCGGCGGCATGCGCGAGAGCGACGAGCAGATGGCAGGCCTGATGACCGGCCTGATGTTTGTTGCACCTGGCGATTTGTACGGCAAGCCAATCAAGCTAGACGTTCCACGATTTGCGCTTGCAACTCTTGTTCTCGGAGAGGAAAACAATGATTAGTCCAAAGTTTGAGCTGGTAGAGAATGGTGCCGAGCTTGCACCAAACGTCCCACTTGACCTGTCTCAGGCCCACCTTATGCTGGGCATCGATGTTGGTTCCACAACCGTAAAGCTGTCCGTCATCGACGAGGACGGCACGCTGGTTTACGCAAACTACGAGCGTCACCACACCGACGTTCGCGCAACTGCGCGTTCTCTGTTTGTCAAAGCCCAGAAGCACATTGGCGAGACACCTATGTACGCCGCAATTACCGGTTCCGGCGGAATGCTCTTGGCGCAATGGCTTGACCTGGAGTTTGTCCAGGAGGTTATCGCTTCCAAGCGCGCCGTTGAGACGCTGATCCCTCAGACCGACGTTGCCATTGAGCTGGGCGGCGAAGACGCAAAGATTATCTACTTTGATAACGGCATTGAGCAGCGCATGAACGGTACCTGCGCTGGTGGTACTGGTGCATTCATCGACCAGATGGCATCTCTCCTTAAGACTGATGCAACCGGCCTCAACGAGCTGGCTAAAGACGTCAAGCAGATCTACCCAATTGCATCTCGCTGCGGCGTTTTTGCTAAGTCTGATGTTCAGCCACTGCTCAACGAAGGTGCCGCTCCTGCCGACATTGCAGCTTCCATCTTCCAGGCTGTTGCAAACCAGACCGTCTCTGGCCTGGCTTGTGGTCATCCTATCCGCGGCCACGTTGCGTTTCTCGGCGGCCCTTTGCAGTACCTCTCTGAGCTGCGCCGCCGCTTCTACATCACGCTTAACCTGGACGACGAGCACATCGTCTTGCCAAAGAACGCCCACCTCTTTGTTGCAACGGGTGCTGCTCTGGCAGGCGAGTCCGACCGACCAGTCACCTTTACGCAGGTCATGGAGGCGTTGGATAACCTCAAGGACATCCAGGGCTCCGAGGTTGCCCGTCTGGACCCACTTTTTGCTACTCAGCAGGACTTTGACGACTTCAAGGCCCGCCACGACAAGGAGGTAGTCCCCAAAGGCCAGCTGGCCAACTATCACGGCCGCGTGTTTATCGGTATTGACGCAGGTTCTACTACCATGAAGGCTGCTGTTGTTGGCGAGAAGGGCGAGCTTCTTTACACCTGGTACGACAATAACAATGGCGATATCCTGGGCACTGCTCGCAAGATTATGGACTCCATCTACGACGAGATGCCTTCCGACTGCATTATTGGCCACGTCACAACCACGGGTTATGGCGAGGGAATCCTGATTGAGGCTCTGCGAGCAGACTCCGGCGAGATTGAGACCGTTGCTCACCTGCGTGGCGCCAAGGCATTTGTCCCAGACGTTGATTTCATTCTTGATATTGGCGGCCAGGACATGAAGTGTCTGCAGGTCAAAGACGGCGTCATTGAGCACATCATGCTGAACGAGGCTTGCTCTGCAGGCTGCGGCTCCTTTATTGCGTCCTTTGCCGACTCCATGAAGATGGACGTCCGCGAGTTTGCAACCGCTGCAACTAAGGCAAAACTCCCTGTTGACCTGGGCTCTCGTTGTACCGTCTTCATGAACTCCCGCGTTAAGCAGGCGCAGAAGGAGGGTGCAACCATCGGCGACGTTGCTGCTGGTCTTTCGTACTCCGTCATCAAGAACGCCCTGTTCAAGGTCATCAAGCTCCGCGACTTCAGCGAGATTGGTGAGCACTGCATCGTCCAGGGCGGCACCTTCATGTCCGACGCCACGCTCCGCGCATTCGAGCTGCTCACCGGTAGGGACGTCATCCGTCCAGACATTGCAGGTGTTATGGGTGCCTACGGCGCCGCTCTTCTCGCCCGTGACCGCGCAGGCATTGACGGCGTATCTACCCTGCTTGATCGCGAGTCCATCGACAACCTGCAGGTCAAGCTTACCAACACGCACTGCCGCATCTGCCCTAACAGCTGCATGCTTACCATCAACGATTTTGGTAGCGGCCACAGGTTTATCACCGGTAACCGTTGCGAGAAAGGCGCAGGTAAGAAGCGTGGTGCCAAGAAGAACGAGGCGCCAAACCTCTTTGCGTTCAAAAACAAGCTGCTGTTTGATCGCGAGTCGCTTCCTGCAGATGAGGCTCCACGCGGCACCGTTGGCATTCCTCGTGCGCTCAACATGTACGAGAACTATCCGTTCTGGCACACGTTTTTCACTAAGTTGGGTTTCTCGGTTATTTTGTCCGACCAGACCACCGCAAAGACGTATGACATGGGTATCGAGTCCATGCCTTCCGAGTCCGCGTGCTATCCCGCAAAGCTTTCTCACGGCCACATCATGAATCTGCTGGCCAAGGATCCAGACTTTATTTGGATGCCGTGTATTCGTTGGGAGCGCAAGGAGGACGACTCCGCAACCAACCACTACAACTGCCCAATTGTCATGAGCTACCCTCAGGCACTGGGCCTCAACGTGGACGAGCTCTCCGATCCGTCTATCCAGTACATGGCTCCGTTCATTCCATACGATAAAAAGAACGAGCTCAAGCGTCGTTTGTATGAGCTCATCAGTGAACAGCGCGAGAAGGACGCTCAGGCAGGTAAGGGTCGCTTCCGCGGCGAGCACATTACGCGCTCCGAAATTGACGCCGCTGTTGAGGCTGCATGGCAGGAAGATATCAACGTCAAGGACCAGATGCACCGTGCAGGTGACGAGGCTCTTGCGTGGATTGAGGAACACGATGCTCACGGTATTGTTCTTGCAGGTCGCCCATACCATAACGACCCAGAGATTAACCACGCCATCCCTGAGCTGGTCTCTTCCTTTGGCTTTGCTGTTCTCACCGAGGATTCTATTGCTCACAAGATGATGCCTGAGCGCCCAATTCGCATTGTTGACCAGTGGATGTACCACTCGCGTCTATACCGTGCGGCTCGCTTTGTTGCGTCCCGAAACGATCTGGACCTCATCCAGCTCTTTTCGTTTGGTTGCGGTCTTGACGCGCTGACCACCGATCAGGTCCAGGAGATTCTTGAGGCTTCGGGCAAGATTTACACCATGCTTAAGGTTGACCAGGTCTCCAACTTGGGCGCCGCGCGCATTCGTATCCGTTCCCTGATGGCTGCCCTGAACGAGCAGCAGGCAGAGCTGGAGCGACTTGCAGCTGCCGGCCTGGTTACCGAGGCTGTTCCACAGGGCGTTCGCATGGCAGATGGCTCTCTGGAAAAGGCCAGGAGCGCAAGTTCTTCTCGCCGTGCGCCGGTGTACCGCGAGGCAGAATCCGCAGCTTACGAGAAGGTTCGCTATACCAAGGAGATGCAGGAAGCGGGCTATACCATCCTGGCTCCACAGATGGCGCCAATCCACTTTGGGCTGGTAGAAGAGCTACTGAGGGGTGCGGGCTACAATGTTGTGCTGCTGCCTTCGGTTGACCAGGGCGCTGTTGACATGGGTCTTCGCTACGTCAACAACGACATCTGCTACCCATCCATCCTGGTCACGGGCCAGATTATGGAGGCGGTGCTTTCGGGCAAGTACGACCTGACCAAGACCGCGGTTCTGATTTCGCAGACCGGCGGCGGCTGCCGTGCAACCAACTACATTGCGCTGATTCGTAAGGCGCTCAAAGACGCAGGTCATCCAGAGATTCCGGTCATTTCCGTCTCCGCTGCTTCCGGCCTTGACGAGGACAACCCAGGATTCAAGCTGTTCAAGCCTGATTTGCTGATCAAGGCAGTTTATGCGCTGCTATACGGCGACCTGATCATGCAGCTTTTGTATCGCGTTCGTCCCTACGAGGCCGTTAAGGGTTCCGCAAACGAGTTGTATGACCAGCTCATGGCCGATACACGCTCCAAGATCAACGGAATTTCTCGCAAGGAATTCTACAAGCAGTGTCAACGTACTATTGAGCTGTTTGACAGCCTTCCCGTGGTCAACGACCGCCAGAAGCCACGCGTCGGCGTCGTCGGCGAGATTCTGGTTAAGTTCCACCCAACGGCCAACAACGAGCTGGTCAAGGTCATCGAGTCCGAGGGCTGCGAGGCTAACGTTCCGGGCCTGGTCGACTTCTTCTTGTTTGGCCTCTCCAACGCGATCAACACGCACAAGGAGCTGGGCACCACGCTCAAGAGCCGCATGACGCACATCGCGGGCATCAAGATGGTTCAGGGCTTGCGCGCGCCAATCAACAAGATGCTGGAGAAGTCCGAGCGCTTTGAGCCGTACCCCAACATCAATGAGCTGGCCGAGAAGGCCGAGCAGATCCTTTCGCTCTGCAACACGATGGGCGAGGGTTGGCTGCTGACCGCCGAGATGTGCGACCTCATTGAGACGGGCACGCCAAACATCGTCTGTGCTCAGCCGTTTGCCTGCCTGCCTAACCACGTTGTCGGCAAGGCGGTCATCAAGCGCCTGCGCCAGATGCACCCTGAGTCCAACATTGTTGCTGTCGACTACGATCCAGGTGCGTCCGAGGTTAACCAGCTCAATCGTATCAAGCTGATGATTTCGGTTGCTAAGGAGAACTACAAGAACGGCGTAAACGGCGAGTTCAAGCTGGAAAACGCTGACGACCCCGTTACCAACGACGCGACCATGCCCTATACCGGTCGCGATAAGTTTGGCCTGGATTCCGTTGTCCGTGAGGGCGGTCACTCTTGCTCGTCGCACCACATGTCTGCGCTGGAAGCAACTGGCGCCAACCTAGGCGACCACGGCCGCACCGCGCCTGACCACGGAAAAGACTACGGTTCCATCAGACTTTCCGAGGAGCAGATGGCTGCTATCGAGCGCGCTAAGAAGAAGGCCGGCGTCAAGTAGCACGGTCGACCTGCCGGCGGACGCGGAGCTGCGGCGAACGAGCATGACCACAGCCGAGGCCGCTCTGCGATTAGACGCGAACATTGAGATTTGCACGTTAATGAGCCCCAAACTTTTGTTTGGGGCTCATTTTTGTCGAATTTGGGCCCAAAAAGGTAAAAAATGCGTTTAGTTGGAGTATTCATTTTAAAAATGAGGTGTTTTGGCGTAATCAGTTAAAGAAATAGTTAAAACTTTTTCGCCTTTCCTGGGCAAACGTAAAGATAAAAAATTGAACTAAATCCTTCGACCCCCAACTAAACGGGTTTTTTACCGCTTTAGCTCTCAAAAACGGCAAATTTTCGCGCTGAGGAAAAATTTTGCGTATAAAACATATGAAATATGCAATTTCATGCATAACGTCGTCAATCCGCGACTACAAACAGTGTTCCTTTGGTGTCAGAGTTAGACTACGCCAAGCAAATCCACTGAATTACGCGAGTAGGCTGTATGCTCGCGAGCCAGAAGCAACAAAAGTGCTGTTCAACGCTAGACGCTCGGACGCAGGGAACCATCGTGTCGAGAAAACTACGCAACCATCGTTCAGGTAAATCTCCACGGTAGAGCCGTCGACAATAACACGCAGGTCAGAGAGCTGCTTTAGCTCAATAGAGCGTTGATTTCTACCTGCAGCGGTGACCTTGTCAATGAATTGCATGGCAAAAATGCCCTTGGAGTAAGAAAGTACAAGTGCGTCGTTGAGAGTAAGCATTCCGTCTCCAGAGATGCCAGAAATCTCAATATCCGCAGATAGTTGACCTATTTCGACGAAGCCGTCAGCGCTGAATTCTTCACATTCGCGTCGTCTAGCATCAAGCTCTTTAACTGGGCGTTGCAGAATAACACCGTCATCAGACAGCGAAAGTTCTCGGGGCAGAGTAAGGTTGTGGCAGAAACCAATGCCCGCAGGATAACTATGGTAAGTTGGATCGATGATACCCATCCATCCAATCAAAATAGTACGCCCAGAATCGTCGACGAACGTTTGAGGTGCGTAGAAGTCAAAACCGTGATCCCAGAGCACAAAGTTTTCGGTAGAAACAGTTTCAACATTGATAAGCTTCTTACCCTCTAGAAGCGGAAAATAGCCCGACTGCCAGATATTTTGCCACTTGGCGAGACACTCGCTTGAAGCATTCTCTTGCAAGTTAGTGGAATCGCTCAAGAGCGCCCTCTTGGACGCATTGGCGCTTGAATTCGTATCAGCGCTTGGCTCTGTACCGGCACTTGGTTCCGTACCAGCGCCTTCTCTCAGCCCCTGCGGACATACGGACAGAAACTCCTGGCCATCGAGCTGCACTAAAAAAGGACATTCCCACATGTAGCCAAACGCATCGCGCTGACCCAGGGCATTAGTCCCGCGTATAACCGAGTGGAGCGTCCACGACTCACCGCAATCATTTGAGTCGTAAATCAAAACCGCTCCCGAATCATGTCGTTCATCTGCGGTTTTTACGTTACCAGCTGCAGCATCCCTCTCGCGAGCGCCTAACAGCATGCGGAGAGCCCCGTCTTGCTCCCAAACCTTCGGGTCGCGCACGTGGTTTGTGCAGGTATCGGG
>CALKRF010000119.1 GCA_937990665.1 uncultured Atopobium sp.
AGAACGCGCTCAAATTTTTCTGGAGTTTCTGGATTATACGCAACGCCAGAAGAGTCAAGACAGGTATGAATGCGTCCTTGCGGGTCATTATGAGCCGCCTCAAACAGAGCACCGATAAACTCAGGCTGAGCGAGTGGTTCGCCGCCAGTGGCTGTAATTCCGCCGTTTCTATAAAAAGCTCTATTACGGTTAAAGGTGGCAAGAATTTCTTTTACCGATTTTTCTGTTCCAATACCAAATTGCCAGGTATCGGGGTTATGACAATAGGCACAGCGCATGGGACACCCCTGGGTAAACACAACCAGGCGAGTTCCAGGACCATCTACGGTGCCAAAGGTCTCAATAGAGTGGACCCGCCCACAAACTGTGAGCGGGTCATTGAGATCCATGTGAGTATCAGAACAAGACATGGACAAGAAATCCTTAGAGAGCGTCGTGGAAGGTACGAGAAATAACGTCGTCCTGCTGCTCTTTGGTAAGGGAGTTGAACTTAACAGCGTAACCAGAAACGCGAATGGTCAGCTGAGGATACTTCTCTGGGTGTGCCTGAGCATCAAGAAGAGTGTCCTTAGTAAATACGTTAACGTTGAGGTGATGACCGCCCTTCTCGGCATAGCCATCAATCATGTTTACCAGGTTGTCAATCTGCTCGGAAGCTACTTCGTTGGACTGCATGTGTTTCTCCTTACGAGTTTGTTGGCGAGAAGAAACGTGTAGATAGATCTTCTCGCCAGGGCTTGTTATTTACGATCCTCAGCACCTTCAGCTGCGGATGGGTTTGCCTCACAGGCGCAATCAATCTTGTTCTCAATCTGAATATCAAGATTCATATCAGAGAAGTCGATGTGCTCAAGGTCTAGCTCGCTACCGTGGAAGTAGACGTCAGAGCCCTTACCAAGAGCATTAGGAATGATTGAGAAGGTATTGGAAATACCGTCTTGTGCGTCGTTGAATGGAAGCTTAGCAACGGATGCCAGGGATGCAACAGCACCGTGAGTATCGCGGTGGTGCATTGGGTTAGCGCCAGGAGCAAAAGGAACGCCTGCACGACGGCCATCAGGAGTGTTGCCGGTAGCCTTGCCATATACGACGTTAGAGGTAATGGTCAGGATAGAAGTGGTTGGGACAGAATCACGGTAGGTGTGGTTCTGGCGAATCATGTTCATGAAGATCTCAACGATGTCATGAGCAATGGTGTCAACGCGGTCATCATCATTACCATACTTAGGGAAGTCACCCTCAGTGACGTAATCGGTAACAAGGCCGGTCTCATCGCGGACAACCCTTACCTTTGCATACTTGATTGCAGAGAGGGAGTCGGCAACAACAGAAAGGCCTGCGATGCCTGTTGCAAACCAACGGTGAACATGCTCATCGTGCAGAGCCATCTGGATGCGCTCGTAGCTATACTTATCGTGCATGTAGTGGATTGCATTAAGAGCGTTGACATAAACGCCTGCAAGCCAGCGCATCATATCCAAGTACTTGGAGAAGACATCGTCGTAATCAAGGTATTCGCCTTCAATTGCACGGTACTTAGGACCAATCTGCTCGCCGGTCTTCTCGTCACGGCCGCCATTGATTGCGTAAAGCAGACATTTAGCAAGGTTGGCACGAGCGCCAAAGAACTGCATCTCTTTACCAACGCGCATGGAGCTGACGCAGCAAGCAATTGCGTAGTCATCGCCATGATAGACGCGCATAAGATCGTCATTCTCGTACTGGATAGAGCTGGTGGTAATAGAGATTTTTGCGCAGTAGCGCTTAAAGCCCTCTGGAAGCTTGGTAGACCACAGAACAGTCAGGTTAGGCTCTGGGCTGGTACCCATGTTTTCAAGGGTGCGGAGCCAGCGGAAGGAGGACTTGGTAACCATAGAGCGGCCATCAACACCAATACCACCAATGGATTCAGTGACCCACTGAGGGTCTCCCGAGAAGAGCTCGTTGTACTCAGGAGTACGGGCAAACTTGACCATACGAAGCTTCATAACCAGGTGGTCAACAATCTCCTGAATCTCAGACTCAGTGAAGGTGCCACGAGCAAGATCGCGCTCTGCATAGATGTCCAGGAAGGTGGTGTTACGACCAATGGACATTGCAGCGCCATTCTGCTCTTTTACAGCTGCGAGGTAGCCCAAATAGAGCCACTGAACAGCCTCTTTGAAGTTCTCTGCAGGACGGCTCAAGTCAAAACCGTAAATCTCACCAAGCTGCTTAAGCTCCTTGAGAGCACGAATCTGCTCGGAGAGCTCCTCGCGATGACGAATGGTCTTCTCGTCCATGATGGAGCCGGTACCGTTTTTCTGATTTGTCTTATCAGTGATAAGAGCGTCAACGCCATAGAGAGCAACACGACGATAATCGCCGATGATACGGCCACGGCCATATGCGTCAGGCAGACCGGTAATGATATGGGAGTGACGGCATTTGCGCATGTCCTCGGTGTAGACATCAAAAACACCAGCGTTGTGAGTCTTGCGACGATAGGTGTAGAAGTCAACAATCTCTGGGTCAACTTCATAACCGTAGGCCTTGCATGCAGCCATTGCCATACGAACGCCGCCGTCTACCATCAGAGCGCGCTTGAGGGGTTTGTCAGTCTGGAGACCAACAATCTGCTCAAGTGGTTTGTCAATGTAGCCAGCCTCGTGGGAGGTGATAGTGGAAACCTGCTTGGTATCCATATCAAGTACGCCACCGTTTGCGGTCTCTTGAGCAAAGAGATCCATAACATCCGCCCAAAGCTTTGTAGTAGCCTCAGTTGGACCAGCGAGGAAGGAATCATCGCCATCGTAAGGGGTGTAATTCCTCTGAATGAAGTCTCGGACGTCAATTGCTTTTTGCCAGTTACCACCGACAAAGCCGTCCCAAGCCTCCTGTGCTGGTGTTTCCTGCATAACACACTCCTTTTTACACGGACAATGTATATATCCGCGTTCATGCTGAGCGTGTTGAGTGGAGCATGGCCGCTCAGCAGTTTACAAATAGCAATCTTGAGACTAATTTTGACAGCAGGTATGTCTTTGGACAAATGACGTCAAATATTAGTTGCGACCTCTAACTTTACTCAATATGTAGTGCCAAACAAGTGACAAATACGCAATATTTTGACAAGTTAGAAACGGTTTACATTTGCGCAGGTCAGGAATTTGCTAAAAAGAAAGCTATATAAAAATTGTTGAGAATTAGTCACATTTATTGCGACAGGTGTCTGTTTCTTCTCCAAATGTCCACAAAA
>CALKRF010000120.1 GCA_937990665.1 uncultured Atopobium sp.
AAAAAATTATTGAACGCCGCTTGAACCAAAACCGCCTGTACCGCGATCAGTCTGATCAAGCTCATCAACTTCAACAAGCTGTACAACAGGGACCTGTTGAATCACAAGCTGCGCGATACGCTCACCACGCTCAATGTGAATAGTTTCTTTGCTATCAAGGTTAATAGCACAAACCTTAAGCTCACCGCGATAATGAGCATCAATGAGGCCTGGAGTATTTGCCATAGAAAGGCCCTTTTTAAGTGCGAGACCGCTTCTAGGCTGAACAAATCCTGCGTATCCATCAGGGATTGCAATAGCTAAACCAGTGGAAATAAGTTTGCGCTCAAAAGGAGCAAGATCAATATCTTCAGCACTTCTAAGATCTAATCCAGCGTCTCCTGTATAGGCGTACGAAGGTAGCTCAACAGTAGGATTAAGGCGTTTAATAGGTAGCTGGATGTCAAAATTGCTCATTAATTCAGGCTCCTTAATTCTGCGCTAAATTCATCAACATCTTTGAAGTCTCTATAGACAGAAGCAAACCTAATGTATGCAACTTTATCGAGCATAACTAGGTTTTTAAGCACAATGCTTCCAAGATCTTCAGATTTAATCTCGTATTGACCCTTATCTCTAATCTGAGACTCAATACCATCAATAAAATGATCAAGAGAAGCAACAGAGATATCTCTCTTTACTGTTGCAGCAACAAGACCTCTCATAAGCTTCTGTCTATCAAAAGGCTCCTTGTGACCGTCTTTCTTAACAACGGTGATAGGAATCTCTTCTAAGCGCTCATAGGTTGTAAAACGAAACTTACAGGACATGCACTCGCGACGCCTTCTAATGGCATCGTTATTCTCAGATGAGCGAGAATCAATAACCTTTGACTCTTCGTGACCGCATTTTGGACAACGCATGGAATCCCCTTTTTTCGTATAAAAGGAAGATACCATTTTACGCAGGTATTGACTGCTATCAACACAGAATTCTGAGAGAAATTTACATAAATATTTACTATTTAGATACAGAAGGAATCTCTAGGGTTTGTCCAGCCCTTAAAAGAGAAGAATCGAGATTATTTCTTTCTCTAATCCAACTTACTTGCTGCTCTGTAGAGACGCCCTCAATTGGATTGCTTTCTGCAATTGACCACAGCGTATCATTACTCTGAACAGTAATTGTTTGTGAAGCGCTATCCATTACAGATGTTGCAAATGAATTAAGAGCAGTTGTACGAAGGAAAGAAATCGCAAACATCAGAATAAATGATGCGGTAACAATAAGACCTGCAATAAAAGCCTCTTTGTTGGTCAGCGTCTTTACGTAAGAGACTTCCTCACGCTGAGGTGCAACGGAACCCTTCTTTGCGCCGCCTTCAATTACCTTAAATGCAGGCTTATAAGAAGCAAGTGCTGAAGTGCCATTAACCTGATACATCTTTGACTGATACATACGCCTCATATCATTTCCTTCCGTAATAGTTTTTACGGAACTAGTTATATCTAATACACCGGACAAAAAGTCATGTCCGAACGTTTGTACTAATAATATGTAGTACATTTGTTCGTGTCAAGAAAAAATAGAACATTCGTTTGATTAATTTTTAGAACACGTGTATTATTACTAAAAAGAAAAAGGAGGCTCATATGCCAAAGGGCAAACTCAGCAAGCGTCAGGCAGCAATTTATGAATATATCTGTTCATACACAGATCAACACGGCTATCCCCCTTCAGTAAGAGAGATTGGTGCTGCTGTTAATCTTGCATCTCCTTCAACTGTCCATATGCATCTAAAGGTCCTGGAGCAGTTTGGCCTTATTGATAGAGACCCAAAGAAGCCTCGTACTATGAAGATTGTTCCCCAGGCTTCAAACATTTCTGACGCAGCAAAGCTTGCTCCCGTTACTCAAGACGTAGCTAATAATGTCATTAGTCTTCCTCTTGTTGGACGTGTTGCTGCAGGCACACCTATTCTTGCTGAGCAAAACGTTGAGGAATCTCTATCTCTTCCAACAAGCATTGTTGGAGATTCAAGCTCTTTCATTCTTCGCGTACGTGGAGAATCAATGATTAACGCTGGTATTTTTGATGGCGATTATATTGTTGTAAAAGAGCAGCAAGATGCCCATGACGGAGAAATCGTTGTTGCTCTCATTGATGACTCTGCAACTGTTAAGACATTCTATAGAGAAAACAATCGCATTCGTCTTCAGCCAGAAAACGATTTTATGGAGCCAATCTACGTACAGAATCCTGTTATTTTAGGTAGGGTTACTGCACTTATTAGATCAATTTCATAGTCACAATATGGGTGTGGAATTAGAACAATCCAAAGGTAGAGTAACTTTCTTTGATACTATTCGAGGAATCTCAGTAGTATCAATGATACTGTTTCACTTTACCTATGATTTGTTCTTTATCTCTCACATCAAGCTTACGTGGTTTACTCCTTTAGTCATGCAAATTTGGGTACCTTCAATTTCGTATCCTTTCATTTTTATTGCTGGCTGCATGTGTGCTTTTTCAAAAAATTCTTTTAAACGAGCAGGAGTTTACGGTCTTGTTGCTCTTGCAATATTCGCAGCTACCACCTTTGCGAATATTGATACTCCTATTAACTTTGGAATCTTCTTCTGTATGGCTTCATGCACTTTTGTAGAAGCCCTTATTTCACGTTTCGCTATTCCGCCCAAAGGGTATGCAGCAGCAATTCTTTTTCTGTTGTTATTTGTTATCTGCATTCCAATGTCTGCAGGTCACATTGGTATAGGTAACATGGTTTTCTCATTACCTAAAGAGTTGTATCAAACACCGTATTTAGCCTGGGCGGGATTTCCTTCTC
>CALKRF010000121.1 GCA_937990665.1 uncultured Atopobium sp.
GCATGTCCAGAAAGGGTAACTGCATAGACAACGGTGCTACCGAGCAGGTCTTTGGTCATCTGAAAGACGAGTTCTTCCGAGGAAGAACGTGGCCTAGCTTTGATTCTTTCAAAGCTGATTTGGACGCATATGTTATGTACTGGAACACACAAAGGCGTCAGGTTAAACTAAAAGGACTGACCCCGGAGGAGTTCCGGAATCAGTCCTTGGAGGCCTAGCTCTTTATTAAATTCGTCCAAGTTTTGGGACGCAGTTCAATACCATCTGTCGGCTTTTGTTGTAACTAGTAGAAAGTACGAGGCACTAGGTTAGTGATTACTGTCCTGCTGCTCTTCAAAGACGTCTTCATCGGCCGCTTCCTCATCAAGCTTAAGAGGACGGAAGCTAGCGGTATCGCCACCAACATAGTCTGCAACGGTAGCTGCGTTTTCAACGCGCTCCTTGTGCAGTGCCTCTGCAAAGATATCCTCATCTTCCTCAATCTCTGCAATGCGCTCTTTCATAGGAGCCTCAACAAGTGGCATAGGACCTGTCTGAGCCGCATCGTCAAGCATGATACGGGTAAGCTTCTGCTCACGCTTAACCTTGGAGAACAGAGGAACGTACTCAAAGACAATGTTGGAGTTCTCAAGACCATACCAACGAGCAGGAGATCCGCAGATGCGACGAATAAAGTACTTAAGCTCAAGGCAACGAGCGTCAAAACCGTTAATGTCGGTCTCTGGCGCTAACACCTTACGTAGCAAGCAGAATCTAAAGTCACCAATCTCAGAGTGCTCTTTGTAGATAGAGTACTTGTGGTTTTGTGGCGCAAGCTGGTTGTTCTTAATCAAATCACCAACAATTTGGTAGAGGTAGGTGTTGATACGCTGGTTAACCTTGAAGCCAAGGCGCAGCGTAATCTTGAACAGGAAGTCTGTACCAAAGTCATTGACGATAAACTCACGGGTATTTGGATCGTCTGTCAGCGAGATGTTAATAAAGTAGTAGGCCTTAGCACGCTTTGGACGCTTATCCAAGATGGAATAGAGGATGTCTCGATCCAGCTTGTCAAAGGATGAATCATTAGTAAGAAAAACCAGGTTATCAGCGAGAGTTGAATAGTCCGCATCGTGGCTCAAGCTACGGAGCTGGTCAATGTATTTATCTACGGGGAGATAAACGCTCTGCGTCCTCTCAACAGCGGTACCGCGACGCCAGACAAACATGACCACAAAAATTGCGGTAGCCATAAGAACGGTAAAGTAGCCGCCGTGGAAGAACTTGGTAAGGCTTGAGAAGAAGAACATAGCCTCGATAGCACCAAAGAAAATAATGAATGGAATAGCTGTCCACGGGCGTTTTCTGATAACAGCCAGATAGGTGTAAAGCAAGATTGAGGTCATGAGCATGGTGACGGTAATTGCAAGACCGTAAGCTGCTTCCATATGCTCAGAGCTCTGGAAAAGAAGAACAACGCCAATGCAGCCAACCCACATGATGTTGTTCACAAGTGGAATGTAAATCTGACCCTTGGTTGTGGAGGGATAGTTAATTTTGATGTGAGGCATAAGGTCAAGCTTAATTGCCTCAGAGACAATGGAGTAGGAGCCGGTAATCAGTGCCTGGGAAGCAATAATTGCAGCCAGGGCAGAGAGAATAACGGCAAATGGTCTAATCTGATCAGGAAGCATCTCAAAGAAAGGATTGAGGTCTTTGATAGTGTTAAGTACGGTGTTATTGTGGTTGGTGACGATCCATGCGCCCTGTCCAAGATAGTTCAAAATGAGGCAAATCTTAACAAAAGGCCAGCTTACATAAATATTGCTCTTGCCAACGTGACCCATGTCAGAATAAAGTGCCTCTGCACCAGTAGTACAAAGGAAGACACTACCTAAAACCATGAGGCCAGCTGCATTGAGCTTGCCATCAAAGAGGAACATAATGCCGCGGACTGGGTTAAGAGCACGAACAACGCTGATGTCAGCAAATATGTTCATAACGCCCGTAGCTCCCAGGAACAAGAACCACAAGGTCATGACAGGTCCAAAGGCCTTACCAATGGTAGAAGTTCCCGCTTTCTGAAGGGCAAAAAGCGTACAAAGAATAGCAATGGTAATCATAACAACAATGTGTTGATTATCACCAATAATGGAATGAGCCGCAGGAATAGTACGCAAACCCTCAATAGCGGTGGTTACCGTAACAGCTGGGGTCAAAATACCGTCAGCAAGAAGTGCTGCGCCACCAATCATGGCAGGAATAATCAGCCATTTGGCGCACTTTTTAACCAAACTGTAGAGCGCAAAGATTCCGCCCTCATTGTGGTTGTCTGCCTTCATTGCAACCATGACGTATTTAACGGTTGTAATGAGTGTCAGCGTCCAGATAATGAGGGACAGAGCACCCAAAACAACATCGGTACTCATGGTAAGAAGTCCGCCATTACCAGCGATAATTGCCTTCATGGTGTACATTGGAGAAGTGCCAATGTCACCATAGACAATGCCAATGGTAACCAGTATCATGCCAGCACTTAGAGGAATGCCCGTTGATTTCTTGGCTTTGTCCTTAGAGAAAAGCGCATGAAATGCAGCTTTACTTGTATTCATCCATTAATCCTCTCAACAGATGATCGGTTCAGTTCGTCATCATATGTTAGTCCATATACCTAGTTATAACTAGACGAATGTACAAACGTACTTATTTTCCCTGCAAGCGGAAAAAATTTACTCATTTTCCCGTGGTTTTCTCGAGATTTTATATGCATGATGGATCTTCTGATTTCTTGAGAAGTCCTCCGGAATAGTTTCACTTGTGATGTCTTCGATAATGACGCCGGCTCGCTGGATCTTCTCGACATCTGGTTTAAAGGTGCGCAGATTGCACGAGAAGATGGCAACGCCCCCGCGAGTTAAAAGGCGAGAAATACCAATGATGAGTTCAGCGTGGTCTCGTTGAACGTCAAATGAGCTTTGCTTCATGCGCGATGAGTTTGAGAAGGTAGGAACATCGCAGAAGATGACATTCCAGCGATTTTTGGTATGACGCGTCTCGGTAATCCAAGACAGGACGTCTGCCTGGACAAACTCGTGCTCTTCGCCGTCAAAACCGTTGCGCTTCATGTTGCGCTTGGCCCACTCGAGCGAAGGTTTGGAGAGGTCAACAGTTGTGGAATGCAGTGCGCCACCATCTGCTGCGTAGCAGGTGGCGGTACCTGTATAAGCAAAGAGGTTGAGGAAGCTCTTGGCAACACCGGCGCTCTTCATGAGCTCACGAATTTCTGCACGTGTATCGCGGTGATCCAAGAAGATTCCACAGTCCAATCTGGATGCAAAGTTGACCTCAAAGAGTAGGCCGCCCTCATCGATGAGCAGCATTTCTTTTCTTGAGTTGTCGGCTGCGCTGCCCTCGTCAGAGTACTGAGAGCCACCCTTTGCACGCGTTCTTGTTCGTAGATTTACGTTTGAGCTGGGTACGCCTAGAATGCGAGGAGCCAAAGCTAGGACGTCTAGGAGGCGGCGCTTTGCAAGGTCTGGATCAATCTCTTTAGATGCAGCGTACTCAGAGATTTGCAGCCAGGTAGTTGGTTTTGTGGCGCCTTTGTAGATGTCAATACTAACGGCATAATCGGGCAGATCAGCGTCATAGACGCGGTAGCACGAGACGTCGTTTTTACGAGCCCACTTAGCGCGTTGCTTGGCCACCTTAGTAAGGCGTGCAGCAAATTGATCAGACGCAGGAACCAACACACTTACCGGCTGATTGTTGACCATAACGGTGGGACCTGCAGGAACTGAGGAGGGCTCGGAGTTGTTTGCAGGCGCATCAGTGGTTTTAGCTGCGTCGTCAATGGCATCCTCTGCATTTGCAGCAGGGTAGGAGCGCATGGTGGCAATGGAGTTGCCCACGTAGACAGAAAGTGTCTGCGATGGAGCTGCTCTGAGTACCGTATCAGTATTTGTATCGCTGGTAAGAAGCGTGCTTGCCTGTCCCGCAAAAAGTCCAAGCGTGGAGTAAGCAGAGCCCTGAAGTGTAGGCTCTTCTTTGGTCCAAGAAAGATCTGCAACAATGCCCGTGAAGTGCTCTGCATGTTTGAGCAGCTCAGACGCTGGTAAAAACTGCACGTCCGCCTTGAGACCGCCCGCACGAAGCGTGTAGAGTACAGCCTCCTTGGCCTTTGGGCGAGGGTCCGCTGCATAGAGTGTGACCTGGCGCTCTTGGCCCTTCTCGGCACGTTCATCGGCCTCGGCAAGCAAATCCTGCCAGGCATCGTCGTCGTGACCGGCCCAGCCCGTCATGCCCCAGCGAGCGCGCAGGATGCCCGGAGCCACGTCCAGCGCCATACCCGCAGCCTCCTGTGCAAGCGCGCCTGCTCCCGGGAACAGCAGCGCCGGCAGCGGCGCGTCTGGCGAGAAGAGCGATGCACTCGCAGCAGTTTGCGCCTGCAGGTACAGAAGAGCAGCGGCGTAGTCCAGTCTGAGCGGCGCAAACTCACGTGCCGGCCCTCGACCGCCAGTCAGACTGCGCTTAAAGAGCGCCTCACCAGCAAGGTCAATGCCAACCGTAGCACGGTTGCGTGATACGCGCACGACAATAGTTACGTCAGGCGCAAGCGTGTTGACCATAGGACGGCTTCCGCGCTTTGCTGCAAGCCTATCTACAATGGCGTCTTTTGTTCTGACAGCAATGAAGTTGGTGTTTCTGAGCTGGTCATTTGTGCCGTGAGCGCTCACTGCAATGGTGGCATGTGGACCAATATGGTCTTCCCAAGCAATGTGGGAGAGGTCTTCGTAGAGAGCGTCTGAAGTGGCAGCGCCAACGCGATCAAGCACCAAAATGACGCGAGACGTGAGACGAGACCATAAACAGACGCGGTAAGCATCGGCAAGTGAGCCGTAAAACGCAACCTGTCCGCCAAGAGGGCGCACCTTTTTGATGCGTAGGCCGTCTAGCTCCTGTGCAAGAAGCTTCTCAAAGCCTTTAGGACACGTTGCAAAGAACTCAAGTTCTTGAGACATCGGGACACCTTTCGCCCGTAGGAATTGAATACATACTGACGTAACATTTTCCCATGTTTTTCTCGCCAAATCATCTGTTATTTTTCGCTTAAAATACGCATAGTATCTTTTATAAGGAAATACAGAGAGCTGTTCGAGGTTTGGGAGTCATTATGGATGCAAAAGTTATGGAAGCATTTGAGTCCTGGCGTGCAAACGTCACCGAAGAAGACTTGGTAGAAGAGCTCGGTGAGCTTGCTAAACCAGAAGCAGAAGATAAGCTCTACGACGCATTTTATCGTTCGCTTGCTTTTGGTACTGCTGGTTTGCGCGGCACCATTGGCGTTGGAACTAATCGCATGAACGTCTACGTTGTTGCTCAGGCAACCCAGGGTCTTGCGGATTACCTCAACGCTCACTACGAGAATCCTACGGTGGCTCTTGCAAGGGATTCTCGCCTAAAGGGTGAGGATTTCCAGAAGGTTGCAGCCGGTGTTTTGGCAGCTAATGGCATCCGCGTGTACGTTTATCCACGTATCGAGCCTGTTCCAACTCTCTCGTTTGCTGTTCGCTATCTCAAGACTTCCGCAGGTATCGTGCTTACCGCAAGCCACAACCCTGCGCCTTATAACGGCTATAAGGTGTACAACGATAACGGCGGTCAGATTACCGATGAGGCAGCAGCAGAGATTTCCACAAATATCGCACGCGTTAATCCTTTTGACGTCAAGCCTATGGACTTTGAAGAAGGCCTGGAGAAGGGCCTGATCATTTGGACTCCAGAAGAGGTTCTGGACAACTTTATTGAGGCTATCAAGTGCGTTTCTATTCCAGGATTTAAGGCTGCCGACGGCTACAAGGTTGTATACACGCCGCTCAACGGTACAGGTATGGAGTGCGTCACACGCATCCTCAAGGAGATTGGCGTCAATGACGTTGACGTTGTTCCAGAGCAGGCAGAGCCAGACGGAAACTTCCCCACATGCTCCTATCCAAATCCTGAGTTCCGTGAGGCACTTGAGCTGGGCCTCAAGCTTGCTGACAAGGTAAAGCCAAATCTCCTGGTTGCAACCGACCCTGACGCAGACCGTATGGGCACTGCAATCCCTCATAACGGCGATTACGTGCTGCTTTCCGGTAACGAGATGGGTGTCCTGCTTATGGACTGGCTCCTTACCATGGCTGAAGAGCGTGGCGAGAAACCCCAGGATAAGGTAGCTGTTTCCACCATCGTATCCTCTGCTATGCCCGACGTCTTGGCACGTGCTCGCGGCTTTGAGATGCGCCGTGTGCTCACGGGCTTCAAGTATATTGGTGACCAAATTGACCAGCTCAAGGACGCTGGTGAGGAGGATCGCTTCCTCATGGGTTTCGAGGAGTCCTATGGCTACCTTGTTGGTACCCACGCTCGAGATAAGGACGCTATTGTCGCCACCATGCTCTGCGTTGAAATGGCTTCTTGGTACGCAGCTCGTAACATGGACCTCTACGAGGCAATGGATGCCCTGTACCAGCGCTATGGCTACTACCTCAATGGCGTTGTCAACGCTGCCTATCCAGGCGCTGAGGGTGCCGCAAAGATGGCTCAGATTATGAGTAGCCTGCGTAAGAATCCACTGGAAACGGTGGGCAATTACAAGGTTGTTGGCGTAACAGACTATGCTGAGTGCGCAGAAATGCCTCGCGTCTCGGGCCTGCAAAAAGAGGCTCCTCAGACGCTGCCAGCATCCAACGTGATTGAGTATAGGCTTGAGGGAGACAACAAGGTCATCTTCCGTCCATCAGGCACCGAGCCAAAGGTCAAAGCCTATCTCTTTGCCAACGGTAAAACTCGCGAAGAGGCCGAGGCACGCATTGCGGAGCTCAGCGAGGCTGCACAGAAGGTGCTTTCATAGTCCGCTTCTTCTAAAACGTCTTTCTCCGCACAATTTTTTGGCGAGAAACCCGTCCAGCCCAGCATTCACCTCTTGTGGATGCTGGGTTTTTACGTGTTCTCTACAATATGTTCCTCGACAGCTGCACGAAAAAGTCCCGCACGTTGAAGTGCGGGACTCAAGTTTGTAGACGCCAAACAAATACCTTATCGCTTAGTAACTTTGCTACTCAGCGGCCTTTACCGTCACGGTGTACAGGGCGTTTGCAGCGCCAGCAATAGTCTCTGCGGCCCATGGGCGTGAGCTCACCTCAGGAGATAGAGGGTCGTGAACGTTTACCGTGCCATCATCGTTTTTGCTGGTTACCAGGATCCAGTGAGCGCCATCCGAGCTCAGCTTATTGCCCTTAACCTCAACAAGCAGGAAGGTTTCGGCGTCTAGAAGCGTGGTGATATTGTCGGCAGAAATGCTGTAGCTATCAGCAGTAAGACCAAGGTTTGCTAAGTTCTTCTCGAGAAATGATCTGTTCATTCCAGAGTCGGTGTCCGTTGCCTTAGCGGTTTCAACGGCGCCCGCAATGTCAGCTGGAGTCCAGTTGTTCTTTCCCGTAAGACCCATGTATGCCATTGAGAGAGCAGTTGGACCGGAGCCCTTGGTGGCAATTACAGAGCCGGCATACGAGACGCCACCCCATCTAGAGTCCCAGGTATAGAGCTGCGGTGCTGTGCCTTTGGTGAGCGAATCATCGTAAGTTTTGGCCTTGCCGTCAGAATCGGGGTAGTTTGCAACAAAATCAATTGCCTCAGGGTGGGCGAGTGCTAGCTCAATAAGGCTCTTATCGCTATATCTATCAGCGTGTTCTGCAATCCATGCAAGGTTTTTATTCTGATCTAGCTTAGCTGCAAGTGCTTTAGTCAGCTCCTCTGAAGTTCCCACAGCAACACGAGAATCAACGGAGTTGGCCTCTACCTCTGGAGTAGATTCTTTAGCACAACCGCGCACGCAGCTCGACACAATAAAGACCAGCAAAAGCGCTGCTATAACAGCTAGTCCAATAACAATGTAGGTTCTTGTACGAGAATCAATGCGATGCAGCAGGGACTGTCTCTTAAAGAGAATAGCCTGTGAGCCAAGGGTATTTCTTTTGCGACGTCTTGCTTGCCTATCAGAAAAACTGCCATCACGAGGAGGACGACCATTTTGCGGAGGACGACGACGCATTGCAGAGTCTCCGTAGGAGCCTTCTCTTCTATCTGGTGAATCATTCAGGGGCATGGTGGCCTCCAAGCCGTAAAAATAGTTTCACTCATGATGAATCATACGGCGAGAAGTGCATAAATACTTTTAGAAAACGGTGAATGCAATATTCCGACCGACGAGCGGGTAATTTACACCGTTTAGCGGTTTGGCATGCGCATAAGGGTTGATTAAGTATATTCTTTTACTCACTATCATTTGTTTTCAAAAGTTAGTGAGTCGCATAAAGAAAGAAGGCGTCGTGAAGCATAGAAATGCTCGACAGGACGTGATTCGTGAGCTTGTTCGCAGCGAGTCAATCCGTACGCAGCGCGATCTTGTTGACATGCTTAAAGATCGTGGCTTTGCCTGTACTCAAGCAACCGTTTCTCGTGATACAGCAGAAATGGATTTGCAAAAGCTTCCCGAGGGAGCCTATGTGCTTTCTGAAGATATGCATTTGCAAAAAATGCTCTCCGAGTTTGTAGTTGGCGCTACGGCAGCAGAGAATCTCATTGTGATTCGCTGTCACCCTGGCACTGCATCAGCCGTTGCGTTTGCCCTTGATGATGTTGAGCTTGACCATGTCGTAGGCACCGTTGCTGGTGACGATACCGTTTTGATGATCGTGGATAAAACTGCGCACGCTGCAGACGTGGTACGTATCATTACGCAACTTGGCAACGTAGACAGCATTTTCTAAACATAAAGCCTTTGGCGAGAAACCCGTCAAAGTACAAGTCTTACAAAAAAGGAGCCTGCTTGGTGCAGACTCCTTTTTGTTGTAGATAAACCAGGGGTTTATGGAGTTCCTGTTCCGGTTCCTGTTCCTGTTCCTGTTCCAGTACCTGTTCCGGTACCCGTGCCAGTGCCCGTACCGGTACCTGGTGTGGCTGGAGTAGTAGGAGTGGTAGGAGTAGTGGTGGTATCGTCCTCTTCCTCCTCCTCGGTAGTCTCCTCCTCTTCCTCTTCGTCGTCATCTTTCTCATTTTGCTTAGCATTAGCGGAGCCACCAACAAATTTCCAGTAACTATTAGGCTTGTAAGCAATAGTTTCAGTGGTCTTTGGGAACTCAGCGCGAGCAACGCCAGAGAGAGCTGCGTTCATGTAGTACGCCCATACGTACTGTGCAGTAACAAAGGTAGAGGACTCTCCGCCGCCGATAATAACAGGGTCACGACTATCTGGATATCCACACCAAGCTACGGTTGCAAGCTGTGGGGTATAGGCGCAGAACCAAAGGTCCTCGGAGTTATCGGAAGTACCCGTCTTACCTGCAACTGGTTGGTTGAAGGTCTTCAGGTTGTAAGCATAGCGACCAGTACCAGAGGTAAGAACGCCGCTCAGAACATCGGTAGCAGCTGCAGCAACAGCTGGGCTAATTGCCTGAACTGGGTTGTCCTTGTGCTCGTAGATAACGTTGCCATTACGGTCTTCAATGCGCGTAATTGCAACAGCATCACGACGAACACCGCCTGCAGCAAGGGTTGCAAATGCGGTGCACTGCTCAATAGGGGTTACGCCCTGAGAACCAAGAGTGGTAGACAGGTATGGCTGTAGCTGAGTGCGAATACCCATGGCATAGCACGTCTGAAGGATCTTATCGATACCAATAGCTTCAGCAACCTGTGCGTAAACAGTGTTGGACGAGTAAACCGTACCTTGACGCAGGGTAATTGCACCGTAGCTGTAGTTGCCAGCGTTTTTAACCAACCAGGTTGGCGTAATTTGCATAGGGGAGTTGCCGTTAAGAACAATCTCTGGGTTCATACCCTCAGAAAGGGCTGCTACCAGCGTATACATCTTAAAACTGGAGCCCATCTGACGGTTACTACTGGTTGCAATGTTGTACTGACTCTTTGAGTAATCCTGTCCACCAACCATTGCTTTAATGTAGCCAGTTTGAGGATCAATGGAAACCAAAGCAGCGCCCAGGCGAGGGTTGCCAAGCTCAGCAATACGCCTTCTAGCAGCCTCATCAGCATCTTTCTGGAGGTCAGGATCAAGTGTAGTATAAACACGCAATCCACCCTGGAGAATAGTATCGCTATCAAAGTCTTCCTGAAGCAGGCTACGAATGTAGTCAGTCCAGTAAGGGAACTGGCCAATGTTGTCGGTCAAAGTACCAGGGTTAAGTACTAAGTCCTCAGCAACAGCTTCATCGTACTGCTCCTGTGTAATATCGCCCGCGCGAAGCATACGCTCAAGAACGGTATTACGTCTTTCTCGTGCAGCCTCTGGATTGACAGTTGGGTCATAGGCAGAAGGTGCATTTGGAAGGCCAGCAAGCGTTGCGGCTTCTGCAAGAGTCAAATCACTTGCATGCTTGTTGAAGTAAATAATACTTGCAGCCTCAATACCGTAGGCACCATTACCGTAGTAAATGGTGTTGAGGTACATATTAAGAATCTGGTCCTTAGTAAACTTCTTCTCCATCTGAATAGAGATGTAAGCCTCGCGGACCTTACGTTTCAAAGAGCGCTCAAACTGCTCGTTAGAAAGAACGGTATTACGAACAAGCTGCTGCGTAATAGTGGAAGCACCTTCGCCGCCACCAAACAGCGAGCCAACAGATGCACGAACAATACCCCAGGGGTCAATACCGCTGTGGGAATAGAAGCGCTTATCCTCAGTATCAATGGTGCCCTGAATAACATAAGGAGAAATCTGATCCAAGGTAACAGAGCGACGCTGCTGCAGATAGAAGTCTGCAATGTCGTTGCCCTTAGAGTCATAAACGCGAGTAGGCTCTGCTACCAGATAGGCATCAGCAGAGTTGTAATCCGGCAGATCCTCGAGCCATGAAGAAACAGCTGCACCCAAAGAAAGAGCAAGTGCAAGCGCGAGAAGAGCCATAAAGCCAAAGAATCCAGCAATGCCAAAACCTACGGCATGTGTATTTGCGTGTTTACGTGCACGACGGGTTCTAATACCCATTGAGCCTCCTTGTCATAGCTCTCACTATTATAGTCTGATATTTATGTTTCAGTGAATAAAGAGTTACAACTCTGTTGTATTCTGATAGATAACATTTTGAATTGATACTATTTGTAGCAGTAATTATATGGTTTAACAGGCTTGCGTTGAGAGGATACAGAGTGCTTTCAGTAGAAGAACAGCTCCGTGTTATTACTTCAGGAACTATGCAGATTGTTCCTTTGGACGGTCTAAAAGAAAAACTCAAGAAGGGCACTCCTCTTAATATTAAGCTTGGCGTTGATCCAACAAGTCCTGATTTGCATCTGGGACACGCGGTTCCTCTACGCAAGATGCGCCAGTTCCAGGACCTTGGCCATAATGTCACCTTGATTATTGGTAGCGGCACTGCGCTGATCGGAGACCCTTCCGGACGCGATTCTACCCGTCCTCCTCTCACTGCAGAGCAGGTAGATGCAAACGCAGAGACCTATGTTAACCAGGCAATGAAGATTCTTGATCCAGAAAGAACCACTGTTGTTCATAACGGTGACTGGATTAAGCCTATGAATCTTGAGACCATGCTTGGTCTTATGAGTAAGTTCACCATTGCTCGTATTCTTGAGCGAGAAGACTTCTCTAATCGTTATCACAACCAGCAGCCAATTGCACTTCACGAGTTCATTTATCCCGTGCTTCAGGCATACGATTCAGTTGTTATCAAGGCAGATGTAGAGATGGGCGGAAACGACCAGATTTTCAACCTGCTTGCTGGTCGCGATCTTATGCGTGATATGGACATGGAGCCTCAGATTGCGCTTACTATGCCTTTGCTTGTAGGTACTGACGGCACTAAGAAGATGAGTAAGTCTTACGGCAACTACATTGGACTGACTGACGAGCCAAACGATATGTTTGGTAAGGTCATGTCTATTACTGACGAGATTATTCCAATGTACTATCGTCTCTGCTCTACGCTCTCTATTGATGAGCTTGATGCAATTGATAAGAGCTTTGAGGATGGTACTGCTGATCCTTACCAGCTCAAACGTGCTCTTGGTAGAAATATCGTTGACCTTTATCACGGTGAGGGAGAAGGCCTTAAGGCTCAGGCTGCTTTTGATGCTCAGTTCAAGAACAATGAGGTTCCTGACGACGTCAAAGAGTTTGCCATCTCTCTTGAGGCTGATGAGGATGGCCTTATCTATCTGCCAAAGATTTTGGTGGAGGTAGAAATTGCTTCAAGTAATGGTGAGGCTCGTCGTCTTATTGACGGCGGCGGTATTAAGATTAACCAGCAGCCTCTTCCCGCAAAGACCTATAAGGTTGAGCCATCGGTTCTTGAGAAAGCTCTTCTCCAGGCAGGCAAAAAGCGCTGGGCTCAGCTCATCTAGTCGACAATGGCAACCAAATAAGGAAGCTTACACATGTGGAGACAGTTTGCTCTAGCAGTAGCAGTTGTACTGGTTCTTTGTTATGTACCGGGATATCTTTTTTCTCGCGCTATTGGCACTAAACGAATGACATCCCTTGTGGTAGCTCCGCTTATCTCGGTCTGCCTCATTGGTTTTTCTGGAATTGCAATATATCCTTTGGGTCTAAGAGGTGTAACGCCGCTTTTGGGAGGCGTTGGTCTTTTTATCTTGATTGCTGCTGGGCTTTCGTATCTTATTCAGAAAATCAGACCCATCCAGGAAAATCAATCTCATGTAAACCTTGGCGAGAAGGACTCTCTAAACGGAGTCTTTCTCTTAGTGACTGCTGCTATCTCTACTGCAATATTCTTTGTTATTTTCCACAAAGCAATTAGAAACCCCTCTTGGTTCTTGCAGTCCGCTGATAACTACGCGCACCTTGCGTACATTACAAGAAGTGTTCAGTCGGGCATTTATTCTATGCTGCATGCTGCCTTTTATACAGGAGCAAGACCAGAGCTTCAGACCCCCTTCTTTGACGAGGGCTTTTATCCAACTTCATTTCATTCTTTAGCAGCTGTCACTGCAGCAATTACAGGCTTTAATGAGGTACTTACAGAAAATGTGGTTTGGTTTGTTTTTGTCGCGGTTATATATCCAGTGGGCGTCTGTGCTTTGCTTCAAGTGATAGGAAAGAAAAATTTAACTTTTAGTTTACTGACTGCATTTGCGGCATTTGCACAATTGGCTTTTCCTATTCGAATGGTTACGGTTCATGCAGTCTTTCCTAATGTAGCCGGCTTTTGTCTTGTCCCCACTGTTGCAGCAGTCTTTATATTGTCTTTTAACGAGAAGACATCCTGCAAAGAAGTATGCTCATCAACTCATAGCGTTCAAAAATTTTCTGTAAATATTCATACACTTTGTCTATGTTTTATGGGGATTATTGCACTTGCATTGGTTCATCCTAGTGCAGATTTTTTGTGGGCTATTTTTGTTTTACCATTTGTTCTTTGCAACCTGGTTCCAAGTTTTGCTCAGTATTTGAGTAAGAAATTTGAATTAACAAAACCGAAGAAAATCATTCTATTGATTTGTTTAGAGTGCGTAATTCTTGGCTCCGCTATTGGCATGTGGACTATTGTGCTTAATTCAAGTTTTATGGCACCGACAGTCAATTTCCTCTGGGAAATTTATGTTGATCCAATTAAGTCAGTTCTTTCCGTATTGAATTTTGGCTTGCTTTTGAATTTGCCACAGATTCTTTTTGCCGTTGCGTTCTGGCTTGGATTTGTGAGCTGTTGTATGAATAAAAATTGTCGCTGGCTCACTCTGGTATTTCTCATGACTGCCGTTATTTATGTGGCTAGTCTTTCTGATGTGCTTTCTATTAAGAGGTTTTTCTCGGGATTTTGGTATACCGATCCAGAAAGAACCGCCGCGATGGTAGCAATAGCTGCAGTTCCTGTTGCAATTATTGGTATGGAAACATCCATCACGCTTGTATTTGACTTCATTAAATACGTTATTAAGACGGTCAAAGAAAAAGGAAACAAAGGCGAGAAAACAAGCTCAGAGAATTCTGCTTGTACCATTTCTGCAAATGGAGATCAATCAACCTGTAAGCCCTGCATGTTTATTAAAAACTCTGGCGTTCTTATGAGCATCGTGGCGGTGGTATGGGGCTGTGTTCTTTTGAGTCCGTGGAACTTGGCAAGCCTACCTAGAAAAGAGCATAGCGAAATCCGTTATGGCATCATATGGCTCAATGAGGTCTTTGAGCCTCGTGAGCATACAACCTATAAGGCAAGTGAGGATGAATTTGTAAAAAAGGCTCTCCAGATTGTTGGTAATGACCTGGTAGTTAATAATCCTTACGATGGCTCTCTTGTTCTAAACTCGCTTTATGGCATGAACATTTTCTACCGTGCCAAGGTAGAAGTGGACGAATTGCCACAAAGTGTAATTATTCGTACAAGGCTTAATGAGGTAGCTAGTAATCCAGAGGTTCAGCAGGCAGTGCGAGAAACTGGTGCAAGATATGTCCTGTTGTTAGATTTAGAAAATCCAGCTTTATTAGGAGACCAAAGCTATTATTTCTCAGGTTTACAGATTACTGATGAAATTCCTGGATTTGAGATTGTTCTTCAAGAAGGACCTTATAGACTGTATAGAATTACCGCTATTGAGTAAGACTTTGGTAAGATTACATATCAATATCGTCCTAAACGGTGTTTAGCGGGAAGCCCGATTGATGGGGAGTAATTTTGAAAGGCATTATTCTTGCAGGAGGTAGCGGTACCAGGCTTTATCCGCTGACAACCGTTACATCTAAACAGCTTTTACCTGTTTATGACAAGCCAATGATTTACTATCCTCTGTCTACTCTTATGCTGGCGGGGATTAGAGATATCTTGGTTATCTCCACGCCTCGTGATCTGCCCAATTTCGAGAAGCTCTTGGGTGACGGTTCTGACTTCGGTATCTCCATCAGTTATGCTGAACAGCCTTCACCTGATGGACTTGCTCAGGCCTTTGTTATTGGTAAAGAGTTTATTGGTGATGATGCTGCAGCTCTGATTCTTGGAGACAACATCTTCTTTGGAAACGGCCTTTCAGGTCTTGTCAGAAAGGCTGCTCAGCAGGCTCAGACTGCTGGTCGCGCTACCGTTTTTGGTTACCACGTTGATGATCCAGAGCGTTTTGGTGTTGTTGAGTTTGATAAGAATTACAACGCCATTTCAATTGAAGAAAAGCCAGCTCACCCAAAGTCTAATTACGCGGTCACTGGACTTTATTTCTATGATCAGCGTGTTACCAATCTGGTAAAGCAGGTTCAACCGAGCGCACGTGGAGAGTATGAAATCACTGACCTCAATCGTCTGTATCTTGAGGATGGCACGCTTGACGTTGTCACACTTGGCCGCGGTTTTGCATGGCTTGATACAGGAACTATGGAGTCACTCTTTGAGGCATCAACCTTTGTCCGTACCGTTGAAACAGCTCAGGGTCTGCCGGTAAGCGTTCCAGAAGAGATTGCTTTTGAGAATGGCTGGATTGATAGCTCAAAACTCATTGAATGTGCAGAACGCTACGGTAAATCTACGTATGGCGAGCACCTCAAGAGCGTTGCAGAAGGACGTATCCTTCCTTCTGGAAAGGGAGAGTAGTATGCACGTTCTTATTACCGGTGCGCATGGCCAGTTAGGCAACGAGCTCAAATGTCTTTTTGAGTCCGGTATCTCTGAGATTGGCTCAATTCCAGAGGTTTTTGTTAAACCAGATGTTGATTATACCGACGCAGACGAGCTTGACATCACTAGCGCTGAGGCAGTTAATACATGGTTTGACCAGCACGAACACTATGATGTTGTTATTAACTGTGCTGCCGCAACAAATGTAGATGGTTGCGAGAGCAATTTTGAGATGGCGTTTGCGGTAAATGCGCTTGGCCCTATGAATCTTGCACGAGCTTGCCGCTCTACACAAACAAAGCTTGTTCAGGTATCCACTGATTATGTTTTTAGCGGTAAGGAAAGCTCTCCTCGAACGGAACAAGATGCTCCTTGTCCTGTTTCTGCTTATGGTCGATCCAAATTAGCAGGAGAGGGACTTGCGCTGGCCGCAAATGCTCAAACGTTTGTGGTTAGAACGGCGTGGCTTTATGGTTATGTTGGCAAGAACTTTGTGGCAACCATGCGCACCCTTGGTGCAAAGTATCCAGAGATTAGTGTTGTTGATGATCAAGTAGGTAATCCTACCAGCGCAAATGATTTGGCACATACAATCTTGTGCATTGCAGCTACTGAGAACTATGGCATCTACCACGCAACCAATGAGGGAACATGCTCATGGGCTGATTTTGCCGAAGCTATTATGGCTGGCAGTAATCTTGATTGTAAGGTTGCTAGAGTAACTTCTGCTCAGTGGAAAGAGATGCACCCAGAAAGCGCTTCTCGCCCCGCATATTCATCTTTGGTAAATGGGCATCTTGAGAGTACCATTGGAAATTGTATGAGGCCTTGGCAAGAGGCTCTTGCGACATATCTTTCGAAGGTAGAAAGAGGTTAGTGTGAAGACCTATTTAGTAACTGGTGGAGCTGGATTTATTGGTTCAAACTTCATCCACTACATGCTTAGAAGAAATCAGGACATTCATATTTTGAACGTGGACGCCCTGACCTATGCTGGTAACCTTGAGAATCTTTCGGAATATGATCAAGACCCTCGCTACACCTTTGCCCACGTAGACATTAGGGATAAAGAGGCTCTGACACAGCTGTTTGAGACTCATCATCCCGATTATGTTATCAACTTTGCTGCAGAGAGCCACGTAGATCGCTCCATTGAAGATCCAGGTGCCTTCGCCGATACTAATGTCATGGGTACTGTCGCTCTTCTGAGTGTTGCAGAGTCTTTCTGGAATGATGGCCAGGGCTCCTACGGAGATCACAGGTACCTGCAGGTTTCTACTGATGAGGTCTACGGCTCACTGCCGCTTGATGATCCAGAGGCATTCTTCCGCGAGACTACACCATTGAGCCCGCATAGCCCTTACTCTGCATCTAAGGCTTCTGCAGACATGTTTGTGAAGGCCTGGCATGATACGTACGGATTCCCAGCAGTAATTACCCGCTGCTCTAACAACTACGGCCCATATCAGTTCCCTGAGAAGCTCATTCCTCTGATGATTGAGAATTGCTTGGAACACAAGGCTCTTCCTGTCTATGGCGATGGACTTAATGTTCGCGATTGGCTGTACGTTGATGACCACTGCAAGGCAATTGCTATGGTTCTTGAAGGCGGACGCTTTGGTGAGGTTTATAACGTTGGCGGTCACAACGAGCGCAACAACCTCTACATTGTTAAGCGCATTATCAGTGAGGTTGCAAGAATCACTGGTGACACTCAGATTACTGAGGATCTAATCTCTTACGTCACTGACCGCAAGGGTCACGATCGTCGCTACGGTATTGCACCCGATAAGATTAAAGAAGAGCTTGGCTGGTATCCAGAAACTCCATTTGAAGAGGGCATTGTTACTACTATCAATTGGTATTTAGAGAACCGTAAGTGGGTTAAGAATGTAGTTTCCGGTGATTACCAGGATTACTACAAGAAGATGTATGAAGGTCGATAATGCGCACATACGATACAGAAACGCTTAAGCATCTCCAGCAAGTTGAGCTGATGATTTTAAAGGACTTCGTAGACACGTGCGAAGCCAACAACATCCGCTATTTTGGTTTTGGCGGCACCGCGATTGGCGCCCTTCGTCATAAGGGATTTATTCCTTGGGACGATGATATTGATGTTTGTCTTCCTGCAGAAGACTTCAACAAACTCTTAGATATCTATGATAAAGAGTGGTCAGAAAAGTATTCGATCATGAATACTGAGAGGGACATCAACTATCCATTCCCAACCACGCGCATTATGCTCAAAGGAACACAGTTCTGCGAAGAAGCACTTGCGCCACTTCCTCTTGACCTTGGTATTTTCCTAGATGTCTACTGCTTTGATAATGTTTCGGATGACGAGAAGGAATATCAGAAGCAGGCATTTGACGCGTGGTTCTGGTCACATATGCGCATTTTAGTTGACGTTCCTCGTCCTGTTATTTTGGCCGACGGCATCAAAGGAAAGCTCTTAAAAGCAGCGGTTACTATGGGTAGAGGAGTTTGCAAACTTCTACATCTCTCTACTCAGAAAATGTATGAGCGTGAGCAGGAAGCTCGTAACCGCTTTGCTCACGTTAAGACAAAAAGAATTGCCTATCTTCACGATACCAATAGGTTTATGAACACCTATCCAATCGACGAGGTTTTTCCTGTTGATAAGCTTGATTTTGATGGAATTCAAGTAGCGTTCCCTAACCAAAATGATAAATTCCTTAGGATGCTTTACGGCGATTATATGCAGATGCCTCCAGTTGAGAAGCGTAAAAACCACTATCCAGCTCGTTTGGATTTTGGTCCCTACTAGGCTCTTCTCGCTTGTAAGCAATACATAAAAGGTAAAACGGCATCTTTGATGCCGTTTTTTGTTAGATTGGCAGTCTTTGGCAATCCTCTAAAGTTATTATGTTCAAAATATGTTTACACTTGTATAAATTTGAACAAATGAGTATTATTACTAGAGTAAATTGGTTCAATAGTTTATTCATGCAGTTAATTGGTCTTCATTTGGAGGAACCGTGGCACTGACAAAGAACGTTTTTTCCGTACTTAAAACCATTGCTCAGTCTAACGAGAAGCTCAATCAAAGGCTGCTTGCAGAACATACAGACCTTTCCCTTGGATCTGTTAACTCAGCAGTCAAAACACTGGAGGATCAGGGTCTTATTGACGATAGTCTAATTACACCAAAGGGTCTTGAAGCTCTGAAACCTTATGAGGTTAAGAATGCCATTATTATGGCAGCTGGTCTGTCTTCTCGCTTTGCACCTATTTCATATGAGAAGCCAAAGGGTGTCCTGAAGGTTCGTGGAGAAGTTCTGATCGAGCGCCAGATTCATCAGTTGCTTGAAGCTGGTATTACTGACATCACCGTTGTTGTGGGTTATAAGAAGGAGTACTTCTTCTATCTGGAGGAGAAGTATGGCGTCAAGATTGTTGTTAACCCAGATTATGCAACAAGAAATAACAACTCTACGCTTTGGTATGTGAAAGATCAGCTTGATAATACGTATATCTGCTCGTCAGATGACTACTTTACTCAGAATCCATTTGAACACTATGTCTATGAGGCTTATTACTCAGCAACGTATGTTGCAGGAGAAACTGATGAGTGGTGCCTTAAAGAGGGACGTGGTGGACGTATTACTGGCGTAGAAATTGGCGGTTCAAATTCTTGGATTATGCTTGGTCACGTCTATTTTGACAGGCAATTCTCAAAGAAGTTTGTAGATATTCTTGAGGCTGTCTACGACAAGCCAGAAACCGTTGATATGCTCTGGGAAGAGATTTACGTCCGTCATATCAAAGAGCTTTCCATGACCATTAGAAAGTATCCTGACGGTGTTATTTACGAGTTTGATTCCCTTGATGAGCTTCGTCAGTTTGACCCAGCATTTATTGAGAACATCGACTCAGAGATTTTTGACAACATTGTCTCGGTGCTTCATTGCCAGAAGAAGGATATCCACGGTTTCTATCCTCTAAAACAGGGACTTACCAATTTATCTGCTCACTTTATTGTGGGATATGGTGATGATGCTCAGGAGTATGTCTACAGGCATCCAGGTGTTGGTACCGAGAAACTCGTTGATCGTGCAGCTGAAGAAGCTGGTCTTCGACTTGCTCGTGAGCTTGGCCTAGACAACACCTTTATTTACGAGGACCAAAAAGAAGGTTGGAAGATTTCCAAGTTTGTGAAAAACGCTCAGAATCTTGATCCTCATAATCCTGAGCAGCTCAAGCGCGCAATGGAAATGGGTTATAAATTGCATCATAGCGGCGCGTCACTTGATCGTTCTTTTGACTTTGTCAACGAGGGTCTTAATTACGAGAAACTCCTGCTTGAAGAGGGTCCTATTGAGATTCCTGGCTACTATGAGCTTCGCGAGAAGGTCCTGCGCTTGAAGAAGTTTGCAGACGCAGATCAGTATCCAATTGTTATTTCACACAATGATTTCTTCTATCTGAATTTCTTGATTGATGAGGCTGGTACCTACAGCCTTATTGACTGGGAATATGCAGGCATGTCAGATGAGGCAAATGACTTTGGTACTTTTACGGTTTGCTGCGAGCTTACTGATGATGAGGCAAATGCTGCTATTGATTACTACTTTGGACAAGAGGCAACGTTTGAGCAGCGCAGACACTTCTGGAGCTATGTAGTCTTTGCCGGTTGGTGCTGGTATCTCTGGTCTCTGGTTAAGGAAGCAGAGGGCGAGAACGTAGGCGAGTGGTTCTTCATTTACTATCGCTACGCTGCAAACAATATTGATCGTGTTCTTTCTTGGTACGAAGACGCTCAGAACTAAGGGCAAAAGGGGAAAATTATGTATTACGGTCTTTTAAGCGGTATTCTTTGGGCGGTTGATACCGTTATTCTTGGTGTTGCTCTTGGTATGAGTCCTTATGTTGATTCAGCTCAGGCGTCATTTGCCAGCGCATTCATGCACGATTTCTTTGCTGCTGCAGTTCTTTTAGTCATGATGGCTCAGAAGGGAAGACTTAAAGACACCCTTGAGGCAGCAAAAACAAAGAGTGGTCGTGTAGTCATGCTTGGCGCACTCCTGGGTGGACCAATTGGTATGAGTGGTTACTTAGCTGCTATTAATACCATTGGACCTGGTTATACCGCTGCTATTTCAGCTTTCTATCCTGCAGTTGGTTCGGTTTTAGCATGGCTTTTGCTCAAAGAAAAGATGAACTTAAAGCAGGTTATTGCCCTTATCGTTGCTCTTGTTGGCGTCATGGTTATTGGTCTCTCAACGGCAGCAGGCGAGGGTAACGGAAACGTTCTTGTGGGTATCTTGGGCGTTGCTGCTTGTGTCTTTGGCTGGGGCTCTGAGGCGGTTATTTTGGCTTGGGGCATGCAAGACGATGCTGTTGATAATGAGACTGCTCTTCAGATTAGGGAAACCACCTCTGCATTTGCATACGGTCTTCTCATCTTGCCATTGGCTGGTTCCGTTGATTTTGCTGCACAGGTTGCTCTGACTCCTGCTAATGGCGTTGTGTTTATTGCTGCTCTTGCAGGTACCGCCTCATATCTCTTCTACTACAAGGCAATTGACGCCATCGGTGCTTCTCGCGGTATGGCACTGAACATTTCTTACTCTGCGTGGTCGGTCATTTTTGCAGCTCTTGCTGGTATTATCCTGCCAACAATTATGCCTGAAGCAATTCCATCTCCACTGGTTGTAATTTGCTGCATTGTTATTATTGTAGGAACGGTTCTTTCTGCAACTCCAGACTGGAGTGAGCTCTTTAGTAAAGAGTAGGTTAGCTTTATCCAAACAAACTAAAAAGACCCGTAGCTGTTGAGCTGCGGGTCTTTTTGTGAAGAGAATAGATGGAGTTAGCCGTTACTCTTCTGGCCGCTCTTATAGGCCATGTTAATGAGCTTGGCCACAGGAGTTGGCCAGAACTTCTTGAGCATCTCAAGGTCCTCCTTTTCACGACGATTGTCGTGAATAAGGTGGCTGGTTTCAGAGTCTTCATGGATTCGATGAAGCATCAGCACACGGGTGTCGTACAAGAAATCACCCTCACGTTTGCTGATTGCCTCCCATGCTTCCCAATCCAGGTTAGAGCCAAATCCAGCCTTGAAAACAGGAGTCTCAAGATTGGGGAGGACTAGCGTGGTGCTTGGACAGCAAATGGCACAGCCCAGCTCAAGCGCACGACGTTTAGCCCATGCTTTACCTGCATTTTCTGGCTTTGAGAGCGAGTACAAGAGACGACGCTTAACCTTAAGCAGACGATTTTCAAGAACTTCTTCGCCGTCGCGCAGCTCTCCGTAATTGGTGAAGTAAATCAGTGGGCGAGAAGAACTATTTACACGTTCAAGCATGTTCTCTGCATAAGAAGGCTTATAGAGGTCATCCTGGTGCGCAATGGTTACCAAAGGAGTTGTGCAAACGCTGACGGCAAAGTTCCAGTCGCCAGCAATGCCTCCTGGACCGGGATTAACATGCATGGGAATGTTGTACTTCTTGCAAAGAGACTGAATCAGTTCATTTGGTGTTGAAGTAGCCAAAAGAATATTCGTAGACAGTGTCTGCTCTTTGAGCGAGAGAATGCACTCTTCTAGATAGGGGCTCTCGCCATAAGCGCAGACAGCAAACGTGTGATCCTGAGGTGTATACATTGCTACATCCAATCGATTAGCTCCGATGTTTAGTATTATAAGAATGTTATCGGACGATGGCGAATGGGAGCCTTTGTGGAGTCTGACGGATATAAGACATACGAGAACCCCAATGAGCTAAGAAAGATTCAGATTCTTTCTACGCTTTTGATGGATGAGCTTGACCGCGTCTGTACGGAGCTTGATATTTCGTATCAGGCGTACGGCGGAACTGCTATTGGCGCTGTGAGGCACAAAGGCTTTATTCCTTGGGATGATGATGTAGATATCTCGATGTTCCGCGAGGACTATGAGATTTTTTTGGAGAAGGCACCAGCACTTCTTCGTCCAGATTTTTGCATTCAAAACGGAAGAAAAGACAATTTCTTTCCAGCAGTTAATACAAACCTCTCTTTAAAGGGAACAGTTTGCGTCCCTGACGAGTTTATGACCTGCCCTTTTACGTACGCTATCTCAATTGGAATTTTCCCCTTTGATAAAATTCCGGCGGATCTAAAGAAGCTGGCTAAGATTAAGCGCCAAACATGGTTCTGGGGACGCTTGAACTTCCTGCTGGTTACTCCAACACCTCGTGTGCCTTTAGTTGGCTGGAAAAAGAAAGTTGCTCTTGCAGGATGCTTTGTCATTCATCACGCCTTGAAGCTTTTTAGGGTTTCATCTGCGTACATTCAACGTAAATGGGATCAGGCGGCACGTGCTGCAGAGGGCGAGAATACCACTCATTACGCAAGCTTTGTCGAACCTGATCCAGAGAACTGGTCAATGGACAAAGAGGATGTATTTCCAATGGTTCGCGTTCCTTTTGAGGACATTACCACTACGCTTCCAAAGGAATATGACAAGCTTTTAACCAGGGGATACGGGGATTACATGCAGCTTCCTCCAGAGAAGGATCGTAAAAACCATCATCCTGGTGCGCTCGATTTTGGTAAGTGGAAAGATGTAGACGTTACCAAGGGAAGCCGTCAGGCATTTGAAGACTTTGGTCAGAAAAGCTAACTATGACTATTGATACTTCTGCGGAACAGCTTAAGAAAAACTACTTCTGGAATACGCTTGGTTCTTTAATGAACGCTGCCTCAACAGTGCTTATGTTGATGGTGGTTACGCGTACCATGGGAGCTGCTGCCGGTGGTGTTTTCTCGCTTGCGTATGCTGTTGCTCAGCAGCTTATGGTTATTGGTCACTTTGAAATTAGGACGTATCAGGTTACCGATACAGAAGAAGTGTTCTCGTTTGGTGTGTATCTTGCGGCACGAATCATCACAACTGGTTTGATGGTTGCGGGAATCATTATCTTTACCCTGCAGTCTCAAGGATTGAGCTACGAGGGAGTGCTGTATGCCCTCATTGCATCACTTCGTTTATTTGACGTTGTAGAAGATGTTTTCCACGGCATGTTCCAACAACATGGTCGCTTAGATATTGCTGGTAGAGCATTCTTTTATCGTGTTCTTGCAACCGTTGTTGGCTTTGCGGTAGGTGTGCTTCTTACAAAGAATTTGCTTGTTGGCGCAGCTCTTTCTTTTGTTGCATCACTGGTAGTTATGATTGCGCTTGTCATTCCTCCTACCAAGAAGATGGCAACGCTTAAGCCTACCTTTGACTTTAAGCAAATTACAAAGCTGTTGGTTACCACCGCTCCATTATTTGCTGGTTCATTCTTGCTAACGTACGTTGTTGGTGCACCTCGTTATGCGCTGGGCGCTTTGAGTGATCAGGCGCTTCTTACATTCTTTACAGCATTAGCCATGCCTGCCATGGTTATCAATCTTCTAAGTAACTTTGTCTTTAAGCCACTGCTCACTCAAATGGCCGAATATTGGAATAATCAGCAGGACAAGCAGTTTGTAGGTCTGATTCTTAAAGGATTTGCGGTAGTTGCTTTGGCTACTGTTGTTTCTATGGCCCTGGCTTGGCCTCTAGGAGCTCCGGTTCTTGGACTTTTGTATGGTCTTGATTTTGAGCCATACAAGTTTGAGCTTTTGCTATTGCTCTTTGGTGGTCTGCTCAATGCTCTTACCGTTATTTTGTACTATGCCGTAGTAACTATGCGTAAGCAGGTTGCCGTCTTTGTAAGCTACGCTGCAGGTGCAGGCTTTGCTGCGCTTACCGGGGGATGGTTTGTGGGCAATTTTGGCATCATGGGAGCGTGTGTGCTTTATGATGCTTCGCTTGCAATTCTCGCTCTGGTATTTGGCATTTTCTGCTTCTTGGGATTTAAAGATCAAAAGAAAAAGTCCGCTGCGTAAGCGGACTTTTTAAATAAAACACAGGTAGATGAGCATGCTGCCAGAGGATCGACGCGTCGTTTATACGCGCGTACGCTGGTTAAGATCAGTTACAAAATCAAGGTTTTTCTCGTCTCGTGCATCTTTGTCACGCAGAGCAAGCTCAGCTGAAAGCTGCTCAACCTTATAGGTGAGCTTGGAGATTGCACAGGACTGATGGAAAATCCTGATAAGCATCATCACAATAACCAGCATCAAAACAAAGTTTGCGGGACTCATAAAGCCAAAAAGCCCAGCAAAGAAATACGCAAGCTGGGGGATAAGCGCAAACAAAACAAGGATTCCTGCGGAAACAACCCAATACACAGAGTCGGAGATACGAATCTTTGATTTACGGACGCTATTGATGACAATGCCCATGGCAAATAGGGCGCCAATAAGCAGCAGAATTCTCAGAACTAAAGTCATGGTGCCACCTTATCTAAACCACTGGAAGAGCAAAAGTGAGAGACACGTGCGAGCCATGTACATAATTGAGTTGTAGAAGCTCAAGTAGGACTCGCCGCCTTGACGCTCACGCATTTCAGTTTCAATCTCGACAACCTTTGCACCGCGGCGCATCAGCAACGAGATGGTGTCTGGCTCGGGGGAGAAGTCAAAGGAGCGCGCATACGTCTCAATAAGGCCGCGGTCGTACATACGCATGCCTGACGTGGGGTCAGTGATAGTCTGACCAGTGCTTGTTTTGATAAGCCAAGAAATAAGCTTGGAGCCAATCTCTCGGGGAGAATTTCCGCGCGGCTTGGTGACAAAACGGGAAGCAATAACAATGTTTGCTCCCTCGTTTACCATTGCCTGGGCCATAGGAGCAATGTACTCAGGCCTGTGCTGGCCATCGGAGTCAAACTGCACCACTGCATCGTAGCCATGCTCTTTTGCATAGCGCATACCGGCCCTAAAGCCAGCAGAAAGACCACCATTAACAGGTAAATTAAGGTAGTTAAATCCACGCTCTTTACAGATGTCCAGTGTGCGGTCAGCGGAGCCGTCGTTGATTATGATGTAATCAACTTGAGGGGCTACCTGGCACAACTCTGTAATAGTTGAAGCAATGCAGGCTTCTTCGTTGTAAGCGGGAACGACTGCAAGAATTCTCACAAGCATCCTTTGAATTGCAAATTACACGTTAACTGCATGAATATCATAGCTCAAAAGCCTTATTAATCTTGACTCGTATATAGTAGATTACCTAAAGAAATCGAAAGGTGAACGCTATGGAGTTTCCAAAAGAGCTTAAAAACCCTATTCAGTCGGGCAATTTTACGTTTTATGACACCTCGATTGAAGGTGTAAAGGTTGTGGACGTAAAGCTGTACGGTGATGCTCGTGGTGGCTTTATGGAGACCTATCGTGAGGAAAACTTTGTTGCTGGCGGCATTGATGCTTCATTTGTGCAGGACAATCAGTCTTACTCCGTTCAGGGTGTGCTCCGTGGCCTTCACTTCCAGATTGAGCATCCACAGGCAAAGCTTGTGCGCGTAATCTCCGGCACTGTCTTTGACGTTGCGGTTGACCTGCGAGAGGGAAGTCCAACCTGGGGTCAGTGGGAAGGCGTTGTTTTGTCCGCGGAGAACCGCAGGCAGTTCTTTGTTCCTCGCGGCTTTGCCCACGGTTTCTTGGTACTCTCCGAGACTGCGGAGTTCTGCTACAAGTGTGACGACATCTATCACCCAGGTGATGAGGGCGGCATTATGTGGAACGATCCAGAGCTTGGCGTTGAGTGGCCAGCGTTTCTTGGCGAGAAAACCTTAGATCCTGCAAAGGTTATTCTTTCCGACAAAGATAAGATTCATCCAGCACTTTCTTCACTTAAGAAGTAGTAAGCGCTAAAGGCAAGTTAGGTAGTATGAACGAACGTAATCGTCGTGAGCGAGAATCCACAGCTCACGAGCTTAATCGCATGAACGAGCCAGAGTGGACAGAGGAAGCTTCTGATAAAGAACTTTCGTCTTCACCGCTCCCTCGTGCAACCCAGATGGAACTTCTCGCCCCAGCGGGAGGCCCTGCGCCGTTTACCGCAGCTCTTGCTGGTGGTGCAGATGCTATTTATTGCGGCTTGGGCAACAACTTCAACGCCCGCCGCGGTGCGGACAACTTTGACGACGAGTCGTTTGCGCGTGCGTGCAGGCAGGCTCATCTAGCTGGCGCTCGCGTGTATGTCACCGTGAACGTTGTTGTTAAGTGGGACGAAATGCAGCGTGTCCTGCGCCTGATTCGCCGCGCGTGGATCCTTGGCGCAGATGCCTTTATTATCCAGGACTGGGGTCTTATGGCACAGGTAAGACAAACCTGGCCAGAGATTGAATGCCACGTATCAACACAGGCAAACATCCACGATACGCGCGGTGTTGCTGCCTGTAAAAAGCTTGGCGTGGGTCGCGTTACGCTGTCCAGAGAGCTTACTAAAGAAGAGATTTCTACTATTTCCAAGCTTGGCGTTGAGCTGGAGTGTTTTGGCCACGGTGCCCTCTGCTTTTGCTATTCGGGCATCTGCCACATGTCGTCTATGCGAGGAGACCGCTCTGCTAACCGCGGAGCTTGTGCTCAGCCGTGCCGCTTGCCGTATGAGTTGCTCAACTCTAAGCATGAAGTTGTCTCGATGGGCGGCATTGACAGGCTGCTCTGTCCCAAGGATTATTGCACTATTGATGATGTGCCTGACATGATTGAGGCGGGCGTGGGCTCACTTAAGATTGAGGGCCGCATGAAGGCACCTGAGTACGTGTATTCGGTGGTGTCTTCGTATCGTCAGGCAATTGATGCTGCCGAGAAGGGCGTGGACAACCAGGCTGATGTGGCACGCCGCCACCGCTTGCTTAAACGCTCGTTTAACCGTGGTCTGACTAACGCTTACCTGCATGGTACTGCTGGCAACGAGATGATGAGCTACGAGCGCTCCAATAACCGCGGTGAGATTGTTGGTGAGGTCACCGGCGGACGCCCACTTGAGGATGCTCTTGAGCGCAAGAGTGGTCTGAATGGTGGCCGTGTTAAGCTGCGTCGTTACAAACAGGCTGATGTTGAACTTATTGCACACGCGCCTATTGGCAAGAATGACTTGCTTGAGATTAGACCTTTAGATGAGCCTGACAAGTTCTTGACCGCTCTTTGTCCTGTGGACGTTGAGCCTGGTCAGACAGTTACCGTGCGCACTTCTCGCGTTATGCAGACCGGATCTACGGTACGCATTATTCGCTCTGAAGCGGCGCGCGTAGCTGCTGAGCAGATCTCTTCACTAGAATATCCTCGCAAACGAGCTGTTGACGTGGCTATTATTGCCCGCATTGGCCAGCCCTTTACCGTGGTGCTTACTACCGCAGACGGTGTGGCAAGCGCGTCTGCCGAGGGCTTTGTGGTGGAGGAGGCACGCACCAAAGCGGTAACCTCTGACGAGCTTATTGAGCACGTTGGCCGCATGGGAACCTCGCCGTTTGAGGCCGTAAGCTTTGACGTCCAGATGGACGATACGTGCGGCATGAGCTTTAGTGCTGTCCACAAGGTCCGCGCCGCGGCATGTGAGCAGCTCGAGACCGCACTTCTTGAGGAGTACCAGAACCGCGAGCAGAAGATTGCTCCGCTTTCCCGTCTTGCCTATCAAAAGGAGCGAGAAGCCCAGGACAAAGAGAAGCTTTTTGCCTTTGATGAGGCTGCTGCAAAAACAAATGCGTCGCAGGCAGAGGTCTGTGTTCTAGTTGAGACTCCCGAGCAGGCACGTGTTGCGCTCAAGGCGGGAGCAAATCGTCTATATGCAACAGGCGATGCGCTCGCAGAGATTTCGTGGCCAGAGGATCTTCTCGCCAAGGTGACCCCATGGCTTGATGAGGTATGTCGCGAGATTGACCATAAGCGCCTGGACCCCTACGTTGCAGCAGGTAAGCCGATTGCCGTGGGAAACATCTCTGAGCTGGCGCTGGCCGTTGAGCGCGGAGCCATCCCTGAGGTGCGCGAGTGCATTCCAGTCCATAACGATTACGCCTTACAGGCACTTGCCGACATGGGAGCAGAAGGCGTCTGGCTCAACTCCGAGCTTACCCTTCAAGAGATTTGCCACATGGCGAGAAACGCCTCGATTCCTGTGGGTTATATGGTCAGCGGTCGTATTCGCACCATGACCACTGAGCACTGCATTTTGATGTCTACGGGCAAGTGCATCCACGATTGTGATGCCTGCAAGCTTCGTCTTGAGGAGCACACGCTCAGGGGCATCGATAACGATTACATGCCCGTAAGGACTGACAGACATGGTCGCTCCAAGATTTGGAGCCCCAAGCTCTTTGACGGCGTGCCAGAGACGGCTGAGATGTTGTCTGCCGGTGTGAAACGTTTTATGGTGGACGCAACGCTTCTGAGTACGGAGCAGACAAGAGAGGCTACCTCTCGTGTAGCTGAGGCGATTGCGGCGACAGCGTCGGGTGCATCATTGCCAGCACGTCTCAAAGATGCGTCAGTTGGACATCTTTTCTCGCCAATTGGATAGTGCAGAAATAAGTTTGAAATTTTGGGTAGGATACCCTTGTTGTAAGTCATGAGCGCGAACGCGCTTTGAGTAGATTTGAATAGGAGCAAACATGGCCATTAATCGTGACCTTTTGAATGCAACCCTTGATGTTATTCGCCAGAGCCTTCAGACCGACGGCGGCGACGTTGAGCTTATCGATGTAAGTGATGACGGCACCGTTACGCTTGAGATGACTGGCTCTTGCGCTGGATGCCCTATGTCTGCATACGACATGTCTGAGGGTATTGAGCGCATCCTGATTGAGCACGTCCCAGGCGTTAAGCGTGTTCAGCCTGCAATGCTGTAAGTTGCCGCTCAGCGCCAAAAAGTGAACGTTTGGTGCGTTTCGGTGCGTAGTTTCATACGCATAAACATGTTTTTTATGCAGAGAAGTTGTGGTGAACCATAACTGACCTGCATATTTACAAATTTTATATATCACGCCCCGCACATTATTGTGTAGGGCGTGATATTTTATATAAACGGATAACTAGGTTTTCTGACCATACATTTGTATGACGTAAGAAAGGTGGACGTTGTGGTTCTTTCTGATCGCGACATTAAAGCAGAGATTGCAGCTGGTCGTATCGTTATTGAGCCTTTATGCGAGAAAAACGTGCAGCCTGCATCGGTTGACGTATGTCTTGGCTCAAATTTTAGAATCTTCCGCAATTCTACGCATACCTCAATTGATCCACTTGTAGCTCAAGAGGGTCTTACTGAGTCAATTGATGTTCCTGAGGGAGAGGTTTTTGTCCTTCATCCTGGTCAGTTTGCGCTTGGCACTACGCTTGAGCGCATTGCTATTCCTGACGATATCCTCGGCAAGCTTGAGGGAAAGTCCACCCTGGGACGCCTGGGCCTTATGATTCACTCAACTGCAGGCTATGTTGATCCAGGCTGGGACGGAGAACTCACACTGGAGCTTTCTAACGTAGCTAACCTTCCAATCATTTTGCACCCTGGCATGAGGATTGGTCAGCTTTCCTTTGAGAGCATGAGTTCTCCTGTTGAGCGTCCTTATGGCTGCGAAGATCTTGGTAGCCATTATCAGGGCCAGCGTGGTGCAACTCCTTCGCATGTTCTTTCAAAGTAGTTTTAGTAAGTAGGACGTATTGTGTGGCTTGATGCTTTTTATCATTCATTAAACCCAGTAGCGCTTTCACTGGGTCCGCTATCTATCAGGTGGTATGGTCTGGCATATCTCGTGGGCTTTGTGCTTGCTGGCGTAGTTATGTACAGAACTGCTCAGCGCTGGAAACTTAACGTTACCCTTGATGACGTGCTTAATTTGATGGTAGGCATCTCGTTTGGCGTTATTGTGGGCGCCCGTCTGTTCTACGTTATTTTCTACGGTGCAGGCTATTACGTAGCTCATCCACTTGATGCATTTGCCTTAAGCCAAGGTGGTATGAGTTTCCATGGAGGCCTTGTAGGCGCTGTTGTTGGCGGCTCTATTGTCTGTAAGGCATCGGGTCTTTCTATCCCTACCATCTGTGACCTGGGAGTTATTGGCGCACCACTTGGTCTTTTCTTTGGACGCTGCGCAAACTTCATTAACGGTGAGCTTTGGGGAAAGCCAACAGATTTGCCTTGGGGAGTTATGTTTGAGACGGGAGGAGCGGTCTATCGTCACCCTTCTCAGCTCTACGAAGCACTTCTCGAGGGTCTTGTGATGTTTGTCATTTTGTACGTCCTTTCTAGGAAGTATCCTCCTCGTCCACAAGGAACGTTCATTGGAACGTTTTTGATGCTCTATGGCATTTTTAGGTTTGTCGTGGAATTTGTCCGTGTTCCTGACGAGCAGCTTGGCTATCTCTTTGGCAGCTTTATTACCATGGGACAGTTACTCAGTCTGCCTTTAGTTGTACTTGGAATAGTGGTGCTTGTTATGGCAAGAAGGCTAAACTCACCACAAGTTGGAAGGAATTAGAAGCATGTTTAAAAAGGCGCTCAATAGCCTTTTCTCCATACTTTTAGTGCTTGCGCTCTTACCAGCTCCTGCATTCGCAGAAGCAGCGGGGGAGTTGACCACTACTGCTACTACTACTGCAACCTCCTCAGCAGAGAATGCTCTTACCGCTAATGACAGCGCTTCTGGTACCGAAGCTGTTTCTGGTACCGTAGCCGCCACTTCTAGCGCAGTCACAACCTCTGAAGAGACAGGTCCTGGCGTTGCTGCAACCGCTAATGAGACTGACTATCCACACAAAACACTGGACCAGGCAGTAGAAACACTGACCAATTCCTTCTATAAGCCAAAACCTCGCTATGGGGTAGACACTAACCTCAACACTATGGTTGCAGAAGAGCTGCGCCGTATTGGTGCTGGAGAGGTTAACGTTAGAGTGACCTCTGTTCAGATGTCTTCAACAGCTTCATATGCTCATGCAGGTATTTCTACTGATTTTGCAACTAATGGTTCTATTGAGTACTTCTGGATGGATGCCGCTGGCTTTACTAATCAGAGAAGCACTCTTATTCTTCGTCAGGCAAAAGTTACCTTTGAACTTTCCAAGGATGGAAAGACCGTTCAATATACCTGCAATGTTTTAATCCCTTGGGATGAGGCAAAATCTCAGGCACAGCTTGCTGACGTATCTCAAAACCTTGCACCATCATATGCTGCAGGACAAAATGAGTCTTCGGTAACCTCAGACTTTACTCTTCCACATAAGCTTGTTTCTGCTGATGGGAGCCAGCTTTCATGGTCTAAGGTTACTTGGACCAGTTCAGATACATCTACTGTTCGTATTGATGGTTATGGTACTGAGCCTTATAAGGCAACAGTTACTCGCGGTATTCGTGACAAGCAGGTAACGCTGACTGCAAATGTCTCTTTGAGCAGCTCAGACGCTCCTCAGACAAGCTATCAGAAAACCTTCACCATAACGGTTCCAGGTGATTCTTCGGCTATTGCCGATGCTCAGAATAACCTGTTAAGACGCATTAACAGGCGTTTCTCGGCATCCAGCATTAAAGATGTGTATACCAATCACTCAATTGATGCTCAGGCAGTCACAGACGATCTTCAGATGCCTACGCCAAAGAACTTTGGTTTGGATGGCAAGCGCTATCAGTTTACGTACACGTCCTCTAATGACACCATTAGGTTTAATGGTTATCGAGCAGCGGTGTATCAGCCTCTGCCTTCTGCGTCTGCGCAGCAGGTAGACATCACCCTAACTGTTACTGATAAGGAGAATCCTGAGGTAACAGTCTCTAAGACGCTAACGGTTACGGTAAGCCCTCTGAATCAAGCTGACATTGATGCGGAGCTTGCTTTGATGAATGAGTCAAAGGCTCATTTCTGGGACGCTCTTGCTACTCCTTCTGGTCAGCAGGATAAACAGGACAGCGTTTCTGAGTCTCTGGCTACACCAAACAAGTTCTATCGCGCTGCAGACGGCTCTTTGACCTGGTCGTATGACGTAAACAATACCGATAAGACCGCAAGTGGTATTGTGCCTTCGGAGTTCCCAACATACGACCCCATGGGCCCTTCTGATCAGGCGCGCACGTACAGTTCTTCTCAGCCAACAATCATCCAGAACGAGAATCTTGTTCTAGCACAGACTCCTGAGTACAACACTTCTGTTACGGTTTCTGCGCTTCTTTCAAGTGCACGTTATTCTCGCTATGCAAGCTTGTATCCAGATAATGAGCAGTTCCAAGCCCTTACTAATCAGAAGGTCTCTGCCACCTTTACCGTGGCAGGCGAGAAGGGCGCTCGATCTGCAGAGGAAGATCCAGACCCAAGTCAGCTTGTTTCCGTCACCCTTTCTGTAGTGGGCCTTGATAAAGACGGCAAGCCTCAGCACTGGGCTCCTACACAGACTATTGAGGTTCGTAAGGGTACAACTGCTGATAAAGTAACGTACGATTACCTGAAGAATAATGGCCTTATCTACGATGCGGCGGGCGGTTATCTATCTTCTATTACGTCTCCTGCACAGGGTTTGACACTTGCAACAGCTCAGGTCAATGGTGCCTATAAGTGGTGGCAGTTCTTTGTGAACGGCCAGCTTTCGGACAAGATGGCAAATAATGTTACCTTGGACGAGAACACAACTATTACCTGGACATATGGTGGACAGGATAGCTCCATTCCAACTCCTCAAAAAGAGTTGGTTATCAATCCATTTGCTGAGCACCCTAACTACGATGCATCTTGGAGCGGTTTTGGTAGCGGAAACGGTTCCACTACTACGCAGAGCACCCCAATTAACTCTGCAGCCTTGCGCTGGAGTGTTACTGAGGGAACTCAGAATACACCTGGATTTATTTCTGATCAGGTCATTGTTAAAGACACTGTCTATTACGTAAGCGGTTCTACTCTCAAAGCAGTAGACGCTGCAACAGGTAATCTTATTGCCGAGGCACAGATTGGCTCCAAGGTCTCGTACTTTGCACGTCCTCTGTACGTTAATGGCATGATTGTTGTTGCTACCGATGATGGCTGTCTTACTGCTTTCTCGGCAACAACTATGGAGTGCATCTGGAAGACAGAGCCGCTGGATACCACCAATGCGCTGCAATCTGTTTCTAGCCTGACGGTTAATAACGGCACCATCTTGGCTGAGTTTACCAAGATGAGTGGATTTGACGCAGCTGGCGGCTACATGGTTGCTGTTGACGCTACTACTGGTGCGCTTCGCTGGAAGCAGAACGCACAACCTGCAAATACACCTGGTGCCACCTCTGGTCAGGCTTCGGGCTATTACTGGTCTGGTGCTGCTGCTTCTGGCTCTGACTTTATGATTGGTGACGAGTCCTCTTCAGTCAGGCTCATTAGTGGTACAACTGGCGCTATTGAAGCTGAGCTTAACCTTGGATCGCCAATTCGCGCAGGTATTGTTCCTGTCTCCGTTGATCAAAACGGTAACGGAACCTACCTTGCGGTAACCAGAAATGACGGCACACTGCATCTGATTAGAAGAAATGGTTCTTCTCTTGTTGAGGAGAAGCAGGTTAAATTTGCAGCAGAGTCTACCTCTACGCCAACAATCAGCGGTTCTAATGTCTTTGTTAACGGTGTCGATGCTGAGGGCTACGGAACTATCTCTGTCATTTCTCTGGACACCTTTACGGTGACTGATCAGGCTCGCGCTGGCAAGGGTAAGTCTCAGAGCACGCCTCTTGTTTCTGTCCAGCAAAACGGTACCTATGCGTACTTCACCGTAAACGGTCTACCTGGCGGTGTATGGGTCTACAAGCTGGGCTCTGGCCGAGCAGCTCAGATTTACACTCCAGATACAGATCATCAGAACTACACCACATCGTCGGTCATTGCAGACTTTGAGGGTAATCTCTACTACACCAACGACTCCGGAACGCTTTTCTCGCTTATTAATCAGAAACCTTCTGGCGAGAATACCCAGCCATCTGGAGACATTTTCAGCAGGACAGATTCCACATCTACAAACGTGCCAGCTCAAGATCCTTCATCTCCAGCTGCGCATGAAACTTCCTCGACCACCGCTGCGAGTGCTGGTGAGGAGGTTACAAAGGCTCCATCTGAGAACAAGACTGCAGATAACAACTCTGACGAGAAGCAGCTTCCACCTACTGAATACTCAAATAAGCAGGCCGCTGCCCCACAGCAGGTGTCCTCTGCGCCTACCATTCCACTTCTGAGTGTCTTTGGTTTCTTTGCTTCTGGCGCAGTTCTTGCAGTGTTTGTAGCGTTGCTTAAGAAAGAAACTGCTGCAATTCACCACGTTTCCAATGGCCGAGGCCAGGTGAGATAGTGGTTAAGCTCACAAGAGAATCCAAACAGGTTCTCTATTTGGCAGCATCAATAGTATCTTTTTTGTTCATGCTTTTCTTTGCATGGACATTGATTCAGTATTTCTTTGTGCCCGCTTCAAGCACTTCTGCTCAAGAAGCTCCTACCGCACAAGGTCAGACGGCAGCAGGTGCTTCTGGCACGCAAACAAACTCTCAGACGTCACAGTCGCAAGGGAGCTCTAGTTCAGACACTCAATCAAATGCTGATGCGTCTAAAACGCAGGATTCTTCTAATCAGAAAACGTCGGAGCCTTCTAACTCTGGTAACTCAACAAACGCTGTAGCTGCTCCCCGTAAAGAGAATAGTGCGCTTTCTGTAAGTGTTACGGTTGACGGCTCTGCAGCCAAAGGGTCTTCATTTACCGTCAACCTCCAGGTGCAAGAGGGTACGTCAGTCTATGACGCGTTGCTTGCAAGTGGAGCCGGGGTAAATGCACGTAGCACGTCGTTTGGTATGTACGTTGCGGCTATTAATGGGCTTGCAGAGCGTGACCATGGTCCACAAAGCGGCTGGGTATACTCAGTTAACGGTGTTCAGCCTAACTACACGTCAGACGCATATGTTCTGCACGACGGCGATTCGGTTGTTTGGACATACGTTAACGCGGTGAACTAATGAATCCGGCACGCACAAGTTTTTCTCGCCTGCATCCACTTGCCGCGATTGTGCTGTTTGGATGCGAGGTTGTGCTTGCTGCTTTTTCTTTTCAGCCGCTTTGCGCGCTGATTGCTTTTGTAGGCGCTGAGCTGTGCACAATCCAGTTGTTTGACGCCAAACATGCTGCTAAGCAGCTTGTTTGGTATGTCCCCATTATTGTATTGATGACAGTTATCAACCCGTTTTTCTCGGCATCTGGGTCTACTGTTTTGTATTCTATTGGGCACACGCAACTGTATGCAGAAAGTTTTGTGTATGGAGCTACCTCAGGTTTGGTGCTCGTAAGTACGTTGAGCTGGCTTGAGTGCCTGTTTGTGGTGGTGTCTCCGCTCGAGTTGTTACAGCGCTCAAGCGTGCGTTTTCCAGTATTACAGCTGGTCTTGAGCCTTTCTGTGCAGCTTATGCCGCAGCTACTTTCTGACCTGACAACAGCCCGCCAAATCCAGTCAGCAAATACCGCAGCTAGAAGGTGTGATTCTGCCGCGCGGGCTCACCGGCAAAGCAACGTTTTAGGTCAAAGCCGTCTTTTGAGCACGAGAAAAACTATTGCGCGATCAGCTACCACCATTAACGCAGTGTGCATGAGCGCGCTGGAGAAGTCGATGAGCACGTTTCAGTCTATTCTGTCTCGAGGTTGGGGGATGGCAGGACACAGGAGCAGATGGAGCGCTGAAGTGCTTGACGTCTATGATACTGTGGCGTTGTTGGTATTTACTTTCTTAAGCGTTATAGCTGCGGTCTCTTTGTATATGCTGGTACAAGCTTGGCAGTTTTACCCTACTATGCCAGAGTTTCAGGTGAGCTTTTGGTATCTGGGCGTAGTGCTGTTTACCGTTTTACCAGCAATTTTTGTGCGTATTGATACTGTCTTATGGGAGCAGTCTGTATGAGTGAGCATTCTTCCTATATTCAGAATTCACTTACTACTTCAGTTAGTAAAGAAGTAGTTCTTGCTATTCAAAATCTCTCGTTTGCGTATGCTCTATCTTTAGACCGCAACGTCGTAGAAGATTTTTCCTGTGAGGTTTGTGCTGGCCAGATTAGTCTTTTACTGGGACCAACTGGTTCAGGCAAGTCCACTATTTTGAGCCTCATTAAGCCCGAGATTGCGCCTCAAGGTAGGAGAGAAGGCTCCATTATTGTTTGCGGTCAAGAGGTTTCTACGATGACGCAGGCGCAATCCGTAGATACCATTGCATTTGTGCCGCAAGCCACTTCACAAGCACTTGTGTGTGAGACACCTTTGAAAGAGCTGGCTTTTGGCCTGGAAAATCGAGGTGTTTCAGAGAAAGAAATGCGCCGACGTATTTTTGAGACAGTCAGTTTCTTTGGCATGGAATCGCTCTTGCACAAACGCTGCAACGAGCTTTCTGGTGGAGAACAGCAGCTAGTGGCCCTTGCTGCAGCGCTTGTCATGCGGCCAAAGCTGCTTTTGCTGGATGAGCCAACCTCTCAGCTGGACCCGTTTGCACAGAAGAGTTTCACCGCGCTCCTGGAGCGAGTGGCGCGCGAGCTCAACGTTGCCGTGCTTGTTGCCACCCACGACGTTGCCGCGTTTGAGCACCTCGCTGATGCGTGCGTCTGTCTTGATGGCGAGAAGCCCAATGCGCTCCAAGCAGACAGCTCTTCTCGCCAGGCGCTCTGCCCTCGCAGCTCCGCGCCAAACCAAGCATCCACCGCGGCCGACAACACTCCCGTGCTCGAGTTCAGCGCTGTGACGTTTGCGTATCCGCAGAGTGATCGGCTGGTGCTCAGCAAGTGCTCGCTTGAGGTCACGGGGCGAGAAATTCGTGCGCTCGTAGGCGGTAACGGTTCAGGTAAGTCGACGCTGCTAAAGCTTGCAGCGGGTGTTCTCCGCCCAAGGCGCGGACATATCTACAACCAGCTCCAGCAATCCCAAGGATACATTCCACAAGATCCCAATCTGCTCTTTACCTGCCAAAGTGTGGGCGAGGAGCTTGCTCAGTGGCAGCAGAGTGGTGCCTATTCTGATCAGGATGTTGAGGAGCTTCTGGAAGCTTCGGGACTTCTTGCTCGCACAACATATCAGAAGCTTATGTCTTCTCATCCATATGATTTGTCAGGTGGACAGCAGCAGCTCTTAGCCCTCGTAAAAGTGCTGCTTACAAAAGCGCGTCTGCTTATTCTTGACGAGCCAACAAAAGGCCTGGATGCTCCAACCAAAGATGCTGTTGTCAATTTGCTTTCTCACGCACAGTCAGAAGGTGCAACCATAGTAATAGCAACGCACGACATGCAGTTGATATCGCGCGTTGCTGATAACGTTTCTCTAGTTTTTGATGGTCAGATTTCTCTGACAGAGCCAACCACAGAGTTCTTTGAAAACTCTTGGGTGTGGTCGGCAGAGTAGGTGGCTAGAACCTTAAGAACGGCTCCTCGTCCTGGCCAAGCTCCTCAAGAAGCTCATCGTCAAGATCGTTGATGTCGCCAAACTCCTCGTGTTCATGCTCCTCTTCATCTTCCTCATGATCGTGAGTATGCTCATTGAAGCCGTAGGCATTGGCCGTCTTATCATCAAACTCAAGTGTAGGAAGGGCGCTGGTAATGCTGCACAGACCAACTCCTGCAGGCATAATCTTTTGCCACTGAGCAATCAGAGGAGTGGTTGGAACTTCTCCCAGCTCAACAATAGAATCCAAGAAAATCTCTTTTGCGCCGTCAAGCAGGTCAGATGACTTTGCAACTTCAATAAGGTGCTCCGAGAAAAGCTCAAGCGCATGATCTGTGGAATCTGCCTCAACAATGCAAGGCATAAGACAGTAGTTGTCAGTAGCATCAAGCTCGTCGTTGTAGCTAAAGTTTCCCAGATAGATCATGAAGACCTCCTTGTTGTAGTTTCAAATCATCTTATGCCAAAATAAGACAGACCTTCTCGATATTTTTATTTTGACGGCAAGCGTGAGGTTCTTGTGGATAATCGGTACACGTTATCAATAGTCTTAGAGGTTGTGGCACTCTTTGCTACACCTATTATTCTTGCTGTTGAAATGATATATTTTCCCGATTTTACCGCGATATCTTCAATTATTTTAGCAATCATTTCAGTTGCATTATTTATGTTAAGTTTTGAGGCAAAGAAGCCCTCAGTTGCCAATTTGGTACCTACTGCCGTCTTTAGTGCCTTAGGTGCTGCGGGAAGAATTGCCTTTGCGCCTCTCGCATATGTAAAGCCGGTTTCCGCAGTTGCTATCTTCGCGGGAGCGTTTCTTGGCAGACATGCGGGCTTTTTAGTAGGAGCTTTATCTGCGCTTCTTTCAAACGTTTTCTTTGGCCAGGGCTCGTGGACGCCATGGCAGATGTATGCGTGGGGGCTTGTTGGTTATCTGGGAGGCATTCTTGCAAGTTTGACCTCAGTTTGCCCTGCATCTTCTAAGCGTCCATCCGTCCAACAAAGCGAGAAACCCCACAAGCTTCCACCTTTCTTGCTTATGATCTGGGCGTTTATCTCTGGACCATTCTTTGGCCTTGTAATGAACGTGTACTTTGTTATTGGATTTGTACATCCTTTAACGCTTGAATCCGCTCTTCTCGCGTTCGCGGCTTCCATTCCGTTTGATCTAACGCACGGCGTAGCAACGCTTGTTTTCTTGATTTTGTTATGGCTTCCATGGCAAACATCCGTTAGCCGAATCCTCATAAAATACAATCTTACTGGTAGAAGCTTTAGATAAGCCATCTTTTTCCGTTTACCTAAAATACCTTCCATTTTGCGACCTTTGATCTAGACTTTATTCACTGTCAGCCCCCAGATTTTGGGGGTAAAAATGCAACCTACATCTATCCTTACCGCAACCGCAAACTCAACACTTGAGCTGCTTGCTCCTACGCGCTGTGTTGTGTGCGAGAAACCCGGTCAGCTCCTCTGCGATGAGTGTCGGGCAAAGCTGCCATGGATTTCTCAGCAGTGGGCATGTCCTAATTGCGGTGCTCCATATGGGAAGCTTGTTTGTTCAGAGTGTGCAGATAAAAAGAAACGACCTGTTCAGTGGGAGAGTAGAGCGGTCATTTGTGCCATGGGATTTAAGGGTCCTCCTGCACGGTTGATCTTGACGCTTAAGGATGGACACGAGCTTCGACTGGCGCCGGTAATTGCTGCAGCTCTATTGTGTGCGCTTGAAGAAGCCTCAGCATGGAAAGCTCGTGACGGTACCTCTCGCTTTGATAGTTCAAAAATTGATGGCGTTTCCTTTATTCCAGCAACTGCAGAAGCGTACGCGCGCAGAGGCTTTGATCATATGGAACTTGTAGCCCAATCGTTCTGCCAGCTTACAGGCTTGCCTTTGTACGACGTGCTTATACGTCCTCATGCAAAGGACCAAAGAACGCTTTCATCCGCTCAAAGGCAAATAAATTTGAAAGGAAGTATTGCTTGTACTGTGCCGGTTAATCAATCAAATATTTTACTTTTAGATGATGTTGTAACTACGGGAGCATCAATTAGAGAAGCCACTAGAGTACTTTGTGCCGCAGGCGTGCATTCTGTAACCGTAGGCGCATTAGCTCGCGTATGGTGAGTTACCTATGGTTGCAAACGGCTATACTTGATAAGTCTTTTCAGGTCTGTGGTTGCGAAGTTCTCTGTGAGCTTTTAGTCCATGACAGACGAGGTCAAAGGGATCCACGTAAGTTTGCGTGTGCGCACGTAAACGATCATGGCTCGTCCTAGAAGTAAGCCATACCGCCTGTTATATCAAAGAGACAAAGGGTCTCGCAGGCGAGAGAACTACTAGTGGAGCTACTGCGGTGGCAAAGCAAACGTTCCAGTATGCGAGTGTGGGGTCAAATACCAGGTCAGCTGAAAAGACACCTGAATAGAAGAAGGAGTTCTGATGACGCGCGGTAAAAGCTCTCTTAAGGTGTTACTTCTTATAGCACTTGCTGTTGTTTTAACAGGATGCTCCATTGGTCCTATCAACATTGATCTGGATAAATGGTTCCACGTCAAGTCAGTGCAAGAGGCAATTCAAGAGAAGCGAGAAGCCCGTCAGCAGAAGATTCCTGATTCCTCACTGCACACAGCTGGCACTTTGACCGTTGGTCTACGTACTCAGTCAGTAACAGCTCCAATGGTTGTGGCCTCAGAAGCTGGAACATTGCAGGGAATTGACGTTGAAATAGCTTCTGCAATTGCAGATCAGCTAGGCGTAGACGTTAAGTTTGTATCAGTTAACGGGCCAGTAGATGGCCTACAAGCAGGTTGCGACATTGTCATGGATGTCAGAAGTGGTGAAGATTCAACAAGTACACTTATTTCTGGCTATGCTGAGTCTGCAACAGCTCTTTTCCATAAGGGTTCGGAGACAGACATTACTGCTGATAGTTTGAGTGGAAAGTCAGTTGGCGTTCAAACGGGTTCTTTGTCCGAGCGAGCAATGGGTCAGGTACTCACGGGCATGTCCGTTCAGGGTTTTTCTAACCTAAATGATGCTTTTGAAGCACTTGAAAATGGCTCCATCGATTATGTGGCCTGTGATGCATATGCTGGTGCTTATTTAGCAGCAAACAAAGATATTTCTATGGTTGGTGTCGTTGACGTTCCATCCACGATTGGTATTTCTGTAGCAACCAGTAACAAAGCTCTCGCTACACAAATTCAGCAAGCTCTTTCAGCTATTCAATCTAACGGTGTCGAGGGAGTTATTAGAAACAAGTGGATTGGCACCTTGCCACACCTCTCAACTACCAATAAGATTTCCGGTCTTGTGGAAGTTTCTACGCAATCTACCAGCGATGATTCAACTGCATCTTCCTCTGAGCAAAATTAATCGCACATAAAGAGAAATAGTCTCTAACCGTTTACCGCTCAATTCAACTTTTTATGGAATGATTGACCGACAAATGGGTATTGTTGTTATACAGACATCAATGAGAAGATGTCTCGTGTATCCGATAGGAGGCTCCCATGGTGGACATCAAGATTTCGGGACGCAAGGTAAGCATTTCTGAGGCTTTGCGCACACACGTAGATCAGAAAATCGGTGATGCTCTTAAAGTATTTGACATCACTCCTATGTCTTGCGATGTAGTTCTTAGAGTAGACAAAAACCCTTCAAATCCAGATAGAAAAACAACTGAGGTTACGGTATTTGTTCGTAACAATGTTGTTCGTGTCACCGCTAGCTCTGACGATATGTATGTGGCTATTGATGAAGCTGCAGAAAAAGTCTCCAGACAGCTACGCAAGTACAAGACAAAAGTTGTTGAGCGCCGTCATCATGTAAAGTCTGAGCGCGGAGTTGCTCTTACACAAGAAGATCTTGCTAATCTCATTGAGATTCCAGCTGAAGACCTTGATGACCAGCTTGTTCGCGAGAAATACATTGATCTTGAGCCCATGACGGAAGAGGAGGCGCTTGTCCAAACTGACCTTCTCGGCCATGATTTTTATGTCTTTGTTAATTCTTCTACTGGTTTGACTAATGTCATCTACCATCGTAAAAATGGCGGTTATGGAATTATCAAACCTAAGATTGAGGAACAAGATGTTCAATAAAAAAGATAAAGCCGAAGAAGAAATCAGCGAGGTTGCCTTTGAAGATCTTGAGCCTACTGAGCTTTCAGCTGCATATCATAAGCCCAGTAACGTTCGAATCATCATGGACTCCTGCGCAGACTTTGCTCCAGGAATTGCTGAACAGCTAGGTGTTGATATCATCCAGTTCCCTTATGTGGGACCAGATGGAGAGCACTATGATGACGGCTGGAAGAGCATTAGTGCACATGAGTTCTTTGAGGGCATGCGCAAAGACAAAAAGCTGCGCTACACCACCTCTGCAATTACTCCTGGTCATTACCTCGAGATCTTTGAGCGTGCTGCAAAGCAGGGCACTCCAACGGTATATCTTTGCTTTACCTCTGCGCTTTCTTCATCCTACTATGCAGCTGAGCAAGCAGCAGATGTGGTAAGAGAGAAATACCCAGACTTTGAGATTTACGTAGTCGACAATGGTGCACCTTCGTCCGCAGCTCAGCTTTTGGGTCTTGAAGCAGTACATCAGGCCAACAAGGGTCTCTCGGCAAAAGAGATTGCCGAGTGGGCAGAAGATGCGCGTAACTATATTCATGGCTACTTAACACTTGAGACCTTGGATGCTCTTGCTGCGGGCGGTCGTATTCCTGCTGCTGCAGCAAATATTGGCGGCAAACTTGATGTAAAGCCAGAGCTTACCTATGACTCAACAGGAGCTCTTACCGTCAAGACAGTGTGCAGAGGTCGTAAGAAGGCGCTCAAGTCTCTTATCCAGGACTTTAGAGATAGTTATTCTCATGATACCTCGCTTCCTGTTGGCATTATTTCTGCAGACGCACAGAAGGACGCTAATTGGCTAGAGGCTCAGATTCGTAAAGAGAAGGGCTGCGAGGGACTCACCATTATTCACAGCCAGGTAGGACCAGTCATTGGTGCTCACGTTGGACCAGGCATGGTGGCTATTGTCTTCTGGGGAACTGACCGCCGCGAGAAGCTTTCGCTTTCTGACCGAATTGCTAACAGGGTTCGTAAATCTAATTAACGGGTACAAGGTATGGGGTCGCTCTTTGGAGCGGCCTCAGTTTGTATATTTATTTCAGTCTGAAAGGACTCATACATGGCACTGAGCAAGAATGCAAAGGTTGCTTTTATTGGAACAGGCATTATGGGCGCTCCTATTGCAGAGCACCTTATTTCTGCTGGTTATGACGTTACTGTTTACAACAGAACACCAGAGAAAGCACAAAAGCTTGTCTCGTTGGGCGCTCACGCTGCAGAGAGTGTGGCAGATGCTGCAAAAGACGCTGACGTTGTTTTTACCATGGTTGGTTATCCAACTGATGTTGAGGACGTTTACTTGGCAACAGATGGCCTTATCCGCGTTGCTAAGAAGGGCGCATACCTTATTGATTTGACCACTTCCTCATCTCAGCTTGCTCGTGATATTCACGATGCTGCTGAAATTGAGGGAAAACATGCCTTTGACTGTCCGGTTACTGGCGGTCAGAAGGGCGCTCAGGACGGTACTCTTACGCTGATTGTCGGCGCAACTGAGAATGATGTTGAGCCAGTACGCGCTCTTCTCGAGACCTTCTCGGCAAAGATTTTCTGCATGGGTGGTGCTGGTAAGGGTCAGACCGCAAAGCTTTGTAACCAGGTTTCCCTTGCTTCCTGCATGATTGGCTATGCAGACGCAATGGCCTTGGCAGAGCAGGGTGGACTTGACGTTGAGCAGATGCTTGAGGTTGTTGCTAGTGGTATGGGTTCTTCTCGCGCACTTAAAGAGCTTGCTCCTAAGTCGCTTGAGGGAGACTTCCAGCCAGGTTTTTTGGCTGAGCACTTCCGCAAGGATATTGCGCTTGCTCTTGCTCAGTCTGAGGACCTTGAGATTACCCTCCCTGGTGCAGAGACTGCCTTTACCCTGTATGACATGCTTTGCCAGATTGGTGGCGCTCGCAAGGGCACCCAGGCAATCTCACTGCTTTATGCTGATGAGGCTACGAGCACTGCAGCTGGTCTTGACTGGTCGCTTCTTGAGAGCCAGGAAGATGAGGGTGAGCACGAGTGCTGCTGTGGTCACGACCATGAAGATGGTGATCACGAGTGCGAGTGCCATGGTCACGGACATCATCATGAGCGTGAAGGTCACGAGCACGGTCATGACGGCCACTGCTGCCACTAAGTGCTAGCCGCAAAGGAACCCCGATTATGAGTGATATTTCTACTCCTCAGAGCTCTATTGCGGTTTTCATCGATTATGAAAATTTGGCACTAGGAACAGGCAAAAGAAAGAGAAACGGTCATCAAGAACCAGGCCATCTTCCAGAGATGAAGCTCATTATGGAGAGGCTGGTTGATAAGGGACGCATTACTGCCAAGCGTGCATACTGCGATTGGCAGCGCTTTCCAAATGCTATTACGCCCCTGCATGAGCTTGGCATTGAGCTCATTGAGATTCCAGATAGGGCTTATACCGGCAAGAACTCTGCCGATATTAGACTTGCGGTAGACGCTGTTGAGATGTGTCTTACTAAAGACCACATTGACACATTCGCTGTGCTTTCTGGTGACTCGGACTTCTCGCCACTTGTGGCAAAGCTTAAAGAGGCTGGTAAAACAGTCATTGGTGTTGGTATGAAGGAGTCTACCAGCTCGCTTCTTGCTGAAGTTTGTGACGAGTTTATCTTCTATGAGGATATTTTGAGTTCTGGCAGAATTCCAGACTTTAAAGAGAAGGTACCTGTCGAGAAACACGACTGCTATCAGCTCTTATTTGAGACCATTGAGTCTTTGGAGCGCGAAAGCGAGACATTTATTTATGCGTCTCGTTTAAAGGAGACTATGCGAAGGAAGCGTCCACAGTTTGCTGAGGCAACTTATGGATATCGTTCGTTTACTTCTCTTTTACGTGAAGCATCGAGCCTTGGATTTATTAAAATTCATGAGGATCAAAAAAGCGGCACCGTTGTCGTAGACGGATTTAGAGAATAAAGGGTGTTTTAGAGAGGATTTAGGTTTCATGGCAGAAAAGAAAGAAACTGCTCAGAAGCCAAAAAAGGCTTCAACTAAGGCAACCGCAAAAGCGGGCTCTACAAAGGCGCCAAAAGAAGAAAAGCAACCTGCTAAGAAGGCTACTAAAAAGCCAACTATGGCACAGATGAAAAAAGTGAATGCACTGGTCATTGCTTTGTCTGATGCTAGTAGGCGCGCTCGTCAAGACGCATCTCATGAGCTTGCGGAGCTGGCCCATAGTGCTCCCCTTGCCTTTGAAGAGCACATTGATTCTCTTATTGATGCACTGTATAGGCCAGAAGCACAGACTCGTTGGGAAGTGCTTGATGCGCTTGCCAATCTGAGCGCTCACTTTGGTGACCAGGTCTTTAAGGCATTTGATGCTGCTGAGGCTTCTCTGTTTGATGATGACTCAGCAACAGTGCGTCTCGCAGCCTTTTTGTTCCTCTGTCAGTACGGAGCAACTTCTGCAAAGCATTCTGATGAGGCGTGGCCACTTTTGGATGAGGCGGTTCAGTGTTATCACGGAGATGCTGAGTACCATGATATGCTCCAGGGTCTTCTCGCCTTAGCACACGGAACTATTTCTAAGGACGTGAAGAAGGCACTGTCTCAGCGCATGAAGTTTGATGCAGAAAATGCCACTGGATACATCAAACAGTATTCGGAAGAGATTGTTGCAGCTACCAAGTAGTTTGTTTTGCATGTAAACGACTGTGTACAAACGGGGGAGTTTACTGGTTGTATGTTTTATGCATGCTAATAAGAGTAAACTACAGGTTTGTATTAGTGTACGCATAGTTGCATTGAGCGATGAAAGGCAAGGATATGCCATCTATTGATGTAAGAAAGAACTCAAAGATCTTTATCGGAGTTGGAGCAGTTGTACTGTTTGCTCTTGGTATTGTCATCGGTCGCTTCCTTTTGGGCGGTGGCGGAGCTACTGGTTCTTTGAACGGTCGCACCACACTTTCTGAGGGTGAGCTCAACACTCCTATTGCTTCTTATACCTATAACGGTCAGACCAAAGAAGTAACTGCTCGTGAGGTCATTGAGAATACTTCCGGTCTTGACGCAGCAAAGCAGTCTGACGGCACCTATGCTGTTCCTGCAGCCGATAAGATCATTGGCTATGTTCGCAATGCTCTTGTTGTTGCTGAAGCTCAGAGCAAGGGTATTACCGTCACTGATGACGAGGTCAACAATTACATGCAGACCAACTTCAAGACTACTGATGTTAGCCAGGTTGCTTCTGCATACAAGCTCTCTGAAGACGTTGCAAAGAAGCTCATCAATGATGCTGTCATTATGAAGAAGTATCGTGATAGCGTTCTGACTACAACCCTTCCAGATGCTCCACAGGCACCAACTGCACCTGAGGACGGCAACTCTGAGACTACAAGCCAGGAGTACGCTCAGTACATCATTGGTCTTGCTGGTGATGAGTGGGACGCTAAGAACAACACTTGGGCTTCCCAGGACGGCGATTACTATAAGCAGCTTTCTGCTTACTCGATCTCCAATGATTCCGCTTCTTATGCAGCTGCTCAGACTGCTTATCAGGTTGCAATGAGCAAGTACTCTGCTGTTGCAAGCAAGGCTTCTCAGGAGTGGTCACAGAAGATCAACGAGATTCTTGGTAAGGCATCTATTGCTGTTTACTCTCTTGCTCTCTAGGATCTGAAACGCAATGAAAGTTGCAATCAGCGCTTGTTTACTTGGCCTCCCCGTCAGATATGACGGAGGGGCCAAGCCTGTTTCTGCAGTACAAAGACTGGCTCAAAAAGTAAACGTTACAAAGATTTGCCCCGAGACTTCCTCGGGCCTTCCTGTGCCTCGTCCGCCCGCGGAGCAGCGAGAAGGACGTGTTTGGCTCAAGGACGGCTCAGATGTTACAGAAGATTTTGAACGTGGATCTAAGATTGCTCTTAATGCCGTTACGTCTTCTGACATCACGCTCGCCGTTTTGAAGGCAAAGAGCCCGTCTTGTGGCGTGCATGAGATTTATGATGGTACGTACTCAGGAAAGCTTGTTTCTGGCGAGGGAACACTTACTCGTCACCTCTTAGAGGAGGGGATTTGCGTGGTTACCGAGAAAACCATTGAGAATGTAAGCCCATCTGTTGAGCATCCTGTTGCTCTTATTTTGGGAACCGGACTTGGTCATCTTGCCGATCTGGTAAAGCCAGTTCGTCGTATTGATTATCGTGACATTCCAGGTTTCCCTGTTGACGCTTCTCCTATGGCAGGTCACAGCTTTGAAGCAACCATTGGTACTATCGATGGCGTGCCTGTAGTTGTTTATCCTGGTCGTGTGCACCTCTATCAGGGCTATTCTGCAGCTGAGGTAACCTCCCTTGTTCAGCATGCGCATCATTTGGGCTGCAAAGATATTATCTTTGCAGGAGCAACAGGTGCTGTTTCTGGTAATGCAAAGACTGGCCTTGGCGTCATCACTGACCAGATTAACCTCACCGGAACCAATCCGCTTGCAGAGTGGGCAGGCCTTCGTGATGTCGAAACACCATTTGTTGACATGAATGATGCCTTCTCGCCTTATCTAAGAACGCTTGCACGTGGCGTAGCAGATGACCTTAAGATTGAGCTCAATGAAGGTGTTTTTGCTGGTCTTTTGGGACCAAACTTTGAGACTCCTGCAGAGGTTGCTATGCTTCGCAGCTTTGGCGTCTCATACGTTGGTGTTTCCACAGCTCTTGAGGTCATTATGGCTCGAGCTCTTGATATGAACGTATTGGCTCTAACGCTTGCGGCAAACCCAGCTGGTGCTCATGGAACTACGCATAAGAGTGTTCAAGAGGCATCCGAGAAGTACGCAGATGATCTTGAGCGCCTTGTTCGTGGTGTTCTCGGGCTTCTTTAGTATTTCTGCTTGAATAATACAGGGCTTCCCCGTATAGTTGTTAGCGCGCTTTTGCACGCCAGCATAGCTCAGTTGGTAGAGCACCGCTCTCGTAAAGCGGGGGTCATCAGTTCGATCCTGGTTGCTGGCACCACTAACTATTAATAGCCGCCTTGTGCGGCTATTTTTATGCCCCAAGCGGCCTCTTATTGCTTCTGTTAAGCAGTTTTCATTACGTGCGAGTAAACTAGCGCTATACGATAGTTTGTACAAAATTAGTAAAGTTGTGGCTGATTGGATAATTATGACTTTTCCTGAACCTCCGCACTTCTTAAGCAATCGCGATTGGTATACAACCCCAGAAGATGAAGGTATCGATGATTTCTTTTTTGAAGATGGTCGCGGATATCACATTAAAGACGACGCTCCTGAAGAAGCTAAAAAGAGTTATGAAGAATTTTATGACATGCTAGATATCGATTTTTTTAGAGTTTTCTCCGACTAAGCCTCTATAACCAAATCCATGTGAAACAACTACGCTATGGTGGGTATAGACAAAGTAGTAGTAATTACTAACAAAAGGAGTTTTTATGGCTACTCAGAATCTTGAGCTTTTCTATAAGCCAACCTGCCCATACTGCCACAAGGTTATGTCCTTCATGGAGCAGAACAACATCGAGCTTCCTATGCATGACATTGTTGCTGATGATGCAGCTCGCGAGCGCCTCATTGAGGTTGGCGGCAAGCGTCAGGTTCCATGTCTGTTCATTGACGGCAAGGCAATGTATGAGTCCGGCGACATCATTAACTACCTCTCCGAGGTCTTCCATGTTTCTGGTTCAAACGATGATTCAGATGACGGCTCTGCAGCAGCTGCTTGCACTATCGGCGGCGCCTGCTCCTTCTAAACTCATTGTCGAGAAACCCTTCTAGCAGACGAGTTTTTCGCTATATGCATTAAAATCCCTCTGTTCCAACGTATTGAACTGCCTCCCATTTCTTGGACATAAGAAATGGGAGGCAGTTCATATGCGGGGGATTATGATTCTGTAGCGTGTTAGCGTCGGCTTTTAGGCCTGGCGCACAAAAATTGCGCAGCTTTGGTAGGCTCTGCTGAAGAATCGACATGTTCCTAATCAAGATAGCCAGGCAGCTAGGCGGTCGCACTGACTGATATGCATCTCTATGCATAAACTTCATCTAATATGCTTAAACATGAATAGACTTATATAAGAAATT
>CALKRF010000122.1 GCA_937990665.1 uncultured Atopobium sp.
CGCTTAAAGTGACGTGCATAGGTGCCGCCACCAATAACAAAGGCCTGCTCATCGCTGCCGGTGTACTCATGGAAGGTATCAAGCAGGGTAGTAATCTCAGGGGAGCTTGGGTCAATGTAGAAAGGTACAGCATCGGAGAGAACCTCAAAGGTGCAGCCGTGATCCTCGCCAAGCTCAGTCATGCGCTTAGTGATAGCCTCGCCAGTGGTGGAAGTAGGATAGCGAGAGTCAACGGTCTGTACGTAGACATCGCCCTTGGTGCGGATAGTACCAGAGATGCAGGTCAGAGGACCAAACTTGTCGTCAGCACTCTGGATGCCCGTACCAGTACCATCAGTAGTTGAGCAAAGCTGCTGCGAGAAGGTCAAGAAGCCGCGCTCTTCTTCTCCACAGAGGTTGTTGTCAAGCAAGTAGGTTACAAGTAGACCAATTGCGTTGACAGTTCCTTCTGGCATGGAAGCGTGTCCACCCTTACCAGTTGCGTTAATGCGAGCAAGCTTGGTGCCATCATCTTCAACGCCTGCGTCCTCAACCTTGATGGAATCAGTGTCAGCCAAGGTAGATGCGTCAGCACGAACAAGTGCGCTTGCAAGACCTGGAATAGCGTTAGGTACGGTACCACCGTCAAGCTCAACGATCTTCTCGCTGTGTGCGCCAGCAATCTTTGGAGACGTGAACTGTGCGTGGTACACGCCCTTCTCGCCGCAGATAAGGGGGAACTCAGCGTCTGGTGTGAAGCAGAATGCGGGCTCTGGATACTTGGAGAGGTAGTAAGGGACGTCACCCATGCCAGTCTCCTCGTTATTACCAACGATGGCACGCAGAGTATAAGGGAGCTTCTTGCCAGTCTTTTTGACCTGTTCAACAAAGAAGTGAGCTGCCCAGAGGGAGAGTGCCAGAGGACCCTTGTCGTCCAGAACGCCGCGCCCCAGAATAAAGCCCTCACGGCGGGTAACGTCAAGCGGGTCTACCGTCCATCCCTTACCAAGAGGAACAATGTCGGAGTGAGCGATGGTAGCAAGGTACTTCTCGGACTCACCAGGAAGGTCACCAAAGCCCAGATAGCCGTCTACGTCTGTGGTCTCAAGGCCTAGACGCTCTGCAATCTCAAGACCGCGGTGAAGTGCCTCATAAGACTTAGGACCCCAAGGCTTGCCAGGCTCTGCAAGGGACAGATCCTCAACGGACTCTACCTGCACAAGGTAGCGAATATCCTCAATAATCTCTTCCCAGTGCTCGTTAACAAACGCCTCGGCGCTTGCTTTGAGTTCTGCATCAGTCATGAAAAACTCCTTTAATTCAAACGTTTGACCCTGAAACATATGGAGAGCAGCGGTTTTAGCGACATCTCGCGTATGAAATAGCCAAGGTCGGGAACAAGGTACTAGTTACACTATACTTAATACCCCTTCTCAAAGGAGTTAACTATGACGAAAAAGACTTTTATTGGAAACGCATCATTTCTTGGCGTTTTAACGGTTTTGGGAATTGTACTGATGGTTCTTAGGCAAACGCTGCCTCAAGACCCCTCTACACCGCTGTTCTATTCCTATTTTGTTGCGCCAATCATGCTGTATTTTGGCATTGCTGGCCTGGTAGGTCTGCTTATTGCACGCAATACGGGTTTCTCGCTGACTAAGACAGTGGCAGTTGTACTTCGCACGCTTGCAGCAATTCTCTTTGTACTGCCATTCTTTTTCTTCCTAATTGTGGTGCTCCCTTGGACTCTTCTCCGAGGACTTTTTGCCCTCTTGATGGTTGTCATGCTCTACGCGCCATGGTTCTGGGTGCTCTTTGGTCTGCTCTACGGCTTAAGCTGGGCTCAGCAGAAAGTTATTGAGGACGTCACTGCTGATCCATTTGCAGAGGACGCAGTAGCTCAGACAGCTGCTGGCGAGAAGACCGATGTAGCTGATACAGATACAGCTAACGAAGACGCAGCCAACTAACAGGAAAGTCCCGCGCTCCATACAGTCCAACAAGAAAGAAGCAACGCGTGCTTGAGCTTAAAGGTATTTCAAAGCGTTACAACACTGGTGGATTTGAACAAACTGCAATGGACCATATTTCCGTTGCGTTTAGAGATAACGAGTTTGTAGCAATCCTTGGCCCTTCGGGCTCGGGTAAGACTACTATGCTCAATGTCATTGGCGGTCTTGATCGCTTTGATTCTGGAGACTTGCTGGTAGATGGTATTTCTACCAAGAAGTTCAAAGAGCGAGACTGGGATACCTATAGAAACAACCGCATTGGTTTTGTATT
>CALKRF010000123.1 GCA_937990665.1 uncultured Atopobium sp.
ACAACGTTCCACAGGCTCCTCAGCGCCCCGATGTGCCTGAGCAGAACCTGCAACTCTCAGGAGATGTGTTTATTCCAGCTCAAGTAAGTGCTGGTCAAGTTCCTGTTCTCGATCGCTCTGAGCTCAAATTGCCTTCCAATCTCAAAGTGTTCTGGATGCTGCTTAAGGTTCAAATCACCATGATTTGGACTACGCAGGTTATAGGTGCTCGAAAGAATTTTGAGAAAAAGGTTGGCGCAAATGCCCTGCCTATTGTCGGTGGTATTTTTGCAGTTGTTGGCGCGCTCTTCATGATGGTTTACATTTACGGCATTGCGACAACTCTAGCCATTGCCGGCTTCACAAGGCTGCTTCCTCTGGCAGGAATTCTTGTTGGCGCTCTACCTGGTGTTATTTTGACGTTTGTAAAGGCCAATGGCGTGCTTTTTGCGTACAAGGATTACGACTTTATCATGTCGCTTCCAATCAAAAAGAGCACTATTATTTATTCTCGTGTAGCTGCCCTGTATGCTGCTGAGGGTATTTGGTCTCTCACCATTATGCTGCCAGTCTTTTTGGCTTACTTCACCTTTGAGGCTGTTACACTTCCACGCTTGATTGGTGCCTTGTTCGCGCTTTTTCTTGGGCCTAACCTTGCGGTTTCTGCTGCAATTCTCTTGGCTTTTGTGGTTGCTGCCCTTGCTGCAAAGCTGCACTTTAAGAACTTGGGAATGGTCATCGGTGGCGTTTTTGGCCTTTTCTTTATGGTTGCCTATCTGTTCTTTATCTTTACGGTATCTTTCAATGCAGACAAGTTTGTTCCAGGTGTGGTGGATAACTTCCGGAACACCGTCTTTAGCGTTGCAAGTTCAGTTGGCGTAGTTTATCTTCCATCACTGTGGATTGCGGATTTCTTTAATTCTGGCTCCCTTGTCAGTTTCTTGCTGTTTGTCCTGGTTTCTGTTGGAGCTCCTGCAGCAATTGTGGCAATCATTTCTCGCTGCAACGACCGCATTAATGCGCTGGTAAGCGAGGATAAGGTCCAGAAGAAGTTCACTACCAAACAGATTTCCACCAAGTCCGCGACGCCATTTGTTGCTCTGATCAGAAAAGAGATTCAGACCATCACGGGTTACCCAGCAGTCTTTATAAACATGCTTTTTGGCTGCTTGTTGATGGTTATTCTCGCCTTTATTTCTCTGTTCTTTAGCACGTCGTCTATCGTGGCCTATTTTGTTCCTGCGTCCGAGGTTCCACGCTATCTACCTTTGGCAAGAACCATTTTTGGCATGATAACCACCTGGTTTGGCACCTCGATGTTCTGCGCAGCCAACTCTGCCGCTATTTCATACTCGCTGGAAGGCCGCTCAAACTGGTTGATGGCAACCATGCCTGTATCCCCAAAGCAGATTTTTGGTGCAAAGATTGCTGTTAACATGCTTTACGTGCTCATCTTCAGCGTGTTGACTCAGATTTTCTTCCTGATTCCTGGTCACATCACCATTGAAACGGCGCTGAGAAACGTCATTCTGCCACTCTGCATTGTGTTCCTTGTGTCTAACGTTGGCCTGGCCATTGATATCCGCCGACCAAACTTTGACTGGACTTCTGTTGTTGATATTACCAAGAGGAGTCTTTCGGTCACGGTGTCTTCTCTTGCGGGCACGTTAGGCTCCATGTTTGTCATTGGCGGAACGTTCATGATGATGATTCTGCCGGTTATCGAGTCATTTAGCTCGTCAACAGGCGTGATTAACGAGACGCTTCCAAACATTATCTTTGTCACGCTGTCACTGGTGAACGCAATTATCGGCTACCTGATCTTTAACAACACCGTTCACCGAGGAGTTAGAATCTAACTTTTGTGATGCACGCGGGTGGCGTTCTGCAATTTCACGCCACCTACCTGCGGTAACAGTTCAAATTCTTCTGTCGAGAAGAAACTTTGAGGCACCCACCACATGTCGTTTATCGAATGGTGGGTGTCTCTTTTTGTGCTTTGCGGTACGGTAGGGGGGCTAGAGGTTTTCTTGTTCGGTAAGTAGCAGGAAGGGCCGAAGCATATCGCGCTAGACTCGGGCGCGACCTATCGGCTGACCTTCTCGGCTGCTTGCCGCAGTCAGAGGAGGCATCATGGCCGAAAAGAATGTATCTAAGGTAAAGAATGTGGTCCTGGTGGGCCAAGGTGGCGTGGGCAAAACCATGCTTGCCGAGGCAATGCTGCATCTGACGGGTGCAACCACTCGTTTAGGCGGCCACGCAGGCACAAAGCCCACGCTTGATTACGATTCACAAGAGTCAGAGCGCGGATTCTCTATTTCTACTACTATCGCACCAATTACCTGGGAAAATACACGCATTAACGTGCTTGACGCACCGTGCTATCCTGACTTTGTGGGTGACGCCTATTCGGCAATGAGCGCTGTTGAGACTGCGCTGTTTGTCGTTGATGCAGCTAGTGGACCTGGCACTATCACCACCAGGCTTTGGTTTGCTGCCGAGGACCTGTCTCTCTGCCGCGCACTGTTCATCAACCGCCTGGATCGCCCTGATGCAGACTACGAGACCGCGATGGCTATGCTCCAGGATCGTTTTGGCTCCTCGCTTGGTGCAGTGACTATTCCAATGGGTTCCGGCGAGGCATTCTCCGGTATCATTGACGTTGTCCATCAGAAGGCTCGTAAGCTGGTAGACGGAAAGCCTGAGGTCACCGATATTCCTGCCGAGTTCCAAGCAGAAGCGCAGGCTGCTCGCGCCGCTCTGACCGAGCTGGTTGTTGAAGCCGACGATGAGCTGATGATGCGCTATCTTGAGGGTGGAGAGATTACGCAGGAAGAGCTTGAAGGCCTGCTGGGCAAGGCTCTTATGGAGCGCATTTTTGTTCCCGTCTTCTCCGGCTCTTGTGTCCGTGAAGAAGGTGTCATCTCCCTGCTTGACGCTGTTGACGGCTGGTTCCCAACTATGTCTGATTTTGGCCGCATTCCACTGGTCAACGGCGAGCAGCTTGATATTTCACCTGATGACGAGCGTCCTGTTGCATTTGCCTTCAAGTCGCTGCAAGATCCACAGAACGGCAAGCTTACGTTTGTAAAGGTGCTTGCAGGTACCGTTTCTGCAGGTGCCGAGCTTATTAATGCTCGCACGCGCAAGCCTGAGCGCCTTTCACACCTGTATCGTATGTGCGGCAAAGAGACGGCAGACGTTAGCACCGCCGCAGCTGGCGATATCGTGGTAGTTCCTAAGCTTGAGGCCATGACAGGCGACACGCTTTCCGTTACTGGCAAGGTTGAGGCCGCTGCATTTAGGTTCCCCAACTCCCTGTATCGCACAGCTATTGAGCCTGATGAGCGTGGTACTGAGGGCAAACTCTTTGCTTTCCTGGAGAAAGCCGCTGACGCTGATCCAACCCTTAAGGTTGAGCGTGACGAGGACACCGGACAGACTATTGTCTCTGCAATTGGCGAGGCACAAGTAGCCGTTCTTCTCGAGCGTCTTGAGCAGCGAGCCGGCGTTT
>CALKRF010000124.1 GCA_937990665.1 uncultured Atopobium sp.
ATGTCGCTTCTGACTGCACTGGGTCTCTCGTTTAATAACCTCATGACCAAAAAGGGCCGCACGCTTATGACAGCGTTTGCAGGTTCAATTGGCATTATTGGTATTGCGGCAATTCTGGCACTGGCAAATGGTGCAAACGAGTACATCAAGAAGGTTGAGGAAGATACGCTTTCAATGTACCCACTCACCATCTCTGAGCAGTCCGTTAATATTTCTTCCTTTATTTCTGGAAGTGGTAGCAGTTCTGACTCGGCTGATTCTCAAACGCAAGATGCACAAAGCGAGATGACGCAAAACCAGAAAAACGCAGAAGCTGCAAAGCTAGAAAACCAGCCTGCTGAGGGCGCTATTCCTACCAATAATAGGTTGGGGATGCAGGCAGAAAGCATCGGGTCCAATGATCTGACCAGCTTGAAGGCTTTTCTCGACAATAATGGTGGCGGCATTAACACGTATGCCAGTGCTATTACCTATGGCTATTCCGTAAGCCCCTTCATCTACCTGCCAGCAGGCGCGGACTCTGGCTCTTCTAATCCTGTTCAGGTGCAGCCAGATGTTACCTTCTCTAAGGTGTCGCCTAAGATTCCGTCATATAGTCCGCTTGCTTCATTTGCAAGTACCACGCTGTTTAGTGAGCTTCCGGGAAATCCTTCCATTTACGAGGACCGCTATACGGTTCGTGCTGGTAGATGGCCGACTGCTTGGAATGAGGCTGTTCTGGTACTGCGTCCAAACGGCACCATGGATGACTTTTTGGAGTACACGCTTGGCCTGCGTGACTACGCTGGCCTGCGCTCTACCGTTGATAAAATTGCAAGTGGAGAATCTGGCACTATCGAAGAGTCTCACAGTACATATACTTACGACCAGCTGATGTCTCCAACCTTTAAGCTGGTTATGCCTTATCAGCGCTATGTATGGGACGGAAATCTTGGTGTCTGGACAGACAAATCCGATGATCAGGCATACATGAATGACCTCATTGCTAACGCACCCGACCTGCATATTGTTGGTGTTGTTCAGGCAAAAGACCCAACTACCACAGGAGCGCTTTCTGAGGGCATTTACTACACGCCACAACTGACTCAGAAGATGATTTCTGATGCAGAGGCATCTCCTATTGTTCAGGACCAGATGAATCGTCCGGACGTTGACGTTTTCACTGGTAAAACCTTTGAGGACGAGAAGAACGGTCAAACTTCTGAGGGGCTTTCTATCGGCTCTCTCATTTCCGTTGATCCTAACGTGCTGTCCTCAGCGTTTAACTTCAATCCACAGGCGCTGAACTTCTCGTCAATTAATCTGTCTGGGCTGGATATGTCCTCGCTTGACCTTTCTGACGTGCAGCTACCAGCTTTTGATCCGTCACAGCTGAATCTGTCTGACAGCAATGTACTGTCTTCTGTGACGTCTTCGCTTGATCCAGCTGCGCTGGCAGCGGCTTTCCCAGAGCTCTCTGCAGCAGACATTCAGCAGATTCTTTCTGGCATTACCGTTAATTTCAAACCAGGAGGACAAGCTGCTATTTCTTCGCTCATGGGCAATATTGCTCTGGGATGGAACTCTTGGAGCGCTGCTAATCCCGGCAAGACTATGGCAGACTACCTTGCAACAGATCAGGTACGCACGCAGATTGTGACTACAGTTTCTTCTGCAGTTGATACTGATGACCTGCAGCAACAGCTGGTTAGTGCTCTGGCAAATAAACTGGGAACCAATCCAGACCTTCCAAGTGTCCAGGCTGAGGTTTCTCAGAGGCTTATGAGTGCTTATCAATCACAGATTGCAAGTGCACTTTCTGCAGCTATTACGCGTGCTATGAGTGCTTACGTGCAGTCTGCGTTAACCAGCGTGATGACGCAGGTTGCTTCCAGGATGCAAAATCAGATTGCAGGCGCTCTCAATACAGCTATGCAGGGCGTTGCGGCAAATATGTCCAATGCTATGCACATAGATCAAGCAACGCTCGCAAGTGCCTTTAAGCTCAATGCTGACCCATCGCAGCTCGCAGCTATTGCCGCGTCAATGCTAAGGGCAACGCCAGCAACGTATGAGACAAATCTTTCTAAGATGGGATATGCGGACCTTAATAAGCCCACGTCAATCAATATTTATCCTAAAGACTTTGCAAGCAAAGAGAAGATTGTTGAAATTCTTAATACGTACAACGCTGATGCAAAGGCTGCAGGTGAAGAGTCTAAGGTAGTTACGTATACCGACATTGTTGGTGCGTTGATGAGTTCTGTCACGCTAATTGTTGATATGATCTCGGCGATGCTGATTGCGTTTGTATCTATTTCGCTTGTTGTTTCCAGCATTATGATTGGCATCATTACGTTTATCTCGGTACTTGAGCGCAAAAAGGAGATTGGTATCCTGCGCTCCATTGGTGCTTCCAGGCGAGACATTGCCAACGTATTTAATGCAGAGACGTTTATTGAAGGCCTTATCTCTGGTGTTATGGGCATTGGCATTACACAACTGCTTATTTTGCCCGCAAATGCTGTGGTCAAAGCCATGTTTAACGTGGA
>CALKRF010000125.1 GCA_937990665.1 uncultured Atopobium sp.
CCAAGCACGGCAGAAAGAGCAACTACCACCGCGGCCAGCGCCTGGATGGTGTAGGTCATGACGGATGGGTCAACATACGCCTGAGCTGTTGCAGGCAGCAGCGCCCACCACGCAAAGGTCAACACTGCAAGGTAGAACACAGCGTGGAGGAATGCTGCGCGCCTGTGAGCAGCTGAGCTGTGCGAGTTTCTCTTGGTAGAGGTTATGGCTTTAATCACGAGAAACACCGTCCTCATCAGTTGTTGTTGCGGATTCATCGATAGCGGCAACGTTGCCCTTCTCGGCAGCATCGTCCGCGTCTGCTGCGTCGTCCTTCTCGGCAGTGTCAGCGTCTGCAGTTCCCTCCTGGTGTGCCAAAACGCGCTCGAGGATGAACCTACCTGCGGCTTCTCCGCCGTGACCCAGGTTGAAAATCATGTTGTTACGAATCTCTTCAATCTTGTGCGACCAGCTGTCGGTCTCTTCCAGCATCTGCGCAACAGCGTCGCCCAGGCCCGAGAGGTCCTTAGGATCAAAGCTACGGCCAATCTCATTTCTCAGCGTAATGTCGCATGGATCCGAATGAATCTTGCTCCAGTCAGGGTTGTTCTCCTTCATTGCGGTGTCAATGAAGACCGACGGCTTGAGCGTGGTAAACGAGAACTCCTCGGCAACACTCGACCAGTCAGTAAACAGCAGGTCAGCCGAGAGAACCGAAGTATTAGAGCTGAAGTCAGTCTCAAAGGAGAGCTCCTCTGGATCCGCGTCAGCATAGCGAGCAAGAATCTCATCCATACGGGCAGGATAACGCTTCAAATACTCTGGGTGTGGGCGAACCACAATACGCCAGCCGCGGCCCATGAGCTGCTCAAGCAAGCCGTCAAGGCAGCTATCCATCAAGTTGTCGTACTGCCACGAAGGGCCAATCAGCAACAGGGGTTTCTCGCCAGGTTTACGCTGGCCCAGATTCTGCTTCTGGTAGTTCTGGATTGACCTATCGAGAAGATCGTAGCCAATAGCAGGCTTTCTCTTGGATGGCGTGCCGTAGTACTTCTCGACCAGCTCAAGATCGTGCTGCTGATGAGGGCCAACGCAGAGGACGTCGTCGTAGTAGGTGTACTCGTTGCGCGTCGAGGTGACTGTCATGGAGGTCATGTGGTGGCACATGTACATGTACTCAGCGTCTTTGCGCACGTAGGAGCGCTTCATGTAAGAGCTCTCTAGGTCACCGAGGGAGGTAACCACAACGTCGGCGTCGAGCTTCATAAAGAGCGTGATGAGGCGACGCTGGCCCAAGTAATACGGAATCAGGCGAGGCTGCTGTTTTGCCAGCTCAAAGACCTGGTCATTAGGATCAGAGGTAACGTAGTGGATGCGGATGTCCGAGTTTGCCAGCAGCCACTCAATGGCGCCCTGGAAGTATTTGTAGAAGCCGCTTGACTCAGAATAGAAAATCAGGTGCTTGCCGATGGTGTCAAAGAAGCGCTTGTAGTCCTCTTTTTCGCGGGCAGCATGAGGATCGCGCTGGAACCACTTGTGAGTGGACTTGGTTGCTGCGTCCATTGCCTCAAACTCGTCGCGAGCAGCGTTGAGGTCGTCATAGTCAACCTGTTTACGAGGGTCAATAATGATGTTGCAGACAATCTGGACCAGGATTGAGAGAAGGTTTGAGCAAACCCAGTAGAATGCCATGCCACAAACAACGTAAACCGCAAGTACAAGCGACATTGCAATAGAGAGGCCGTTTGTGGTGTTCTTCTCGGCACGAGACTGCTCGCGCTGGAGTGGATTCAGCTTGTTGGATGCAAGGCCAAGAGCAACCGAGGACAGAGCTGCTGCAAGAGGCATAATCCAGGTGATGCCGCCGTCAATAATTGGGGTCATGCCCAAAAACTCTGTGCCCGGAGCGCCGGAATCAGTGATGCCATGAATGACGTCTACCAGGCCAAACAGGATGACTACCTGGATAGCCAGAGGAATAAGGCTCAGCAGCGGGTGATAACCTGCCTTTTTATTGAGCTCGTTGGAGCGCTCCTCGATGGTCTCCCTGTCGCCGAAGTAACGTGTCTTCAAGCGGAAGGTCTCGGGCATAAGGCGCACCATAACAATGGAATTTTGCTGCGTCCAGAGCGCCAGAGGCATCAGAATGATTTTAGTTGCAAGGGTAAAAAGGAAGATTGCCGCCCACCAACTGCCGGTCAAGTCGTATGCGGGCTGAACGATAAGTGAAAAAACGTGTGCAAGCTGCTCCATATACAAACCTTCTACGAGAAAACTTCTACGAGAAAACTCTACAGAAGCCAATAAAACCTAAGACCTGAAAAACCAATGGAATCCATGGCAGGCTAAAAGAAAGCTACGGCATCTAAATGAAGTCTGCAGTATCTAAAGTTAACCTGAAGTATCCATTTGTGCATAACTGATTTATGGTATCAAAAAACGCTATTTATCGGCAGTTTAAAGCAAATAAACAAAATGGAATATCTTTGATTTACATGGATAAAATTTATACATAAATTGTTCTTTTTCAAATCATTCTCTTAAAGTTACGTAGGCAATTGTCTTTCTCGTTAATCAAAATTTAACCCCTGAAATGGCATTTTATTTGATTTTGGGGTTGCAATCGCAGTTCTGCTGGCTAAAATACTCTCCATGTTATTTTTAATATTCGGCGCATTAGAGCGCTTTTGAAATGAGGAGATTCTATGCAGGCAAATCTGCAGGAGCTAAAAGAGACCTATTCGCGGCAGACGTATAGTGTGTTTTCGATCAACCGCCAGCAGAAGATTGCTGACTCCCAAGTTACTTTTTCGCTTGCTCACTCTGTTTTTATCATTCCTGTATTTGGATCAGCTGAGATTACTATTGGCGGCAAAGAATTCATCTGTGAAGGAACCACAGTTGTACACGCTCCTGCAGGTCAGACCGTAACGTATCGCACGCTCTATGGACGCTCATTTGACCATGTAAATATCTACTATGATGGCGTTCAAGGAGATACCAGCAGCCCAATCTTCAATGCATACGCATTTGATCCTCAGGGATTCGATCGTATTCTTGATAAGACACTTGACCTGGAAAAACTTAACACTACCCCATCGCTGGACAACCGTGTCGCACAAATTGTCAACGGTACCGAGCTCATTAAGTCAATGTTCCTGCTCACCAACAGCCAAAAAGTCCAGGAGAGCATGGCCGAGGCTCGCACGTACATTGAGCTTCACTTTGCAGATCCAATTACCATTCCTGGTCTGGCTAAACGCTGTGGCATGAGCACTCAGCGCTTCTCCAACAATTTTGTTCAAACATTTGGCGTTCGCCCAATGACGTTCATCATTGCAAAACGTCTTGACCATGCTCAGCAGCTGCTTCAATCTGGTCTTTCTGTCCGCGAGACCTCCGAGGCGGTTGGTTACAATGATCCGTTCTACTTCAGCAGGCTTTATAAGAAGCACATGGGCGTAACACCTCAGGACGTTCATGACAGCTATGAGGGAAATGTCCTGATTAAGTAGGTGTCGTTTACAAAATAGCGAACTTCAGTCTTTTTAGTAACAAAGTTAAGGGTCAGAACGTTCCGTTCTGACCCTTTTTGCATAATCAGATTATTATATTCAATTCTATGAATACATAATTTTTGAGCTTTAAATTATGTGCCTAAAAAGGTAAAAAACCCGTTTAGTTGGGGATGAAAATTGAAAATTAGCCGATTTATCCCCAGTTAAGACGATTTTTTACCGCACTAAAAACTTTTATCTGGGCAAACGTTGTATGCAGAAAAATGAAAACCCCAACTAAACGGATTTTTTACCACTTGGAGACTTATTCGAGCGTTTTCCGAAGAATCTGAGGCATCCGCTGCCTACTTATCAGTCGTTTATCAACCTTCTTTGAGCGTCTCTACAAGAAACCAACGGCACGCAAGGCACAAAAAATCCCAGCACCCGAAGGTGCTGGGATTTTGAACTTGAAACTTTACGGGCGATTAAGCAGCCTCAACAACTTCCTCGGAAGCGTTGTCTTTCTTAGCAAAGTGCTCAGCGACGTAACCAGTGATCAAAGGAGTCAGGATTGCAGTAACGATAACTGCAGCTGCTACCTGTGCGTTTGCTGTTGCAAGAGCAGCTCCGCCATACAGAGCTGGGTTAGCCTCTGCCATAGCAGCAGGTGTAAGTGCATTTGCACCTGCGCAGGAAGAAATAGCAACACCAGCAATACCAGTTCCTCCAGTTGCGCGATCAACAAAGTAGTTGATAAAGCCACCGCAGACGGAGCAGATAACGCCAAGCAGAATACCTGCAGGACCAGCCATGATGAGGGAATCAAACTTCATAGTAGTTCCCATAGCAAAGAAAGTCATAACAATAATTGCTGGCAGAGCGCTTGTGAGCATCTTCTTCATGGATGGGAAGAAGTTGCCAAGCAAAATACCAATAATAATTGGCAGAACTGCGCCAAGCAAAGACCAGTTGATTGGCGACTGGCCAGTTGCACCAAGAGCAAGCATGGTAACTGGAGGACCAACAACCAGCGTAGTAATTGCAACTGCACCCTGCTCATACTCGTTACCGTAGTCGGCCATCAGACCTGCGTACATGGAGTTGTTTGCACCAGAGCAAGCAGCAAGGATGACCATAGAAGAAAGACCAAGCAGGTTGTCGTTCAGGAAGAACAGAACAGCAAGACCAAGAGCAACGCAGAATACAACCTTAGAAATGATGATGATTGCGCCGCGAAGTGCAGCCTTTGGTGCACTCTTGAACGAAATAGTTGCGCCAACGCACAGCATAAAAGCGCCAACCAGAGCAGCAGTACCCTTAACGGTCATTGCTGCGGTAAAGCTACCGAGCGTTGGGAATACCTCTGGGAAAAATGTGTTCATAAAAACACCAAGTAGCAGAGGAATCAGAATGTTTGCACCTGGGATACGGCCCAGTGCCTTAAATGGGTGCTGAATAGAAATTGGTTCTTTTGTAGCCATCAACAATCACCTAGTCCATTACGATGCCGCCGTCGCAGTCGCCAACCTCACCGTTGACGAAGCTTGCAGCATCAGAAGCAAAGAACAGTACCATCTGTGCAGGCTCAGATGCCTGTGCAGGACGGCCGAGAGGAATAATGCCTACGACCTTCTTGTACTTCTCCTCATCGTTGGAGAGTGCAGTGGTCATATCTGTAATGGTGAAAGATGGGCAAACAGCGTTACAAGAAATGCCGTACTTGCCGCCCTCTTTAGCGATAGCCTTGGTAAAGCCGTTCATACCAGCCTTAGAAGATGCGTAAGCAACAGTACCAAGGAGGCCGCCGCCGATCTTGCCTGCTACGGAAGAAACGTTGACAATGCGAGCACCGCCACGATCAATGAAGTGCTGCCACAGAGCGTGAGTTACGTTGTAGGTACCGGTGAGGTTGGTGTTGATAGTGTTGTTCCACTCTTTGTCGTCAACCTCGGTGAAAGGAACGGAGCTGATGCGACCAGCGCAGTTGATAAGAACATTGACGTCGCCGCACTCCTCAAGAATCTGAGCAACAGTCTTCTTAACGCCCTCGGCATCTGCAATGTCCATTGTGTAGAAGAAGTTACCCTCGCCGAGCTCCTCGACAAACTTACGGCCAGTGTCCTCGTGACGAGAGCAAACGATTACATGTCCACCTCCAGCAACAATACCCTTGGAGATCTCAGCGCCAATACCAGCGCTTCCGCCTGTAACCAGAACCAACTTACCTGTAAAATCGAATGCCATGCTCTCTCTCCTTTTTTTCATGAGCACAAACCATTGGAAAACAAATAAATTCTAGTCATATTCACATAATTTTCTATACAAAAAATATTTTTTAACCACAAATCCTATGGTCAATGCGTTAAAAGAAAATAATTTGCTTAAAATGTGACATAAATGACACATTAAATTTCACGTTCAATCTTTTGGACATTTGTCTGCAAACTGAAGTCTTTTTCTTTCCTCAAAAATCTCAAAAGTTAGACATAGCTAACTTTTAGGAATACAATATGGCGAGAAACCCGTTGAGCTCGTAGCTCCAAACTCCTAACTCTTGGCCTCACGCTATCAGTTTCTTGCTTTCAGTCCCGTAGCTACCTGCTCTCATCTCTTTGAAGGAAGTCACTATGAAACATTGCTGCACGCATAACCCGGCAGTCGCAAACCCACACCCGCACGCTACCCGCAATCCTCTCCTAACCCGCAGGTCAGCGCTGACCTTGCTCAGTGCAGGTTCCGCGGCAGCTATCGCTTCTCTCGCCGCATGTGGCCCACGCGATTCCGCTGCCAGCTCAAGCACCACGCAAAACCCAAACTCCTCGGCTCCCCTTGTCTTGACCACTTTCACCGTCATCCAAGACATGGCTTCTCGCGTTGCGGGAGAGTTCTGCCAGGTAGAGTCCATCACCAAGGCCGGCGCCGAGATCCACGACTACGAGCCAACACCCGACGACCTCAAGCACGCACAGAAAGCCCAGCTCATCCTCAACAACGGCCTGGGTCTTGAGCGCTGGTTTGAGCACTTCGTCGACGACTCGCCTGCTCAGCGCGCCGACCTCAGCGAAGGCATCACCGCCATCCCCATCGCCGAGGGCGACTACCAGGGTCAGGCCAATCCGCATGCGTGGATGTCGCCCGCAAACGGCAAGATTTATGTCGAGAATATCGTCCGCGCGCTCAGCAACCTTGTCCCTGACCACGCCAAAGACTTCGAAGCCAACGGCGACGCATACAAAAAGGAGCTCGACAACATCTCCTCTCACCTGATTGAGGAGCTTAGCACCCTGCCGGAGAACCAGCGCACGCTTGTGACCTGCGAGGGAGCGTTCTCGTACCTGTGCCGCGACACCAACATGAAGGAGCTCTACCTCTGGGCCGTTAACGCCGCTGATGAAGGCACTCCGCAGCAGATTGCCAAGGTTGTCGAAGCTGTAAAAGCCCAGCAAATCCCTGCAGTGTTCTGCGAATCCACGGTAAGCCCCAAGGCAATGCAGCAGGTAGCCGACGAGACGGGCGCTGTCCTCAAAACTGACGAGAAGAACATCTTGTACGTAGACTCCCTTTCGGAAGCCGACGGCCCCGTACCCACCTATCTTGACCTGCTGCAACACGACGCAGACGCAATCGTATCTGGTCTCATGGGAAGGTAATTGTTCGATGAATCTTTGTGTTTCGCAACTTTGCGCCTGGTACGAGAAAAAAGACCGCGAGAAACCCATCATTTATGACGTGAATTTCTCGCTTTCAACAGGAGATCTTTGCGCACTTGTTGGCGTCAATGGCGCCGGTAAATCTACGCTCTTCAAAGCACTGATGGACACTATCGCATGGGAGGGGTCACTTACTTGGGGTCAGCAACCTCTTTCACAGGCGCGCAAGCAGGGCAAAATCGCGTACGTCCCTCAAACGGAGGCAATTGACGCGACGTTTCCGTTGCTCGTAAAAGACGTTGTTATGCAGGGTAGATATGTTCATCAGGGCTGGATGCGCATACCTTCCGCTCAGGACAAAGAACTAGTTGCTCAGGCACTTGAACGCGTTAACCTGGCCGACCTTGCAGATCGTCCACTTGCCCAACTCTCGGGCGGACAAAGAAAGCGTGTTTTTGTGGCACGCGGAATAGCGCAAGCCGCTGAACTGGTATTTCTCGACGAACCGTTTGCGGGAGTAGACGCTCGCTCTGAGGCCATCATCACCGAACAGCTCAATAACCTCAGTAAAGAAGGCAAAACATTGCTCGTTTCAATTCACGACATCAATTTGGCTCAGCAAAAATTCCCAATCTGCCTGGTCATTAATAAAACCATAACCGCCCAGGGTCCTTCGAAAGAAATTCTTTCTGGAGACGCCCTCCTGCAGAACCTTGGTATTTCCGAAGATACCCACATTGAGGAGGTGCTCCATGCCTGAGGTAGACATTCTCCAATACGCATTCATGCAGCGAGCCCTCATCACCGGAATTGCAACCGCCATAGTCTGCGGGCTTTTGAGCTGCTGGATTACGCACATGGGATGGTCGCTCATGGGCGACGCCATCTCGCATTCTATTCTCCCAGGCGTGGTCATTGCTCATCTGTTGGGGCTTCCCTATCTGGTGGGAGCACTTGTGTTTGCTCTCATTACCGTGGTGTTGGTCGGACAAGTTAAAAAGAGCCAAATTGTGCGACCTGATACTGCTATCGGTATTGTATTTACTACGTTTTTTGCGCTGGGAACAGTTCTTATCTCAAAAGTTCCAAGTCAAATTAACTTATCGCACATACTCTTTGGCAATCTTTTAGGAGTAACCACTCCCGATATGCTGCAAGTTATTTGCATCGGTCTGCCAATTGCAATTCTGCTTATCCTTAAAAATAAGGACCTGACCTTGCTTTCATTTGATCCAACACAGGTCCAGGCAATCGGCCTTTCCACTAAAACGCTCACTTCATTCTTACTTGTTGCCCTAGCCCTCGCAATTGTCATATCGCTCCAGGCAGTTGGCGTAATTCTGTCCGTTTCGCTCCTTATTGTTCCAGGCGCTTGCGCAAGACTTCTTACTAATCAGATGCGCCATATGCTCTGGATTTCTCCACTCATTGCTACGGTCAGCGTTTTAATTGGAATAACAGGCAGTTATTACCTAGATGCCTCTTCTGGAGGCATGATTGGCCTTACCCTCGGCGTGGTTTTTTGCATCATTTTTATACTAAAGAGTTTACCTAGGTTTACTTTTGGGCATATACTAGACAAGAACTAAGAAAGGAGGACCAATGCATACTACACTGAGCGCTTCAAAAGCCCAGCTTACTCACGCGACTCGTGCGCAAAAGCTCTTGCACAGGCAAGCATCAGCGGCATTAAGAACATCCATTGGTCTTATGGTCGGAGCTCTTCTTATTGCAATTGTCCATTAAGGCTTTATCTCATAAATCACCCAGATTTGGCGAGAAACCCCCTCCTATTCAAAGGGTTTCTCGCTAAATTTTTATATAAGTGTTTGAACGAGAATACCCACAGAAACCGACGCAAGGTTAGACAAGATTGAAAGTGTCCATGGAGCGTCGCTTACTCTTTTTACCTTGTAAATGAGACCTTCAACAGCAATAAC
>CALKRF010000126.1 GCA_937990665.1 uncultured Atopobium sp.
CATTTTTTGTAATTCAAAGAAATTGTAGGTGAAGAAATGAAAAGAGCGTACCGCTTCATTGTTTCTATCATAGTTGTCTTAATCGCCCTCTCTTCGTTTTTGGTGGGAAAAGGCTTTTTAGAAATTATTACTTCCCGAAAATTCGATTCTTGGCTCTCTAATCAGCCGCAATTTTATACTTCACAGATGTCTAATGAGACAAAAGAAACGTTTGTGTCAGTTGTTAGGGCTTACGCACAAACTCACAAGATGATTCTTATAACAAAAAAGACGGAATCAATTACTGAAGGGCCTAGGATATTGACCGTTGGCGTACTGTCTTCTCCAGGTAGTGAGGCTAACAGCTTTGATTCCTTTGATATTCTTGGCACCCAAGTTATAAATAGGCAAAAAATCAATGAACTTCTCAGACATTCTCCAGAGTCATACCTTGGCTACGGAATGGATACCAATAATAAAGTTGGTGACTTACCGTATGTATTAGGGTCAATTTATTTCAAATTAGATCAAATTACTCCTGGCTATAATCTGGGAAATTCTTGTGCTGTTTTAGGCCTTTCTCCTGAAGAATTTGATGAATTGGTTGGCCAGATTTCAGAAGCTACTGGCCTACATAAAGAAAAATTTATTACTAATTATTCAGGATCAGCGGTTGAAATTGGACTTTTCTACTACGTTGCTGGGGTAACTTTTATAATTTTGAGCATATCGTTTTGTTTACTGACGTATTACAACTCGTTACAAGAATTAAAGAAACTCGGTGTTCACGTAATGCTTGGCTGGAGTAAGAGCGATTACGTCGTTCATCATTATTTTTTCTATTGTGCTTTAGCAGCTGTTTTACTGCCATTAGCCTTTATGTGGACAATGGTTAATTGCTCCGGATTTGATATTACTGGCAGTTTTTTACTGTTTACGTTTACCTCGGTAATGCCAGCAATACTTGTAGTTGTGGTTTCAGTACTCATTTCTGCTGCTCCACTTCTAACAATTCGTCCTGTAGATGCAATTTTAGGAAGACTGTCGCAAAAGGGTCTGTACGTTCTAACGGCGATAATTTACGCGCTTTGTTGTGTAGTAGTTTTTGCTGGTTCTACGTATATGGATGCTCCTATAACCATGTACTCAAATCTACTATTCACTCAAGAAAACTGGTCTGTATATAAAGATTGGTATATTGTCCGAAATCACGTTTCTCAAGGTAATTTTTTCAACGGCAGGCCAATGGATAAAAGTAAGGAATTATTTGATTGGTATAAAACCCACGAGCACGATACAGGCGTGTATATTGCTCATGTAAATCAAATAGGTGAGCCAACGCTAAATGCCTATGAAGTAAATTCATCGATTTTGAAGCCATTTGATGTTCTGATTGCATCTCCATCTTATCTAAAAGAAATTGGGGTAGCGTTGACTGATGAACAAGTTAAAAAAGCGGAGAATGGAACAAGGATTTATCTCGTTCCAAGCTCGTACTCAGAAGAACAAAAATCTCTGTTGAGAGAACTTGTGGCTAAAAGCGACAAGATATTTGAGTCAGACATCGTTACACCCTATATGCAAAATCCTTCATCTGAATTTATTGAATACGATGCTAGTGGGGGATTTTTTACCTGGTCAACAAATATAGACAGCCCTTCTATAAGCACAAATGTTGTAATCAAAGTGGTAACGTCAAATAACATGGTTCCTACTGAATCAGAAAGTTTAGTGGCTACGGGGCTTGATAATAGTTACATAAAGTTATCACCTGAGGCCGCTGCAAATTTGTTGGATTCCAGCGGTGTTGTAGAGCTCTCTGATGATGGTTTTGGAACACAGTTCAGTTCGATAGAGAGCTTTATAAAGGACTACAGAAAATCTCTGCAGGAGCTCTTCCTCTTATTCGGTGTTGTAATTGTGCTTATGTTTGCAGCTATAACGGTGATTCAAATAAGTATGATTTCAATTGTCCAGAGATTACATGAGAGAAAAATTGCTGTTGAATGCATGTTGGGATTTGGCATTTACAAGCAATACATAAATATTTTCCTCGTAGTGAATCTCATTGCACTTGTTGGAACACTTTGCATGATTGTCATAGGTTCAACTCTTGGGATAATAATGGGCTGCTTGATGTTATTGATTTCCAATTTGACTATCAGTATTTCTGCAAATAGAAGCACCATGAGAATTGTTCTAGAGAATTTCTCTAAGGAGTAGTTATGAAAACATTTCTACAGGTAGATGCTCTCAATAAGTCATTTGGAAGCAACACAGTTCTTCATAACATTTCATTTGGGATAGAAAGTGGAGAGTCAGTGGCTCTCGTGGGCCCTTCTGGGTGTGGAAAATCAACGCTTCTTAATATCATCGGTCTTCTCGAGACATTAGATTCAGGCACAATCAAGCTTGAGGGAAAAGCATATCCTTCAATCAATAGTAAAAAAGCAACACTTATGAGGCGTACAGAGATTAATTATTTGTTCCAATCTTTTGCTCTCATTAATGACTGGAAAGTAAGCAAAAATCTCTTATTAGCGCTTCAATACACCAAGCTTTCAAAGCAGGAACAGGAACGTCTTATTAGAACTGCCTTGGAAAACTACGGGATTGGCGAGAAGTTCGATGCGGTTGTAAATGAGCTTTCTGGTGGAGAAAAGCAGAGAGTAGCAATTGCTCGAGCAATGATAAAGCCAGGCAATTTAATCCTCGCTGATGAACCAACCGGATCACTTGATAAGGCCATGGCTACTATTGTTATAGACAGTTTGCTAGACTCCGTTCACGCAAATCATAAAACACTTCTTATGGTCACACATGACATGGGTATTGCCCAGCGCTGTGATCGAATTATTGAATTACCAAAGTATCAATAGAAGTATTAACGGCGTAAAACACGTCTAGCTTAGCCATGTGTATGAGGAGCGTTAGACAGTGTGGTCTTAAGCAACTTTTACAGCAGGAAGGCTTGCGGTTGACTCTGCTGACCTTGTATCCTGCACGCGCGGCCATGCGCAGCTACGAACATCGTCAGAACACGCGCAGCTACGAACATCGTCAGAGGTAAGACCAAGCCAACGAGCACGATGACCATCAATTTTTGCTGGGCGTCGATGGAGCCACAGGGAAATTCCCAGAGTCCAAAGAGGTAGCAAATAGAGGAAGCTTGCAGCCAGAAGGCTCATAGAAGGTGCGCCAATTGCAGAGAGTACCGAGATATTTGAGATGGACCACGGAACCAGTGGAGCAAGAATTACAGCGCTATTCTCGATATCCAGAGCAAGAGCGCTAGAAGAGTCTTCTGCGTTCTCGCATAGGTCGTTTGTCAGCATAATAGCCAGCGTCTGGTTACAAGAAACCATTGAGGTAAACATGCTGGTAATCAGAACGCCAAAGAAAGGCGTGGAGTTATCGGAGAGGT
>CALKRF010000127.1 GCA_937990665.1 uncultured Atopobium sp.
CACAACTGCTTATTTTGCCCGCAAATGCTGTGGTCAAAGCCATGTTTAACGTGGACAATTTGGTGATCTTGCCGATAAACGGAGCACTTATTTTGATTTTGATTAGCGTTGTCCTGACGCTTCTTGCAGGTCTTATTCCAGCAGGTAGAGCAGCTAAATCCGATCCAGTTCAGGCGCTGAGAAGCGAGTAAGGCCCCTGGCTGAGCGCACTGCTTGGCGAGAAGAACGTCTGGCTGCACCTCATACCTCACAAGAAAAGCCCTGTCATGTGTGTACATGACAGGGCTTTTGCGTTTTTGTTTCAGCTACCAGACCTAGTTCTCCTGGCCGCCAAAGAGATCGACAACCTCAAGATCAAGCTTGGAGGCTTCAATGGCCTCCTTAGCGCCAAAGACAACAACCGAAAGGTCGTCATAGCTTTGAGGCATGGTGCTTCCCAGTTCTTTGATGTCCTCAACCTGGGCGTGAAGGATTTTCTCGCGAAGCTTAAGAAGACGCTCTGGATCACGTTGGTTGAAGTACTCGATGTCTTGCCTGCGAGCAAGCATTCGAGCGGGAACAGGGGCGTCAACGCCTGCCACAGAGGCAACTACATAGCCCTCAAACTCGTCAGCGTCTGGAGTCCACTCAGAGAGCCAACTACCTGCGCCAACATAGCGGTCGAAAGTTGCGTCAAGCGCGGGGTCTCGGTAGGAGACAAAGCTTTGCAGGCCAGCGACGGAGTTTCTGAACATGACGCCATAAGCGCCACCCTTGACGCGAACCTCGTTCCAGAGATAGTCAAGACCCAGAACTCTGGTGGCAATAAGCCAGTTACCCTGCTGTTCATTGGTTGCATGGGCAACGTTTGGATAAGAGAGACCAACGTAGGAGACGTTTGAAGGAATGATATACGCCACGTGCTGCAGCTTACCCTCAGGGACAACAAGCGTTGGCGCAGCGTTGCCTGCCTGCGATTTGTTGCCATTCGTAAGGCCGAGGTCTCCCGCTGCTTGCCAGAATGCCTCGCGGCTCTGAGCGGAGCCAGTAAAGCTAACAGTAACGTTGTCTGCACGGAACATCTTGCGGGTGAGTGCATCCAGGTCTTTTGCAAGTTGAGGGCCGCGCTCATCCCAGTTGGCAAGCAGGTTCTTTAGGTACTCATAGAAGCCAACGCCTGCTAGTGCATCGTTTACACGGCTAGCTGCAGAGTAGGCGGTCAAAGCCTTATTCTGCGCTGCAGTATGACCAGCACCAACAAAGTACTGCTCCTGCGCAATGCGACGCTGAATCAAGATGTTCTTTAAGCGGCTCAAATCGTCAAAGCGCGTGCTGGACCAAACCTCGGAAGGAATGCTTGCAAGTCCCTGGGTTTTCTCGGCAAGGGCACTTGCGGCAACAATGAAGGCGGGATGTGCCTGGTCAAGCGTGTCTTGGTCGTAGATATCAGTGAAGAACGAGAGGTGACCAAGGTTGCTCTCAATAAGGATATCCAGCTCAGAGGCGGTGTGTGATGCTGTATCAAGCTTGCCGAGCGCCTCAGCAAGAATGCCCACAAGCGGCAGCTCTTCAAAGGTAACCGCGCGGGTCAGATCAAAGTAATGGTAGACATAGTCAATGCCGTGAGTGTCCAGCTCATGCGCAATGCATGGCAGGGGAGCCTCAACCTCAAAGCCAGCAGGACGCTCTCTACCTGCACCGATATCACTGAGCGAGAGGGACGGCAGCTTGGCTAAGTCTTCTGGAGCGTCAGGTGTTTCTTGCTCCAAACGGAGTGCCTCAACTTCTGCACGGATCTTCTCGACATCCTCATCGGTGAGCGTAGAGCGAAGTTGCTCCAGCTCAGCAGCCTCTTCTTGAGTGTCTCCCTCGTCTGTGGGGACCAGCTCAACCTGAGCTGCGTGTTTGCTGTTGCAAATGAGCTCCAGCAGCAGCTTCTCAAAGCCCTTCTGAGCTGCAAGTTCTTTGACGTAGGCAATGGCGTCCTCGTAGCGGATGTAGTCCAGAGGGCGTGCGTCGTCGTAGAGCCAGCTTGAGAGCGAACGCAGCGTGTACTCAATACCGTTTGAGTAAGGCTGGTCATTTTCGCGCAGGTTAAACTCTGCAAGTGCAATGGACGCGTTGAGCTTCTTTGGATCAATGCCCTCGGTAGCAATCTTCTGGCAGGTGGTCTCTACCAAGTCACGGAACTTCTGAGCTGCTCCTTCTTTGAGACCCTTGAGCTGCAAGAAGAGCATTGGTTGTGCAAGGTCATCGGAGAGATAGTAGCTAAAGTCATCACCCAGCTCTGCGTCAAGAATTGCACGCTTGAGCGGGGACTCATTGGAGCCCATGAGGGTGTCAAACAAGATATCTGCTGCCATCATCTTGTTGCGCTGATCAGGTGTTCCAAGCACGTAACCCAGGCCAACGCTGGAGTTGTCGGCTGTGGTGTTCATGCGGACCTGGCAAGGCTCGGGCAACACGGGTGCCTGCAGGTTAAGCGGATTGGGGGCACCTGCATCGCGTTTCTCGGCAGCCGCAAACCTCTGGGCAATAAAGGAGAGCTCACGCTCGCAATCAAGGTCGCCGTAGAGGAAGGTGTAGCTGTTAGAGAGGTCGTAGTGGCGAGCGTGGGTGTCCAGGAAGTTCTCGTAGGTGAGCTCAGGGATTGCGCGAGGCTTGCCGCCAGACTCTTTACCATAGGCGGTATCAGGGAAGAGGGCCTCGCTGACAGAATCGTAGAGTACGCGATCTGGATCAGAGAGGGCGCCCTTCATCTCGTTGAAGACAACGCCGTTGTAGCTAAGATTGCCCTGCTCGTCAGCTTCTAAGTGCCAGCCTTCCTGCTCAAAGATGCGCTTGCGCTTATAGATTGCAGGATGCAAGACGGCGTCCAGGTACACGCTCATAAGGTTTTCCAAGTCAGCTACGTTAGTGCTTGCCACAGGGTACACCGTCTTGTCGGGGTAAGTCATTGCATTCAAGAACGTCTGCATAGAGGTCTTGAGCAGGTTAACAAACGGCTCTTTGACAGGATAAGCATCGGAGCCACAGAGAACTGAGTGCTCCAGAATATGGAAGACGCCCGTGTGATCTACAGGAGGTGTCTTAAAAGCAATGGCAAACGAGCGGTTGTCATCGTCGCAGGCAAACCACATAAGGCGGGCACCTGTGGGAATGTGCTTAAAGATGTACGCATAACCAGAAATCTCGTTAACCCACTCAGCCGAGATTACCTCAAAGCTTTTGTCTTCTGCGTGAAGCGTGCCAACAGAAAACGCACTGTCCATCTGCGAATACTTAGACGTCATAAGCTGCCAATCTATACGAAAACTTACGTGAGCATTAATGCCGTTTTTTGGGACCATCTTGCCCTAATTGAGCCGTTTAGAGACCTAAGGTTCTGCGCGGAGCAGGGTAAGGTGGATTTTTGTTATTGTGATACTACCGCGTCAGAGAAAAAGTGACACTTGTATCCGTATTTTGTAATGAAAGATTTATACCCAGATGAATGATTTCATTTCTAATGAGAGTAGCGTGGAGTCTTCTAAGACTGCAGACGTTATAGAGACTCCAGTAGAAGAGGAAGCATTTGGTAGCGACGACGCTGAAATAACCCCTGATAATAAGAAGAAAATCTATCGAGGAATGCTGTTTGTCTTGATTGGCGGAGCTTCCTGGGGCGCATTTGGAACCGCCGCAAAATACCTGCTAGATACCTATCATATTGACCCCATGTGGCTGATTGATATACGCGAGCTTTGTGCCTGCTGGTTATTCTTGGGTACCGCCTTTGCGTTGGATAGAAAAAATCTCACAACTGTCATTAGGAAGCCAAAAGAGTTGGCAAAGATTTTTGTAGTCAGTTTGTTTGCCATTCTATTCTCGCAAGTTGCTTACATTTACGCAGTTAATGCCACTAATTCTGGAACTGCAACCATTATGCAGTCGTTGGGCATGTTGGGCGTTTTGGCCTTTGTGTGCGTGGTTGGTAGGCGCTGGCCTCGCCGTCGCGAGATTCTTGGCATTGTTTTGGCGCTTATTGGCACATATCTCTTGGTAACAGGAGGAAATCCCGGCACGCTTAACCTGCCAACATCAGGTATTTTCTGGGGCGTTATGTGTGCGTTTGCTCAGGCAGCCCTCTCCATTTTGCCCAAGCCTTTGATGGAGAAGTGGGGAAGCTTTACCGTAAATGGCCTAGCGTTTTTGTTCTCTGGCACGCTCATTGCCGTGTTTTATCAGCCTTGGAACCACATGCCTCAACTGGATGCCTTTGGTGTCTTGCTGGTAATCATTGGTGTGCTGGTGGGAACGTTTTTGGCGTACGGACTCTACCTGCAGGGCGTTAAGGACGCAGGCTCTCTTAGAGCAGTTCTTCTGGGCACTATCGAACCCGTTATGGCAACCATCACCACCGTATTGGTGCTGGGAATCACTTTTAGCGTTGCCGACCTCATCGGCTTTGCCCTCATCCTCGCCATGGTCGTGCTCACCGCGTAGCCGCACTCGACAACAAAAAACCCCGCAGGTAAACTGCGGGGTTTTAACGTTCTCTAAAGGTTATGTGGCCAGAAGCTTAGATGAGCTCCATCTGCGTAAGAACTGCCGAGTACCAGCCGTTTGGATTTGCTGGGTTGTACTTTGCAGCGCCAGAAACAGAAAGCCTTCCGCCGTAGCCAGCAGCAAGACCAGCTGTGTGATCCCAGATAGCCTCTTCCCAGCTACCCCAGCTAGCAGAACCCCAACCCCATGCGTTGTAGGGGAGGAAGTTATACCTACCCTTTGTACTCTCAACTGCTGAAATAGCAGGTGAGAGACGCGGATCAACGCCGTAGGCCCATGCAGCCTCAGCAAAGGTTGAGCCGTAGCCAGCAAGAGGGGAACCAGCAAGATACGCATCAATTCGAGCACCCCAGCTGCTTACAAAGTTGGTCTTATCGCTTGACCAGTCAACATTTTGAGCCGAAGGAGTTGATGGGGTAGTGACCTCAGTGGTGTTACCAGAAGCGTTGGTAAAGGTAGTCTCAGTAGAAGCTTCTTTCAGCGCCTCTTCTGCAGCTGCTGCCTCTGCTGCTGCCTGCGCAGCCTGCTCTGCTTGCAACTGCTCTCTTGTTGCAATTGCTGCATTCATAGCATCCTCAGCAGCCTTCTTCTGCTCTTCTGCCTCTGCCATCTGTGCATTTAAAGATGACTGAGTCTCAGAAAGCTCTTTGCTAAGGTCAACAAGGTGGTTGATAGCATCTGAATTTTTGTTCTGGATAATCTCAAGATACTGAACAACAGCAATCAAATCATTAAAGTTATCTGCCGATAAAAGCAGATCAATAATTCCCATGGAGCCCTGCTGCATACGATACATAGCTCTAATAGACTCTGCAGCTTTTAAGCGCTGCTCTGGGAGCTGCTGTTCAATCTCTGCAATACGTGCCTCATTGTCTGCAATCTGCTTTTGCAGCTCAGCTACGCGTTGGTTAGCGGCATCATAATCAGAATTGGTCTGCTCTACCTTGGCCTGGAGCTCTTCAAGAGTCTCTGCCTGAGCTCTTGAGACGCCAAACAAAAAGGTATTAGCAACAAGCACTGCTACAAGAAGTGCTGTCATAAGGGTAGAGCATGAAGGTAAGCGTCTATGACGCATATATTTGTTCAAATCGACCTCCGCGATTGGGGCTTCCGATTAGTACGCATGTTGTGCTATCCACTCATTACTGGCTTCAAGCGCGAGGTCAGATAACACTTGACCTCAAAAATACGCATAATCGCTTCTCTCCGCTCGTGCGAGGGTGTCAATTCTACTTGTTTTTGGCTCCAAATGCCAACTTTGCAGAAAACAAGGCACTTTTAAAGTAGTAAAGTCGTTAGGTAAAACCGTGAACGGTAGGAAAAGAAAGGGCGAACGGATTGCGTACAATAGGTTCGTAATCAGTCCCCAAGGAGGTTTTAGTGGAGTCGGCAATTTTGTGGATTGAAGCGCTTAAATCAGCGTTATTTGGCGTGGTTGAGGGTATTACCGAGTGGCTACCCATCTCATCAACAGGCCATATGCTGCTACTCAATCAGTTCTTACCACTCAATGTTTCTGAAGACTTCTGGAATATGTTCCTAGTTGTTATTCAGCTTGGCGCAATTCTTGCAGTATGTGTGGGATTTTTCCACAAGCTTAATCCCTTCTCGCCAAAGAAATCTAAGGACGAGAAGCGCTCTACCTGGAAACTCTGGGCAAAAGTGGTGGTTAGCTGCGTTCCTGCAGCAGCAATTGGTCTGCCGCTCAACGACTTCATCGAAGAGCATCTTGGAAGCCCTTTTGTTATTGCTGCAACCCTTATTTTCTACGGCATCATCTTCATTGTGCTTGAGCTACATCGCGAGAAGGTCGCTGCAGCAGTAAAGGTTGAGGTGCCCCGAGGCAAGCACATGAGCCCAGATGCTGCAGCATCCCTTAAGGCCCCCTCTGCCGACAACCTGGCCCGCGTACAAGACATTGACAACCTGGACTGGAAGACCGCGATTGGCATTGGTGTGTTCCAGGTACTTGCAATTGTTCCAGGTACTTCAAGATCTGGTGCAACCATCCTGGGTGGTTTAGCACTTGGTTGCTCGAGGGCAGTGGCTGCTGAGTTTACGTTCTTCCTGGCTATTCCTACTATGGCCGGCGCTTCTGCGTTGAGACTTGTACGCTACTTTATGAAGGGCAACACCTTCACTGCTCCCGAGGCAATTATTTTGGGTGTTGGTTGTTTAGTGGCGTTTATTGTGTCGCTTGTTATGGTCCGTGCGCTTATGGGCTATGTCCGCAAGCATGATTTCAAGCCTTTTGGTGTGTACCGTATTATTTTGGGTATTGCTGTTATTGCATACTTCCTGCTTGTTAAGTAGTTTTTGACTTACAAGCATTACTACCTATGCATTTACGCGCGGTGAGTTTCTCGCCGCGCTTTTTTATGCGCAAAACATATGGAAAAAGCGTGGAAAACCTATGAAAGATATATGTAATCTCTCTTGGCTCATTTACTAAGAATTGCCTTGTCCTCTATGCTCTTACGGCTGATTTTTGGTCGTAAGAGTAAGTAATTACTTGTAATAGTTTCAGGAGGATTTATGCGCCACATTAAGACGCTTCAGAGAATTGCGTGCACGCTTGCGCTTGCGCTTGTTGCAGTTCTTGCAGTTTCTGCACCAAAACTTGCGTTTGCAGACAGTATTGATACATCTACACCAGGTGTAAAGGTTTCTGTTTTCTCGGCTGACGGTAATGCCGATACATCCAGGGTTCTTACAGACAACCCTCAGCGTTCTGGCCACCAGACTCCTGTTCCTGGTCAGTATGGCGAGATTGTTGTTCGCGTTGGTCAGACCATTAGAGACACTGGTGCGTATTCCCACTACACCACCACTCGTCCCGGCTTTGCTCCTTTTGGCGTAACCACTACGCTGGTCACCGCAGGTGCTTATCCTGAGCTCCCTGCTACTGATTATGATTTCACCTATGCTTTCTATGGAAACAGCAATACCGTAACTAATAACGGTGGTCAGTTCTATTTTGAGTTTACCGGTCGTAAGGTAACCCCTGCTAACCAGCCTGTTACGGCATTCTTCCTTGTTACTATGCAGGGAGATTCCTCTGACCCTGCTAACGTTGGCGGTAACACCACTCACCTTATGTGGGTTGGCTATCACATCCACGTTATTCCAGCAGAGACCACCCCAACTCCTACACCTACGCCAACGCCATCCGCGGTTAACCAACTTATTTACGACGCAAACGGTGGCACCATCTACGGCAACACAACCTATACAGAGTCCAAGACTCCAAACAACCCTCGTACCTATGGTTTTGCTGAGTACAACATCATTGAGGACCTGCCTGTCCGCGATGGCTATAAGTTTGAGTTCTGGAAGCGTTCTTACGTTGATAACCACTTCCGCTATGTTGGTGCTTCTGCTGTTCCTGCAGATGCAAACAACAATCCAGCTGGCGATAAGCGCTATGTTTCTGAGACTACCGTCTTTAACATGAGAAGCCCTTATACCCTGACTGCTGTTTGGAACCAGGAGTATGAGCTCAGCTACGACGCAAATGGCGGTACTGGTGCTCCTGCAGCACAGAGCGGTTACTTTGGCATTGACAGCAACACTGCTGACTCTCTCACCGATCCTAAGAACGAGACTGTTTCTGCTACCATTCCAACTCGCGATGGTTATGTCTTCAAGGGCTGGAAGCTTGATGGCACCACCTATCAGGCAGGCGATCAGGTAACCCTTACCACCACCACTCCTAAGGTTGTTCTTGTTGCAGAGTGGGAGCCAGAGCCAGTTGCTCCTGTAACTCCAGAAAACCCTGCTACTCCAGAAAATCCTGGTACTCCAGAAAATCCTGGTACTCCAGAAAATCCTGGT
>CALKRF010000128.1 GCA_937990665.1 uncultured Atopobium sp.
AACCTAAGCTATGAAAACGCACAGAAACTCTTTGATATTGCCAAAGACGGAGATCCTGTTATCATTCACTACTAAGTTTTTCTTAGAAAATAAGAGTTACGCGCGCTTTAGAAAACAATTCTGAAGCGCGCGTTTTTTATGTCTTACAGAAGATCTACAACACGCTCTTTGTTTGCCATAAAATCAAGATACTCTGAACCTAAGCGAGAAGTGATCAATGAACTGGCAGAAGGAAAATCAGAATCACTTTGCCTAATACCAATATTAGTAATATTGTTATATGCATGTGAACCTAACAACCCGTCTGATAGGTACATTTCTCCACCACTTGCATTTTGAACACTCCACTTTATGACGGGTAATCCTCGTGTATGCATTTCTTCAAGTAAAGGAACGTTCATTTGATACATTCTTTGATTGATAGAAAATCCAAAATTTGTAAGTATAGATAATGTATATATATCCTGATCAACAACTGCTACCAACTTGTTATTCCTACTGATGGCCCACAAGAGTCCTGTTGTTGCAATATCTCCATTTTCCATTTTTGTAGCACATAAAATAGGACCTGATATCTCAAGATCTTCGATGCTATCTATCTTCAAATAGTTATACTCTGGCCCCAGTTCTTCACTGTAATCATTAAATGTGTTGAGTTGACTAGCAACACATTGTGCGGCCGATTTCTTTAAATTTGTTATCTGAAGTGATGATACATTTTTTGGTTTATAGAACAATATTAGGCCTATTATCAGCCCAGCTGACAACAATATTATGCCTACAATAACTCTTTTCCTACGCTGCATCATCTGTCACCTCATCATTACCTAGTAATAATGAAAATAACTAGAAGCTATTGTAACAATTGTTTACTCTTTAATCGTTTTAACTTTAAATCCAAAATAGTAAATGTGTCCTAACCAAACAATAACAAGGACAATACTGCCAATAATAATGCCTTTTATTAGCATGGCAATAAGTCCTACGCCCATGACTAAAGTTACTGTGACAAGAATGCGCACTTTAGTCTTAGCAGTCATCCCTTTTCCAGCTTTAAAATCAGCAAGATTATTTTGGTAAAACTTTGTATTAATAAGCCAATTATTAAGTCGGTCAGATGATTTTGTGAAGCAAAAAGCAGCAAGTGCCAAAAATGGAACAGTTGGCAAAATGGGAAGCACTACACCAAGCACAGCAAGTGCCAAGCTTATACAACCTAGTGTCATAAAGGTAACACGTTTAATTGACATAAATACTCCCTACTGCTTTTTGAAAGAGTTTACCTTGTTTAACAAAATGCAGTAGGGATATTACTCGACATGAGCAATTCTTATATAAATTTATTTACTAGCAACGCCTAGAAACGAGGTATTTGGCCCCCGCCAAAGCCCATATTCTTCATCATAGACTCCATGGCACGACGACCTTTCTTTGCATTGCCGCCCTGAGTCATAGCCTTCATCTTGCCCATCATCTTATTCATCTCTCCCCACTGACGAATAAGCTGATTAACTTCCTGAACACTACGACCAGAACCCATGGAAATACGACGACGACGCTGACCGTTAATTATCTTTGGACGTGCACGCTCTTCCTTGGTCATTGAATGAATAATGGCTTCAATCTTTCCCATAGAGCTATCATCCACACCACCCTGCTGGGCCATCATACGGTCACCACCAGGTAAAGCACCAATAAGCTTTGCAAGACCGCCCATCTTGCGAATTTGGTTCATCTGATTAAGCAGATCATCCATAGTAAAGCCTTCACGCAACATACGCTCAGCATCTTCAACCTGCTTCTCATCTGCTGCCTGCTGGGCCTTCTCGACAATAGAGATAACGTCGCCCATGCCAAGGATGCGCTTGGCCATACGATCTGGGTGGAAAACCTCAAGTGAATCGGGTTTCTCGCCCATAGAAACAAACTTGATAGGCTTGCCGGTAACCTCACGTACGGAAAGGGCACCACCGCCACGAGCGTCGCCATCAAGCTTGGACATGATAACGCCGTCAAAGTCTACGCGCTCGGCGAAGGTACTGACAACATTGACAATATCCTGGCCGGTCATAGCGTCGACAACCATAAGAATCTGGTCTGGCTTGACTGCGCGCTTGATAGCAACGGCCTCTTCCATCATTTCTTCGTCAATTTGAAGACGGCCAGCGGTATCGACAATTACCAGGTCGTTGAGGTGATCAACAGCCTCCTGGATAGCCTGAGACGCAATAGCAACGGCGTCTTTGCCATCACCACGATAGACTGGCACGCCAATCTCTGAACCAAGTGTTTCAAGCTGATCTGCCGCTGCAGGACGGTGAACGTCGCAGGCGGCAAGCAGAGGATTCTTCCCCTGGGACTTAAGCAGGTAGGCAAGCTTTGCAGCTGCGGTTGTCTTACCGGAGCCCTGAAGACCAACAAGCATAATGACGTTTGGAATGCGGTTCTGCGCCAGCGTGAGCTTGGACTCGGTTGAACCAAGCAGTGTCGTGAGCTCATCCAGAACAATGCGGACAACATTTTGGGCTGGTGACAGAGACTCCAGTACGTCAGCGGTCATGCACTGCTCTTTACAGCGACCAACAAACTCTTTAACTACCTTGTAGTTAACGTCAGCCTCGAGAAGAGCCATGCGAATTTCTCGCATTGCTGAATTGATATCGTCCTCAGTGAGACGGCCCTTTCCGCGCAGAGCGGAAAATGTATTTTGCAGTCTATCTTGCAGGCTGTTAAACATTACTGAACTCCCTCACCAACAAGTGCTTCACAGAATGAGCGAGCATCAAACGTCTGAAGATCATCAATTGACTCGCCCACACCAATACGATAAATAGGCAGGTTAAGCTGGTTAGAAATTGCCAGAGCAATTCCTCCCTTTGCGGTGCCATCAAGCTTGGTAACAATAAGACCGTCCAAAGACAGTGCATCATTGAACTCTTTTGCCTGATTAAGACCATTTTGACCGGTAGTTGCATCAATAACCAGAACAACACTTACGGGAATATCTCCTGCGCGCTTTCTGGTAACCGAGACAACCTTAGCAAGCTCACGCATCAGATCAGATGAAGTGTGCAAACGTCCAGCAGTATCAATAAGTACCAGCTCAGTGCCTTGTTTTTCTGCAGTCTCAACAACTTCAAAACAAACGCTTGCAGGATCAGCGCCACGCTCTTTGGTTACTACCTCAATACCAGAGCGCTCTCCCCATACCTGCAGCTGCTCAATTGCAGCCGCACGGAAGGTGTCAGCACCGCCAATCAAAGTCTTTACGCCATTAGCATGTGCGCGACCAGCAATCTTACCAACAGTGGTAGTTTTACCAGCACCGTTAATGCCTACGAACAAGACAATAGAGGGCGTATCCGTAAAAGGATCTCTTTCTGCAACAGGAAACTCTGCCGTAAGGCGCTCTACAAGGGCGCGGCGAAGCTGATCGGAGCGCATAAGATTTTCTCGCGCTGCACGCTCACGCAGGTCGTCGGTGACACGCATAGCCACCTCAGCGCCCATGTCTCCCATAACAAGCGTGTCCTCAAGGTCATCCCAAAAGTCTTCGGTGACCTCTCCACCCATATAAAAGATTTCGCTTAAAGTCTCACGAGAACGCTCAAGACCGCGGCGAAGATTGTCCATAAAGCCCATTAGATATCAACTACCTTTCCGGTTGTCTTATCAAGCCTCTGAGAGACAACGTGGCTGACACCATCTGCCTGCATAGATACACCGTACAGAACATCAGCCTGCTCCATGGTGCGCCTCTGGTGAGAAATGACAATCAGCTGAGTAGTCTCTTTGAGCTGCTCAATGGCATCAAGCAACTTGGAGAGGTTGGCGTCGTCGAGCGCAGCCTCAACCTCATCAAAGACGTAGAATGGAACAGTGCGCGTTCTGTATACAGCAAAGAGCAATGCCAGGGCGGTGAGGCTCTTCTCGCCACCTGACATGAGCATCATCTTGGTAATGCGCTTACCGCGCGGCTGAGCCACAATCTCAATGCCTGTCTCGGAGAGATGGTCAGGGTCAGTGAGCTCAATGTGAGCATGACCACCAGGGAACAGCATCGAGAAGATCTCGGAGAAGTTCTGGTTGACGCGGTCAAAAACAACAAGGAATCGACTACGCATCTTGCGGTCAATCGCCGAGATGATTTTCTTCAGCGAAGTTCGTGCAGCCTCTAAGTCAGCTACCTGCTCGTTAATGTAATCAGCACGCTCTTTGAGGCGCTCGTACTCATCCATAGCTACAGCGTTGACAGGACCAAGTGCCTCAAGTTGGCTCTTGAGCGACGCAGCAAGGCGTTCTGCCTGCTCTCTATCTTCTGGCTCAGGAAGCGTCAATGCCTCGTCCAATGAGGCGCCCGTAGCAAGAATGGCCTCGATGGCGTTTTGAACCTGAACCTCAAGCTTGCCAATCTCAACGCTAATCTGGTTAGCAGCGTCTTTCTCTTTTTCTACCGCAAGCGCAGCTTCAGAAGCAGCGTCTTTTGCCTCAGAGATGGTCTCTCGTAGCGTCTCAGAGTCTGCCTCCGCCAACGACGCGCGATCCTTGAGCCTAGACGCCCACTCAAGCGCCTTCTGGTGCAGAGCATCGTAGCGCTTGTACAGCGGGTCTACGCGAAGCCTGATTACCTCAAGCGCGTGTGTTGCCTGTTTAGCAGCAGCAAGCTGCTCATCCAGCTGAGACAGACGCCTCTCAAGCTCTGCCTGGCGAGAAGTCATGCTCGTTGCGCGCTCTTTTGCAACAGTCAGGTCCGTCTTTGCATCCGAAAGCTCTCGGTTGGCCCTACCCTGTGCGCGAATGGCATCCTCATGCTGATCCTGCAACTCTTTGAGCTCCAAAGCTAGCGACTCCATGCGAGTCTTAGCCTCTTCAGCCGCACGCTTGTGCTCATCAATGTGCGCACGAGCCTCTTGAGCGCGCTCTTTGGCCTGCTCTCGAGAAGTGCTAACCTGCTTCAGCTCAGCCTGAGAAGACGCAACCTGTCCCTCAAGACGGCCTCGCTCCGCAGCAATAGAGGTAAGCTCACCGTTGAGGCGAGCAACCTCACCCTTGGACTGCGCGCTTTTCTCGCGAACTAAAGCTAGCTCATTCTCGCAGTTGGTAACTGCAGAGCGCGCGGCCTCAAGATGGCGTTTGAGGGAAGGAAGCGCACCCTCAAGCTCACGGATGCGACGCTTACGCTCAAGAGAGCCGTCCTCAGCCTGAGATGTGTGTCCCAGGATCAGACGACCGTCTGGATAGAGCAACGTGCCGTCAGGGAGCGCATAAAGCCCACGAGGCTCAACGTTGCGAGCAGCGTAGGCATCATCAAGACTCTGAGCAACAAAAACGTGACCAAAAAGCGCCTGCACAAGAGCTTCGGCACCCTTCTGAGCAGATACGTGCTCAAGCAAAGACGTTGTATGTGCAGGCGCAGCAAGAGCTGGAGTTGTGTCAGAAAGAGCAACCAACGTAGCCTTGCCGTCCTCAGAAAGCGTCTGAACGCGCTCAAAGAGCGTCTGAATGTTTTGCTGCTTGTCTACAACAAGCGCGGAAAGATCTTCTCCCAAAAGCTGCTCAACAAGAGCCTCAAACTCTGGCTGGACCTCAAGGTAATCAGCAAGTCTGCCAGAAACAAGAGAAGCGATTGCTGCATCCGCAACAAGCTTTTCTGCCAGAGGACTTCCCTTTTGGACTTCCACATCAAGCGCACGAAGTGCCTCAAGCGTAGCTTCACTGCTTGAGAGCTCCTGGCGAGCAGTGCGCTCTGCCTCGCGTGCTGCTTCAAGCGCAGAGGCACGCTCAGAAATCTCAGCAACAAACGCCTCGGACTCCTGACGAGCTTTCTCAAGAGCCGCAGTGAGCTCTGCTTCTTTAGCGCCACTATCTTCTAGAGCAGCACGAGCAATCTCAAGCGCTTCCGTAATCTGAGTCAACCTAGACTCAAACATCTGGTCTTCTACCTGCGCATGAGCAATCTGCTCTTCAAGCTTTACATACGCAAGCGTTTCTTTATCAGCGGTATTACGCGCACTTCGCTCAGATGCAGTACAGTCAGAAATCTTTACATCAAGAGCACGTCGCTCGGCAATTGCCTGGTTAGCCGCCTCTTGGAGCGCGTTCACACTCTCTGTCAGATCAGCAACCTTTGCACGAATTGTTGCCAGCTGACCAGAAAGCTCTTCGTTCTCTTTTGCGGCGTCTGCCTTCTGTTTATCCATCACAGAAAGCTGCATACGCGTATCAGAAAGGCGAGAAACCATGTTCTTGCCCTTCTCCTCCAAAAGACGCATGTCAGATCCCATACGACCAAGAATCTCTTGCATGCGACGACGCTGCTCACCCAAGTCTCCAACAAAGAGGCCCTTTTGCTCAAGAAGCGACTGAAGCTTTTCAAGCTCACGGTTTTTCTCGCCCGCACGATATTGAGCAAGCTCAATAGCAGCTTCTGCCTCTTTAGCGCGCGCCTCCAACTTGCCATGTGTAAACTGCAGCTGACGAAGATCATCAACCGCAAGCTGAACCGTCAAATCTTTGAGCTGAGCGGACAGATCTTTAGCGCGAGAAGCCTTGTCTACCTGCCTCTCAAGCGGTTTAAGCTGACGGGTAATCTCGCGAGAAACCACTTTGGCTCGCGTGAGATTCTCATCCATAGAAGAAATCTTGCGCTCCGCACGCTCTTTGCGGCGGCGATGCTTAGAGATATCTGCTGCCTCTTCAATGAGCTCACGACGCTGCTCAGGACGGCTCGACAAGATGGAATCGAGCTTGCCCTGGGAAATAATGGAGTGGGTATCTTTGCCCAGGCCAGAGTCATGCAAAATGTCCTGGATATCCATGAGTCTTGAAGGAGCACCGTTAATCAGGTACTCAGACTCTCCAGAGCGATACATGCGCCTGGTGATGCCAATTTCAGAGAAATCAATGGGGATTGTATGGTCGGAGTTATCCAGAACCAGCGTTACCTCAGCAACGCCCACCGCTCCCCTTGCTGATGAGCCAGAGAAGATGACGTCTTCCATGGCTTGGCCACGGAGCATCTTTGCGCTCTGCTCGCCCAATACCCAGAGAATTGCGTCAGAGACATTGGACTTACCCGAACCGTTAGGACCAACGACAACGGTAAGACCGGGGTCAAAAACCATCTGAGTTTTATCAGCGAATGACTTAAAACCCTTAAGTGTCAGCGATTTTAGATACACGGGTACAGGGTACCTTTCTACCTTAGGTGCATTTCTGCATCAGCATCAAGCGGAGCGTCATCCACACCAAGACGTACCAGTGCGTCTTGAGCGGCTTCTGACTCTGCGGCTTTCTTTGATGGTCCCTGTCCACGACCCACCTTAAGGCCGTCGACAAATACCACAGCGGTAAACGTTGGTGTGTGAGCAGGTCCACTCTCGCCAATAAGCTTATATTCAGGGGTAGCCTTGCCTTTAGCCTGTACCGCTTCTTGCAAACGAGATTTAGGGCTTACCGAACGAACTGCCAGCGCTGGAGAAATGTGAGGACCAAGCGTACGAATGACAAACTCGTGCGTTGGATCAAAACCCGCATCAAGGTAGAGCGCGCCAACAATGGACTCGTAGACGTTCTCCAGAGCAGACTTCATGCCACGCTTTCCCGTGCCCTTCTCGGAAATTCCCATAACAATTAAGGGAGAAATTCCTAGAGCATCAGAGACAATGGAGAGCGTGTGGCCGGATACCAGAGAGATTTTCAGCCTTGTAAGCTGGCCTTCATCCATATCTGGATAACGCTCAAATAGCTCCGTTGCAATAATGGCACCAAGAATTGAGTCACCCAGAAACTCCAGGCGCTCATACGAAGCAGAAACAGGCTTGCCCTCCACCGCCGAAGGGTGTGTGAGGGCAGCCTCGATAAGTTCTTTATTGGTAAATGTGTGACCGCAAATAGCTTCTGCAGCAGCTACTCGTTCGTGCAATTTCACGTATAAAACCTACTTAAGCAGCAAGAATAGCATCTACTGCGTCACCAACGGTAGCAATCTCATCGATGTTTTCTGCATCAAAGGTCATATCAAACTCTTGCTCAAGGTCTGTGACAAGCTGCAAAAGATCAAATGAGTCTGCACCAAGATCTTTAAATGAGGTACCCTCTGTGAGCTCAACGGAATCGTCAAGGTCCAGTGTCTCTCTAACAACGTCAATTACCTTTTCAAGTGTTTCTGTGCGATCCATACATCCTCCTTGCACACAACAATGACGCTCTTAATTTTACCCCGTGATAGGCGTCTGTATGATGACATTACTAAAGCTGAAACAAACAATCTTAAAAAAAGTAAAGCCCACAGAATTGAACTGCGCCCCAAAACTTGGACGAATTTAATAAAGAGCTAGGCCACCAAGGACTGATTCCGGA
>CALKRF010000129.1 GCA_937990665.1 uncultured Atopobium sp.
ACACCACTAAAGGCGGACAAATCCTTTACGATACATCGCTTGTAGCTGCAGTTTTGTCTGATGCAGATGACGAGAAAACCATCACACATGTTATTCTCGCCTCAACAGAAGGTTTAATCGCAGTAGCTGCTCAAACATGGATTGACGCATCGGGCGACGCGGTTTTATCCCGAGCCGCTGGTGTTCCAGTTGCAGCTGGTGATGAGGACGGCATAAATCAGGTCTGCAGCTTGCGTTTTACTATGGGTGGAATTGATGTTGAGCGCTATAGAGATTACGTGCTCTCACTTGATGATCACTTCTCGCCATTGGTCGAAGGATATTTCTTTGAGTCTGCGATGGTTGCGGGGAAGAATTTTAAGTTGGAGCCAAAGTTCCGTGAAGGAATTGAAGCAGGCATTCTTGAAGAGGAGGACTTGCGCTATTACCAGATCTTCTCGCTTCCTGGAAAGCCTGGTTGCATGGCGCTGAATTGTCCACATATTGCAAGCATGCAAAAAAATACCTCAGGAGCCGCACGTTCTAACGCAACAGTTGAGGCGCACGCTCGTATTCGCCGTCTTGTTACGTTTTTGCAGCGTATGATGCCTGGATTTGAGCAAAGCTACCTTATGGAGCAGGCTTCACTTTTGGGTGTTCGTGAGAGCTGGCGTGTTGAAGGTCAGACAATGCTGACCGAGGAAGATTACGTTAATCAGGCTCGGTTTGATGACGGCCTTGTTCGTGGTGATTGGTATATTGACGTTCACTCCAATAAGAGTGGTCTTTTCCACAAAAACACCTACAAGCAGGGTGATTATTACGAGATTCCATTCCGCTCGATGGTCACCAAGCACATCAATAACCTGGGTGTTATTGGTCGTTGCATCTCTACAACGTTTTTGATACAGGCTAGTGTTCGCATTATTCCAACAGTTACCGATATGGGCGACGCTATGGGTAGTGCATGTGCTCTGGCAAAACGGACGGAAACACCACTTGCCAAGCTGGATGGTGTGGCAGTGCGTTTAGAAGTTGAGCAAATGAAACCGTTGAATTCGTAATTGCTGTTTAAGAATTGTGGAAGCTGTGATAAACTTCTACAGTCACGGGCGA
>CALKRF010000130.1 GCA_937990665.1 uncultured Atopobium sp.
GGTGTGTTTTGAACTGCCTCCTATTTCTCGTGTCTAAGAAATGGGAGGCAGTTCAGATACAGAGGCTTTTGCATGCAATTATTCACTACGCTGCGCCTAGGAAGTAAATTTCTTCCACAAACGTAGACCATAACTATTAGGAAGTCCTGCCTCAATACGAACAGCCAAGTACAATCCGGAGGCGTTGTAAACAAGCTCAAAGATATCTTGGCTGGTTACGGCAGGAATACCCTGCGTTAATGCCGTAAAGATAATTCTTGCTACGTCAAACAGAACGATAACGGTAACAGCAAGAATATACGGTCTAATAAATCGGGCATCGTTTGAGCCCTTTAGAGCTAAAAGACCCGCAATAAGAGAAAATGCCGCACCTAGCGTCACCAAGAAAATGGTAAGGATTCCCTGTTGAGCTAAGAATTGATTAACAGTTGCCAGGGCAGGCAGATTCACAACCCTAGAAAAATCATGCAATCCAAGCAAAATTAGTACCAGAAAAAGAGCGATGCCACTAAACGCAATAGATACCAACGCAAACAAGTAAAGAACTCGCTGGTGACGAGAGCGCCAATACATAGTTCCCACAACGCCTTGGTCATGCTCTTTCTTAACCTTGTCCGCAAGATTAGAGCAAATTACCACGTATACAATGGTGTTGAGCTGGATGAATGGATCCAGGATAATCAAGTCTCCTCTACCCCAAGCCCACAAAATTCCAACCAGAATAATCAAGCCAATCAGATAGCAAAGAAATCTGTATGGTTCAACTTTTGATGAGTCTTTGGCTGCCCGTAATCCAAGTACCGAGGTGACAACCTGTAGCACACCAATAAGCAATACAAACACATAGCCCAGAAGCACGTTATTGCTGAACGTAAAATACACACCGCTAAACTCAAGCTGTTCCAAGGGAACAGCGGGCTGTAAGCCCATAACAGTTGCAAAAAGAGACGCCGACGTAGTCAGAACATCTGCTGCTCCCAAGATAATCAAAACAATTGAGACAATGCGTAAGATGTGCTGAGTAGGTGTTCTTGGAACAGTAGCTTTAACTCGGTCAGACGCGGGACGGTCTAGTGGTTCGTCCTCATCTACTACAAGGATTTTCTCGGCACGTTCAGCTACATCAGAAACGTTTTCTGCCAGCTCAGACGATGCCTCAGTCACCTTTTTAGAGAGCTCCCCTACTCTTGAGTTTTCAGCCAGCTTGGTTAGCTCAACGCCGATATCTTTCTTCTGTTCCATTGGCACAAAAAATCCTCACACTTGTCCAAAATGTTCAAATAAATCATAGCATTAGCTACTTTGCTGTGTTAGTATGTGCAACTGTCCGTGTACCTGCAAGTATGTAAGGAGGCTTGTTCGATGCTTTTTTAATCTTCTCGTGAGCGTGTCACATGTCCACACCACGAGTTTGTCTGACATGTTCCACCATTAATCGAGGAGAAGTATGGAATCGAATAAGCTTTTTGCGGAAACACCACCATTTAAATTATTTTTACGAGCAGCCCTTCCGGGTGCTATTGCTATGCTTGCGTCGATGCTTTACGACACTGCAGATGGAATCCTTGTTGGACGCTATCTGGGTCAGGAGTCTTTTGGCGCAGTAACCATTGCCATTCCACTGGTCATTCTCTGCTTTGCTGTTGCCGACCTTATTGGTGTTGGCGCATCTGCGGTCATTGCAGTTGAGCATGGCAAGAAGAACCACCAGACGGCTAATAACATCTTTACCATTGCATTCATCATGCTTATTACCACAGGTGTTATCAGCGGCATTTTCTTCTTCTTTTGTGCACCAAACGTTCTGGCGCTGATGGGTGCTCAGGGAAAGATTGCCGAGCAAGGAACTATCTACCTGCGCGTATGGACTCTTTTCTTACCAGTTATGTGTATCTCGTACGCCGTTGATAACTTCCTTAAGATCTGCGGAAAAATTAGGCGCTCTACCAGCATTGCCTTTATCTCTGCAATTTTGGGAACCGTACTTGAATACTACTTCCTGGGAATTTTGGGATTATCCGTTGAGTATGCAGCACTGGGTTACTGCATCTCTATTACCTTCTCGTCCCTTTACGGTGTATGGCCCTTTATTGGCAACAAGCAGATTCTCAAATTTGTGAAGCCTCACTTTAATTGGACGCACATAAAAGAGATTTTTGTAAACGGCTTTCCTATCTTTATGCAGAACATCTCAAGTAGGATTTATTCCCTGCTGATGAACGCTGCCCTGCTCACCCTTGGTGGAGATATTGCCATTGCATCTTACGGCGTGCTTCTCTACTCTGGCGGCCTTATCCAGCCACTCATTTATGGACAGGCCGACGCCATGCAACCAGCTATTGGTTATAACTGGGGCGCAAAGAAAAAAGATCGAGTACTTGCCATTGAGAAGTACATCTTCTCCACAGGCATCATCATTGGCATTTTTGCCTTCTGCGTCTCGTTCTTCTTCTCGGAGTTCTTGGTCAAGCTCTACCTGCCAGAAGGAACGCAAGAGCTGCTTAATATGGCCATCCCAGCCATGCGTATCCATGCATTTATCTTCATTTTTAGCTGGATTACCATGTGCACCGAGAGTCTTGCTATTGCGCTCAAGCAAACAAAGATCTCCAACCTTCTGAGCGTCTTTATGGCACTTATTTTCCCTATCAGCTCGCTTATGGTGCTGAGGCCATTTGGTCTGGACGCGCTTTGGTACGTCTCAGTTGTATCCAACATTCTCTCGGCACTGCTCTCCGTTGGCTGCCTCATCCACATCTATCGCAAGCACTTTAAGGGTGTAGGCGCTGATGACGCAGACGAAGCATCTGAGCTTCAGGAAGAAGGCTCCCAGCTCACCGAGGCAGAGCTCACCGAGGCAGAGCTCGCGGCTTCCGAACTTTCTAGCCCAGAAGACCACCTGGACGGCGAGTCCATCTCCCGAGCTCAATAACCTGCGCTCCCAGCTCCGCACAACAACGTACTCCTCACAAAAAACATGGCGAGAAGACCTTCTGATTCCAAGATCTTCTCGCCATAAACATAAGCGGTTATAGAACGTCTACCTACAGTGCAGCAAGTGCCTGCTCGACGTCGTTGATAAGGTCCTCGGTGCCCTCAATACCGCAGCTCAAGCGTACGGTACCTGGGGTGATGCCTGCTGCTACAAGCTCCTCATCGGTAAGCTGACGGTGCGTTGAAGAAGCTGGATGCAAACAGCAAGAACGAGCGTCTGCAACGTGTGTTGCAATGGAGAAGACCTTGAGGTTGCCCAAGAACTTCTCGGCAGCCTCGCGACCACCAGCAACGTCAACAGTGATAACACCGCAGGAGCCGTTTGGCAGGTACTTCTGAGCCAGCTCGTAGTACTTATCGCCTGGAAGACCAGGGTAGCTTACGTGCGCAACCTTAGGGTTGTTAACAAGCGCCTCGGCAACTGCCTGGCCATTCTTGCAATGCTGAGCCATACGAACATGCAGGGACTCAAGGCCAAGGTTGAGATAGAAAGCGCTCTGTGGCGACTGAATAGAACCAAAGTCACGCATAAGCTGAACGGTTGCCTTAGTAATAAAAGCGCCGCCGTTACCAAAGGTATCTGCATACACAAGGTTGTGATACGAAGGATCTGGCTGTGTCAAACCTGGGAACTTGTCTGCGTGTGCAGCCCAGTCAAAGTTGCCGCCATCAACAATAGCGCCGCCAACAGCAGAACCGTGACCATCCATGTACTTAGTAGTGGAATGGGTCACAATATCTGCTCCCCACTCAAGAGGACGGCAGTTCACAGGTGTAGCAAAGGTGTTATCAACAATCAGTGGCACGCCATGGTCATGAGCAGCCTTTGCCCAGCGCTCAATATCAAGGACAACCAGCGCAGGGTTTGCAACAGTCTCACCAAAGACGCACTTGGTATTTGGCCTAAATGCTGCATTAATCTCCTCGTCAGTTGCATCTGGCGAGATAAACGTGCACTCCACGCCCATCTTCTTAAGGGTGATAGCAAACAGGTTAAAAGTGCCGCCATAAATGGTGGAAAGCGCAATAAAGTGATCTCCGGCCTCAGCAATGTTAAAGACGGCAAAGAAGTTTGCTGCCTGACCAGAAGAAGTCAGCATTGCAGCAGTACCGCCCTCAAGAGCACAAATCTTTGAAGCTACATTATCCAGCGTTGGATTCTGAACGCGAGAATAGAAATAGCCAGCAGCTTTGAGGTCGAACAACTCTCCAAGCTGCATCGACTCGTCATATTTGAACGTGGTTGATTGAATGATAGGCACTTGCCTAGGCTCACCGCAACCAGGCTGATAACCGCCCTGCACGCAGCGAGTCTCGATGCTCTCAGACATAGCATCCTCCCTCATAATCATCATCCACGCCGCGCAAACGTCAATGCGCTCCAAACGTGGACTATGTGATTATCTAAGGATACTAGTCTCTCTACCCTCAATAACACGCTCAATCAAAACTTTTTCATGTTCTGAAACAATTGCGAGGTCTGAGGTAACATCTCTGAAGTCCATGGAGTCTTTCCACTCTTTGACCAGGGAAATGTTACGCTGAGCTGTGCAAACAATACTAAGCTCAGAGTCAATATCCTGCATAATCTGAGTATAATTTGCGCGTTTCTCGCCCAGCATATCACTGAGGTGGAAAAGAATGTGCTCAACTTCACGAACTTCTCGCCTTGCATGGTGTACCTCAGAGAAGCTAGTCATATCCAAGCCAAAGAGGCGCGCATCAATAGTCTCCAGCATGTAATCAAAGCGGCTGCTAATGTCTTCAAACGAGAGACCATCTTTTAGTACCGCGTCTGACCATGCAGGCTCAAAGAGCTCATCCAGCGCGCAGCGCAGACTACGACGGACAGCCTTCTTGCGCAGACCTTCGCAAATGCGATCGCGCTCAGACTCGCGAGCTGCTTCTACAGCGCTGACCAGCTTGGAGCCCTGAGAAAGCTCTCCAGACTCCATCAAATCTGCAACGGTATCAGAGAAGCCGTCAATCTCACGAAGACGCGTAGTTGCACCAAGCATCAGCCTATAAACAGGCTCAGCAATCTCAACTGCTTCCTCATTAAGAAGTGGCGAGAAGAACTTGGTAAGCAGCTGAGTTCCCCTGAGCGCAAACCTAAATGCTGAAATTACCGCAGGATCTTCTGGATGGGCGCGGAACTCTGCATATGCGTCCTCCAAGTTGGTTGCTGCATGAGCGCATGCCTCATCAAGAGCGTCAAGCGTTTCCCAAGGCTGAGTGGAAGGACCACTGACCAGCCAAAGAAGTTTACCATGAGGCTCGCGAACATCTCCAAGCTGCTTCCAGACGCACTCGTGTTGATGACCAAGTGAACCACGTACGTCAATAGCGCACACGGCGCCCTTTGTCAGCGGAAGTTCAAATCCCAGTAGAGTCTCTGCAACATAACCCAAAAATGGGGCGTGACCAACAAGAATAAGCGTTTCTGCATCAGCGTGCTCAAGCTCTGCCTGAAGTGCAGGAAGATCTTGATCGTAAAGGGAGTCATGAATCTCTAGACCCTCAGAATCCAGCGCCTCTGCCACAATCTCTGCGGTCTCAAGCGCACGAAGAGCGGGACTTGTCCAAATCTCAGCCTCTTCACCCTCTGGTCCCAACAAACCAAAAATATGAGGATAATTGGCAGATAAAGCCCTCTGACCAGCACGTGTAAGCTCTCGACTCATGTCTTCAGAGCCACGTTCAGATACACCATGTCTAACAAGAACCAAAGTCTTTACCATGTTTACCTCCGCTGGTCATCTGCAGAAAACTGCTTCTTATAGCGTAATAGGACGCCCGCGCAATTTTGCACGAACGTCCTATTTTTACTGCCAACGGGCAAATATATCGGTATATGGCGAGAAAAACTTTTTATCTCGCATCTCTGCTATGCAGTTTTTGCATAACGGCTATGCATAATCTGCACGCAAAAATCCAACTAGAAAGACTTGGCAACTCTGGCGGTCAGATTAGCGCGCCAGTTGCGCTCCCCTACGCCACTTGTGACCTGCAATCTTAGAAGTCAGCATTACCTACCGTACGAGGGTGAGGAATAACGTCGCGAATGTTATCCACGCCAGTGAGGTACATAACAAGGCGCTCAAAGCCAAGACCAAAGCCAGAGTGTGTGCAAGAGCCGTAACGGCGAAGATCCAAGTAATACTTGTAATCGTCGGGGTTCATACCAAGCTCAACAATGCGCTTCTCCAGAAGCTCAAGACGATCTTCTCGCTGTGAACCACCAATGATCTCGCCGATGCCTGGAACAAGGCAGTCAGCTGCGGCAACGGTCTTGCCATCATCATTAAGGCGCATGTAGAAAGCCTTAATTTCTGCTGGGTAATCAGTAACAAAGATTGGCTTCCCAAAGTGCTGCTCGGTGAGGTAACGCTCGTGCTCAGTCTGAAGGTCAATTCCCCACTCCACAGGATACTCAAACTTCTGACCAGCCTTTACTGCCTCCTGCAGAATCTCAATGGCCTCAGTATAAGAAACGCGAGAGAACTGGGAAGTTGCAACGTGGTTCAGGCGCTCAAGCAGGCCCTTATCCACAAACTTGTTGAGCATCTCAAGCTCATCTGGGCAATGCTCAAGTACGTATGCAATAACGTAGCGGAGCATCTCTTCTGCAACATCCATATCCTGTGCAAGATCACAGAAAGCCATCTCTGGCTCAATCATCCAGAACTCTGCAGCGTGGCGGCGTGTGTTGGAGTTCTCTGCACGGAACGTTGGGCCAAAGGTATATACATCACCAAAGGCCATAGCAAAGTTCTCTGCCTGAAGCTGACCAGACACGGTGAGGTGAGAAGACTGACCAAAGAAGTCCTTTGAGTAGTCAACATCGCCCTTCTCGGTACGTGGAACATTGTTCAAGTCAAGCGTGGTAACACGGAACATCTCGCCTGCGCCCTCAGCATCAGATGCGGTGATGATAGGCGTATTCACGTAGACAAAGCCGCGATTCTGGAAGAACTGGTGGATAGCAAAAGCAGCCACAGAACGGATGCGGAAGACCGCGCGGAACATATTGGTGCGAGGACGAAGGTGCTGCTGCGTACGAAGGTACTCAAGAGACTGACGCTTCTTCTGCATTGGATAGTCAGGGCTGGATGGTCCCTCAATCACAATAGTCTGTGCCTGCAGCTCAATAGGCTGTGGACGATCAGGAGTAAGCTCAAGGACTCCCTCAATAATCAGAGCAGCGCCAACGCCACAGGAAGCAACCTCCTCGTAATTGCCAAGGTTCTCACGATTCATAACAACCTGTAGGTCTTTGAAGCAGCTACCGTCATTAAGTGTGACGAAGCCAAAATTCTTCATATCCCTTACTGAACGTACCCAGCCGGCCACCGTAACCTTTTGGCCACCAAGTTGCTCTGCATCTGCGTACAATGCAGAAATCGTGATGCGCTCCACGGGCATACCCTCCTTGTAACTCACTCTGCAGGCTTTTCCTGCGCTCTGCAGGACTATCCTGCGAGACGAACAAATATCTATTTAGAATACCGCATAACCACATGGCAAACGTTCACTTTTATATATCTGGCGGTATTTACGCTAATCTCACACAGCCAAGCCGGCACGCCATAAAACACCTATCCGCAATTCGGCTAAACTAGTGCAGTGGAACGTACCTAAAAATTGCCGCCACGTTAAAAGGCCTGCTAAAGGAGAAACCATGGAAGACTACAAGCGCGAGTTTATTGAGTTTATGGTCCAGAGCAACGTACTTAAATTTGGCGATTTTACGCTCAAGAGTGGTCGCAAATCTCCTTTCTTCATGAACGCCGGCGCCTATGTCACTGGCGAGCAGCTCCACAAGCTGGGCCTTTATTACGCTCGCGCCATTCACGACAACTTTGGCCTGGATTTTGACGTAGTTTTTGGTCCTGCTTACAAGGGCATTCCCCTTTCCGTTATCACTGCAATGGGAATCAATGAGCTCTATGGCAAACAGGTTCAGTACTGCTCCAACAGAAAAGAAGCAAAAGATCACGGCGCTGACGCTGGCATGCTTTTAGGAGCAGAGCTCAAAGACGGCCAGAGAGTGGTCATGGTTGAAGATGTCACTACCTCTGGCAAGTCTATTGAAGAGACCTATCCTCTGATTACCTCTATTGCAAACATCCAGGTAGTTGGTCTTATTGTCTCACTCAATCGCATGGAAGTTGGCAAGGGCGGAAAAGTTGCAGCTCTCCAGGAAGTCTCTGAACGCTGGGGCATACCAACCGCAGCCATTGTCTCCATGGATGAGGTTACCGAGGCCCTCTACAACAAAGAGGTTGACGGCAATGTTATTATCGACGACACCTTGAAGAGCGCCATTGATGCCTACTACCAGCAGTATGGTGTTAAATAAGGCGAGAAAAACCTCTGCGTAGAAACCTGACTTATGACTCTGACTCAACTTAAATACGTTCTTGCTATTGCTAAGGCAGGCACTATTAACGCCGCAGCTAAACAGCTCTTTATCTCGCAGCCTACCCTGAGTAGCGCAGTTAAAGAGCTTGAGGCCGAGCTGGGAATCTCCCTTTTTAACAGGACCAGCAAGGGTGTTGAACCTACTGCAGATGGCGAGGAGTTTTTGAGTTATGCCAGGCAAGTTGTCATGCAGACTGACCTCATCGAAGAACGCTATCTGGGCACCGCCCCTTCTAAGCAGCGCTTTTGTGTTTCTTGCCAGCACTATTCCTTTGCAGTTGAGGCTTTTGTCAACCTGATTAAAGAGCACGGCGGCTCAAAGTACGATTTCCGTATCAGAGAAACGCAAACGTACGAGATTATTGAAGATGTCTCAAAGCTAAGAAGTGAAGTAGGCGTCCTTTACCTCAACTCGTTCAACGAGCGCGTTATTAGAAAAACGTTGCAGGACCAGGGCTTGGTTTTCTCGCCATTGTTTAAGTGCAAACCAAGCGTTTTTGTGGGAAAAGATAACCCGCTGGCAAAGCGTTCCTCGGTAACACTCAACGATCTTGCCCCCTACCCTCGCCTTTCTTACGAGCAGGGCGAGCACAACGCGTTCTATTTCTCCGAGGAGCTTCTGGCAACACTTGATCGCGATAAGGACATCATGGTCCGAGACCGCGCCACTATTTTCAACCTGATTATTGGCCTGAACGGTTACACCATCAGCACCGGCCTTATTAACGAGGAACTCAACGGCCCAAACATTGTTGCAATTCCTCTGGCTGTTGATGATTACATGGAAGTTGGCTACGTTACACACGACGAGAAGAGCCTCTCGCCCTTTGGTGAGCTCTACATCGATGCGCTTAAGCGCTGCTGCCAGGCAGTTACATGGGTGTAAAGGGTCTATAAAGAAGTTAGTTGTTTTAAGTGTTCTTTATGCTTTATTAACTAAATTGAAAGCTATCCAGCTGTGGCGATTCTTTTTAATAAATAATGGTTATTGAATATGTTATTTATTAACCGATAAAAAGATACCGTTCACAGTAAAAGACGTAACAATGATGCCTATAGGAATAGAATTAAGGTAAGAGAGTCGGCAACTACTCCTCTACAGCAATAGGATAAAGACCGAAGAAAAACATAGTGAAGGGCGTATGGAGTCCCGACTCGTGTAGTAGATTTATCGAGGTCATCTGGGGTTTATTATGTTTTCTCACGATTCTAGAAACTTAAGCTTAAAAACAAATAAACTTCCCCAAAAGGCTCGTTCTTTGGCAGTATTGATTGCTTGTGTCACCATTGCAGGGCTACTTTATTTTTATAGTCTTGCCCAAAAACAGGCACAAGAAGAATTTTTTGCACAACAAGTTGCACAAAGGCAAAACGAGGCCTCGGAAACTTATAAAATTGGCGATACTGTACAACTAACTGGACTTGATCAAGAAGGAGGTAATCCAGCTGAGACTCCTTTTGGGGCTTATTTACCATGGATTGGTACAATAGAGGTAACGGTAACAGACGTAACCCTTTATCATTCTATAGACGAAGCAGGATTTACCTCTGAAGCACTTAACCATTCGTCAGCACCGGAAAATGCAAATAGCTTGTATCTAGTCTATACGCTTCATTTTAAAAACATAGATGCTGTTCAAAAACGCACCCCAAACGGGATGAGCTCTATATTACTTTCTAGCTACTCAATTAATGCCGAAGGACACGATATTTTCATGTCCCAAATCACACCTGAAAATGCCCGAATTAGCAGTTCGGAAGTGGAAAAAGAAAAAGGATATTTTTGGATTAATGCAGGAGATGAATGTGACGTCAAACTTGCTTTTGCGCTATCTCCAGAAGAACTGAGAGATGTTACTTCTATTCATCTGGCAAATATGGGAGGAATTTATTCAAACGCAAAGTTAGTTGATATACAGTCTGCATTAAAAAGTGATAAGTAGGTGTTTGCTATGAATTCATTGTTCAAGTCTGAATTTAAGCGACAGCTTACCTATAACCCATTATTTTGGGCATGTGTTGCAATTGGCATCTGTATTGCACTACTTGCTGCTTGGATTGAAATTCAAATTGAATTTAATACCTTAGAAGCAACTCTTCAACAGGGAAATCATCTTTCTTATAACACTTTACTCTCCCTTGTTTCTGCTTATACCGCTTGGATCCCAACACGAATCGGGGAATTTTACAGTGGACTGTACTATCTCTTATGGCCGCTTTTAGCAACCATCCCAACCGCCTGGATTTTAAGCAACGATTCAAAAGAAGGAGTGCTGGAACAGCAATGTCTTAGAATTAGAAAGGCTTGTGTTATCAGGATAAAACTATACGTAAGTTTTGTTTCTGGTGGTATTTGCTCTGCCCTACCTCTTATCCTTAATTTTTTAGCTGTAATCTGTTTCTTACCGTTATCTACACCAAAAATTTACGATGAGATATATACCGCAATCTCAATGAACTCTTTGTTCTCAGGACTCTTTTATAACTCTCCTCTTGCTTATGTCATTGCCCTCTCCGTATTAGCCTTCATAATTGGAGGGCTGTTTTCCTGCGCCGTTTGTCTTTTTGCCAGTTTAACTAAGACCACATTTCAAGCAATTTTCATTTCTTATTTCCTACTTCACCTGTTAGCATTCTTAGGCTCGCAATTTTCAGCAATCCTTTCCTCTGCTCACTTAAGAGAAGTAGGACAAAATGCATTCATTAAGTTAAATTTCTTTCAGTTGATAAGTTCTGAATATGCTCCAACAAAACTTGGATTTTATTTCTTCTGTTTTGTTTTGCTATTTCTAGTAATCTTCATTTCTTACAAAAAGACTTGTAGGAGTGATCTGCTATGAAACATCAAATTTCAAGGAGCTTCACTCAACTTTTTGATATGCATAAAAATCTTCTAGCAGCGCTTTTTGTGATGTTGTTATCTTGTACAGCGTTTATTTCTTCTTTTGCACAATTCAGCTTAATTACACAAGGAGGATATTCGTTTTCTTTAGGTGATTTGATTATCGCAACATTCTTCGGTTCTGCCCACACGCTCTACGTAGAGTGGACCGCGCTTTGCATCTCTTTTCTTCTCATAATCATTATTTCTAGCTCAGACACAAATGAACATTTTTCTATTCAACGCATGATGAGGTTTGAGAAGAAAACTAGATTTTGGATTTATAGCTATATAAATATAATCGTATCTTCTCTCTTTTTGATTGCCGTCTATATAATGACATACGTTATCTTACTTATTTGTACAGGTAATAGCCCTGATATTGCTACGCTAAATGTGGATATCTTCATTTACCATACCGTTCAAACTGGTACAGAATTTTCACTCACAGCCCCAAAAGTATTAGCCCTTCTCGGCATTTATTATCTTGGTCTCTTGTTCTTTTCCTTTATTTACAAAGTAATGAAACTCTATACTCACAATTCACTAGCTGTATTACTAAGCGTAGCACTACTAGTTTTAGGAGAGTTTTTTCCTGAACTTCCATTCCCCTCTACATTAATGACTTTTTCGAGACTTCTTCCATTTAATCCAGAAGGATATAGCCTTTTGTATGCAACTTTATATTTTCTTGTTGGAATCATTTTTTTAAACATTTTTGGCCTCATCGGAACTAAAAATGCAGAGTTTGGCGGTGAGTAAACATGTCGTACATTTCAGTTGAGCATCTAACAAAAGAAATCGGAAACGATACTGTTCTCAAGGATGTCACATTATCCCTGGAAAAGAGAGGGATAATTGGTCTCGAGGGCCAAAACGGCTCTGGTAAAACAATGCTTATGCGAGCGGTCTGTGGTCTCATTAAGCCTACCCAAGGATATGTTTCTATTGAAAACAAAAAACTCTGGGATGATATTGATTTCCCACCAAGTGTTGGCCTGCTCCTAGAAAAACCAGCACTTCTCAGCTCATATAGCGGTCGTAAGAACCTAGAGATTCTCTCGTCAATAAAACAAATTGCGTCTGAGCAAGATATTGATGCTGCAATTAAAAAAGTAGGACTTGATCCTACAGACAAAAGACCTGTTAGGAAATACTCTCTTGGCATGAAGCAACGCTTAGGAATTGCCATGGCATTTTTTGAGCAGCCTGATTTAATTATTCTTGATGAGCCAACAAACGCTCTTGATGAAGACGGTGTCCATATGCTCACAGAGCTCATTGTTGAACAAAGAGATAGAGGCGCAACACTTCTCATATCAAGTCATGATGCTGAGTTCTTAGAGGTTGTCTGCGATGTAATTTACAAAATGAAACTCGGTAAAATTGTCGAGAAAATCGACGTGCAAAGACGTGCATCATGAAACTAAAAAGCAAACTACCATTATTTGCAATTGCCATAAGCCTTGTACTGGTTTGTGCTCTTGGCTACAGAGTTTGGTGGGTAAATACCCATGCACTAACTATCCCTGAAGAGATTTATCAAATGGGAGAATGGGTCCCCCTCGACGGAAATTTTCATTATTCGTCTTCTGAGAATACAAAGGGATATTCAATACGAATAACTGAAATTGCCCTAACCACATATGACGGTTACCTGGAAAAACATGGTATTACGCCACAACATCCCAATGCTCATGGCAATCAAACAAGTGTGATTGATGTAACTATAGAAATTAAAAATGATAGAGAAGAGACTGATCCTGTAGGAGGAATAGATTTTCTCGGCACGGTTTTAATTCCACAAGCCAACAACACCTATTACATTTGCGATTTAGGAAATGAAAATTCCCTTTGGCCGCTTGTCCAGCCAAATATAACCACTTCGCGAATTGCCATCAAACCGCACACCTCGTATGTTTTTCATGTGCCTTATGTAGTAAATCTTACAGGAGAGGAAATCTATAGAAATCCGATTACTGATACAACATTTGATTTGCTTGTTTCTCGTCTACCTGTAGAAAAACGAATTCGAGTGTCTTTGTAGTAATTCTTACCACTCCCACTACAGATTGTGCCACCCCACCCACTACAGATTTCACCACCCCCACTACAAATTGTGCCACCCCCCACTACGGATGAATGGATTGTTAGCTACCTCCCAGTTTGCGCTAAAATAATACCTTACGTTTTTGAAGCGCAATGGGAGGCATCATGGGTCTTAAGTATGAAACCGCACGATATGAGGCATCATACGGGGCAATTTCACAACTTCCTTCTCCAGAGACCCCGGAGGTGGCTTTTGTGGGCCGCTCAAACGTGGGTAAGTCTTCCCTCTTAAATAAACTTATTGGCAGAAAACAGCTCGCACGAGTTTCAAGCGTCCCAGGTAAAACTGCAAATATCAACTTCTTTGACGTTGATGGCGTCAAATTTGTAGACTTGCCTGGATACGGATTTGCACGAGTTTCTCGCCAAGAAAAACAGCGCTGGGCAGACCTCATTGGCGGCTACTTTGAGCAAGAACGCAGCTTTAACCTGGTCATCAGCCTTGTTGACATCAGACACGAAGCTCAAAAGCTTGACCTACAGATGATCAACTTTCTCCAAGAGGCTGAGCTGCCCTTTGTAGTTGCGTTTACCAAGGCAGACAAGATTGCGCGCGGCAAGCAAAATCAAGCCGCGGCCGCCCTGCGCAAGGCATTCCACATCACCCCTGAACAGGCCATTATTACCTCATCCGAGACCGGCCTGGGCATTGACGAGTTGCGCCGCCGCATCGAAGACGCAACTATCTAGGAGCATCATGGATCCAATCCACCAGCAAGAGCAAGAGCACCTCTCCCGCGTTTATCAAAAGCTTGTTGAGATTCGTGAGGATTTGGACACAACGCTCAACACCACGCAAAAAGATGCAGCTAGAGACCTTCGTCAGATGAGTGAAGAAATCCGCCCAGACTTTGGCGGAGCGGACGAAACCATCGAGACCCTTGCGGCCATTGAGACGCTCAACAGCGTTATTGATACGTACAACCAGTACCACGATTTTACTGTCGAGAAACTCGGTCGAGTCGAAATCCTTTTGAGGCAGCCTTACTTTGCTAAGGTCACGCTCAAAATGCGACCCGGACGTCCTTCTCGCGATGTATACATTGGTGCGGCGGGCATTACGGACAAAGACCGTACACCGCTTATTGTTGATTGGCGCAGCCCCGTTGCCGAGACGTATTACAACCAAGAGATGGGTACTACGTCGTACCAGGTAGACGGCAAGAAAAGAACGGTTGAACTGGAACTTAGACGACAGTTTGACATCACGCGCGACAAGCTGAACCTCTACTTTGACACAACGGTTGCCATTGAAGACTCTCTGCTGCTTGCCGCACTAAAGCGTCAGCACACCGAGAAGCTGCAGGCCATCACCGCAACCATCCAGCGCGAACAAAACGTTGTGGTTAGGCACGAAGACGTGCCAGTTTTGCTGGTCAACGGCATTGCAGGCTCGGGTAAAACGTCCGTTTTGCTGCAGCGTATTGCGTACCTTCTCTACCAGCAGCGCACCACACTTACCGCAAATCAGGTGTACCTGTTCACTCCTAACGAGATGTTTGGTCGCTACATCAACACTGTTTTGCCCAGCATGGGTGAGCACAATCCGCAGGTATTCACCTGGGATTCTTTTCTCAAGGCTTTGGGTCTAGCCGACCACGCTTCGGGCGCCCACAACAACCCCGAGTCTCTGAAGAAACTTGAAGAGCAGCTTGCCACACTTGAGCTCTATGAAGACGACTTCAAGGCCATTTCTGTTGAGGGAACCACGCTTATTAAGCCAGCTCAGGTGGCTAGTTCTGTGGCAAAGTTCTCGCAATTCCCTGTTGGACCGCGCCTCATTGCGCTTGCCAAAGACGAGCTCCACACCCGCCTGGAGCGCAGACTTGGCCAGATGGCCCACAACGACGAAATCCAGGAAGAGATGCTCTCCCTTGACGTTGAGCAGCAGCTTGAGGTCTTTGGTCGCACCATCAGCCCTTCCGACGAGGAAGAAGTTCTGGCGCGCACCCGCGAGTTCCTCAACTGGCGTTTTGCCTCTGCGCACGAGGTCATCGAGTCCGCTTCCTGGCTCCGCATCGACCGCATTGGCATGCGCATGCTCAACGTCTCCGCGCTAAGCGGCGCCGAATGTGTTTACCTGCGACTTCTTATCACAGGCGCTGGCGAGAAAAACGTCAAGTTTGTCATGATCGACGAGGTTCAGGACTATACCGAGACGCAGCTCATGGTGCTTGGAAAGTACTTCTCACGTGCGCACTTCCTGCTTTTGGGTGACTCCAACCAGGCAATTTGGGAAGACACCGCAACATTTGAGCAGATTGAGAAGATCTTTAGTGCAACACACGGCGAGGGCGCTGTTTCTACCTGTAAACTTCTGACCAGCTACCGCTCCTCTCCCGAGATTACTGCGCTCTTTACCTCGCTTTTGAGCGAAGAAGAGCGTGGCCAGACAAGCTCCGTTCAACGCGGCGGCAAAAAGCCTGAGTTCTTTGAGGTGGTAGCCGACAACAAGGATGCTGAGCGCGTCGAGTACCTGCAGACGATGAAGTCCCTTGTTGAGCAGGCGCAAGAGTTTGATGGGCTGACCGCCATTGTGTGTACCGAGAAGTCTCGTGTTCGCTGGCTTGCCAAGCAGCTGGAAGGGTCTACGGCCAAGGTGCTCACCAGCCACGATTCCCTACCCGCGAAGGGCGTTGTTCTTCTCGACCTTGCACTAGCAAAGGGCCTTGAGTTTGATCAGGTCATTGTTGCCGATGCGCAAGAGGAAGTGTATAAAGCAGACGGAATTTCTCGCCGTAGGCTCTACACCGCCCTGTCACGTGCGATGCATCATGTGATGGTGGTCTCTCAGGGAAAGATGACTCCGCTGCTCAGCAAATTGCTTTAAAAAAAGCAATTTCTACCTGTGATTTTTTGGAAATTTACTGATTGAAGACGGCTAGTTCGGGTAAATGCTAGTCATCGATAACATTTACCGTTGGAGGTTAGTATGTCCGAAGAATTGATTCCTGGTGTCATGAAGAACATCGACGCAAAGACTGTAGTAACCCTTAAAGACCAGGTTGCATGCCTTCCTGGCCAGGTCATCAGCAAGACTCTTGCTCAAAACGATGCTGTCAGCGTTACCCTCTTTGGTTTTGGCGCAGGCGAAGAGATTGCAAGCCATCGTGCGGGCGGCGACGCATTTGTCACCATTCTTGAGGGACGCGCAAGCATCACCATCGATGACGACGTCTACACCCTTGAAGCTGGTCAGTCTATTGTGATGCCACTTGGTCACCCACATGCACTTCAGGCTCCAGAAGAGTTTAAGATGCTGCTGGTTGTTGTGTATCCGCAGAAATAATTTATATATTTACCTAACAATTTTGCAGGTATTTTCTATTTGGCCAGGTAGATAGTGCATCTGCCTGGCCAAATGCTATCTTTTTCTGGCTAAATACTATGTGTAATTACAATACACACCTCATAACAGAATGGGTATACTAGTTATGTCTGTGCAATCAGCAAAATGTTAAACCTAAAGAAAGGTGAGCTATGAGCCAGATTTTTGATGTTCACGCACGTGAGGTCCTCGATTCCCGTGGCAATCCAACCGTTGAGGTTGAGGTTGTTCTTGACGACGGCTCCTTTGGTCGTGCAATCGTTCCTTCCGGCGCTTCTACCGGTGAGTTCGAGGCTGTAGAGCTTCGCGACGGCGATAAGAGCCGTTACCTGGGCAAGGGCGTTCTGAAGGCAGTCGAGCACGTCAACACCGAGATCCGCGACCTCGTTATTGGTTGGGACGCAGAGGATCAGCGCGGCCTTGACCTCGCTATGATCAAGCTTGACGGCACTCCAAACAAGGGTCGCCTCGGCGCAAACGCTATTCTCGGCGTTTCCCTTGCTGTTGCTCACGCTGCAGCTGCTTCTGCTGAGCTTCCACTTTACGCTTACCTCGGTGGCGCAAATGCTCACACTCTTCCTGTTCCTATGATGAACGTCCTCAACGGTGGCGTCCACGCTGACAACAACGTTGACTTCCAGGAGTTCATGATTATGCCTGTTGGTGCTCCTGACTTCACCACCGCTCTTCGCTGGTGCGCACAGGTTTACCACACCCTCAAGGACACTCTGAAGTCCCAGGGTCTCAACACCGGTGTTGGTGACGAGGGCGGCTTTGCTCCAGACCTTAAGTCCAACGAGGAGCCACTTGAGCTTCTTTCCGAGGCTGTTCAGGCTGCTGGCTTTGAGCTTGGCAAGGACTTCCGCTTTGCTATGGACCCAGCTTCTTCTGAGTTCTACAACAAGGAGACCGGCAAGTATGACCTCAAGGGCGAGGGTCGCTCCCTTACCTCCGAGGAAATGGTTGCTTACTACGAGGAAATGGTTGAGAAGTTCCCAATCGTCTCCATCGAGGATGGCCTTGCAGAGGAGGACTGGGACGGTTGGAAGATCCTTACCCAGCGTCTGGGCAAGAAGATCCAGCTCGTCGGCGACGACCTCTTTGTTACCAACACTCAGCGCCTGAAGAAGGGCATTGAGGTTCACGCTGGCAACTCCATCCTCATCAAGGTCAACCAGATTGGTACCCTGACCGAGTCCCTCGAGGCTATCGAGATGGCTAAGCGCGCAGGTTACACCGCAGTTGTCTCCCACCGTTCCGGTGAGACCGAGGACACCACCATTGCTGACCTTGTTGTTGCAACCAACGCTGGTCAGATCAAGACTGGTGCACCTGCTCGTACCGAGCGTGTTGCTAAGTACAACCAGCTTCTCCGCATCGAGGACGACCTCGCTGACGGTGCTGAGTACCTGGGCATGGACGCTTTCTACAACCTTCGCTAAACCCGCAGGTTGTGCGCTAGACGGTGTGCGACCGGTCCAACCGAGCTGCAACGCCGTTTAGGCTGCTAGAAGCTACGAAGCCGCATCTCATTTGAGGTGCGGCTTTTTTGTGCGCGCGTGCGGCGAGCGGCGGGCGGTGGACGGGTGTCGGGTTCATGTGCGGCATGGGACAAGGAACGGCTGCGAGACCTG
>CALKRF010000131.1 GCA_937990665.1 uncultured Atopobium sp.
TTTGTGAAGATGATTTTGTATCTTCTTAATTCCTCCACAATTTCTACACAATTCGCAGTCTTTAGTGAACTGAGAAGTATTCTATTCATTAAATTACGTGTATGTCCTTGTGGTAATCCCTTATTTTTCATCTATATATAGTGTTGTCTTTTTGCGTTAGTTTTTTTCGCATTTTTAGCATTGTCTTTGTGTGAGATTAACGCGTCTTTGACGCTGTCTTTTTACGCTACCTTTTACGACGTCTTTTTATACCGCCTTTTAAACGGTCTTCTCGTCACGCTTTGTTTGGACTAAATCTCGTCTTTTACAATCTGGCAAGCTGCGTCAAGGAGTTGATCGCGAAGCGTCTCGTTTGCGGCCTCAGAATACACGCGTACCAGTGCATCCATACGAGAAGGACGAATGAGTACCCAAGAATCGTCTTTAAACTGAAGCTTAAGGCCATCAGCATGGCTTACCGAAACAGGCACTTTACCTGCAACGTTTTCTGGATTGAGGCCTGGAAGGATGTTTCTGAACGCCTGAGTAGCTGCAGCATCAAGTCGCACTCCTCGCCTGCTATAACACATGCGACCCAGTTCAGTCTCGTCCTCAGAGACAAGCTGTGCAAGCGATTTATGGGTGTACGCAAGCATTTCCACGACAAGCAGGGCCACAAGCAGGCCGTCTCGCTCCAACAGGTGGCTTGGAATGCAAATACCGCCGTACTCCTCTGCGGCGAGAAGAACGTCTCCTTGCTCAATCTCTGAATAAAGTCGAGCAAATCCTACAGGCACGCTTGCAGACTCTAGTCCAAGATGAGCTGCCTGCCTAGATACCGTTGCAGAACAGGTCAGTGTAGAAACAACGCGGCCAGTTTGCTTTCTATTTTGTACAAGATGGCGTGTGATAAGCGGAATAAGCTCGTGTGGGCTAAGGAGTCGGCCGGTTTCATCTACGGCAGCAGCGCGGTCTCCGTCACAATCAAGCAAAAGGCCCAGCTGTGCATGGCGGCTTACCACCATCGAAGAGCACTCATCAGCCCAAGGGTCCGCTGGTTGTGGGTGAATGCCACCAAAATCCCTGACAGGACCTTGGTGCATCTGATGTACATCACATCCAGCTGCGGAAAGTACGTCAGCAAGCAGGTCTGTTGCTGCACCATACATAGGGTCAACTACCACGCTCGGGCGCAGCTCCTTAATAACAGACACATTAATCTGATTAAGCAGCGCACTTTTATAAGGCGTCACAATATCTGTTGTGGTAAAAGTTCCACGCTGATCTGTTGGCTCAAGCGGCGTTGCGGATTCCACGCGCTGGAGAAAATCGCGAGAAACAGGGCCTCCATTAGCAGCGCGAATAATCATGCCGCAATATTCGCAGGAAAGCTCAGTTGCAGAAATAATGAGACCACCAGCTACATCTTTATTATGTGCGCAAGCCCAGCAAACAGATGGCGTGGGGCAAAATGTCTCGGACACACGCACGTCTAAACCAAAGGAAGCCAATGTTGCAGCGGCTTCAAGAGCAGACGAATCTGCTTCGAAGCGTGTGTCAAAGCCGACAAACACAATACCGCCAGGCAGCTCCTCTGACCAGACGGTACCAAGGGCCTCTGCAAGTCTAACTACATTATCCCTGGTAAAGCCTTTATCATAGCGGGCTTGCCAGCCATCGCTGCCAAAACGGAGTATGTCCGGTCTTTTATCCAATGCGGTTGGCATAGCTGCCGAGCGCCTCTTTAAATGCTGCTGCAGAGCTCTGATCAGAGAGTGCCATACGAGCATTAGTTGCTGCCCAAGCTGCAGGAGTACCGGTATCGCAGCCCTCTTCCGCGTCGATTACCAGCGCATACATCTCTTCCTCAGCAAGCAGGCGCTCCATTGCATCTGTCAGCTGAATCTCGTTACCGGCGCCAGGACCCTGAGTTGCCAGGAGCTCCATAATCTTTGGAGAAAGCAGGTAACGACCAACAATAAACAGGTGAGAAGGTGCGTCCTCTGGACGAGGCTTCTCGACAAGGCCTGTTACCTTCCAAATAGCACCCTCGCCCTCAGAGTTATCTGAAGGAGAAGAGATGCACTCACCTGCGATAATACCGTAGCGATTCACCTGATCAGCAGGAACTGGAGCAACTGCAATGACGGAAGCGCCATTGTGCTGCTTGGAAATTTCTGCCATGCGGATGCACATCTGACGGTCTGGAACAAAGTAATCGCCGAGAAGTACAAAGAATGGCTGGTCACCTACACCGTCTGCAGCGCAAAGCACGGCATGACCAAGGCCACGAGGATTATCCTGATAGGTAAAGGAAACAGGAAGTGCAGAAGCTGCATGGACCTTCTCGGCAAGGTCTTGCTTTCCACGAGAAGAAAGATCTGCTTCAAACTTCTGGTCTTCAGCAAAGTATGTTTCAATCTGTGGCTTCTCGCGAGAATTGATGATGATTACCTCATCGACCTCTTCTGGCTCAAGAGCCTCTTCTACTACGTACTGAATGACGGGCTTATCCAAAACAGGCAACAGCTCTTTAGGAGTTACCTTTGTTGCAGGTAGAAAGCGCGTACCTAGACCTGCTGCTGGGATAATTGCCTTCATGTGTTTACCTTTCACCTGTGAGCCCTGTTGGCTCTGCACACCTAACGTGCGCTTGTAAGAATGACGGTTTTGCCACCGATAAACTCAAATGACAGGCGCCTTTATACGTATCTAGTTTGCGTAAGCGCCAGGTTACGTTACTTGCTTGGAATCTCAATTCCACGCTTCTCAAGGAATTCAATGAGCTTGGCCAGCGTGTCTACAGAAAGCGAGTGCTCCATAAGGCAAGCCTCTGCGTCTGCGGTTTCTGTGTCTACGCCCAAATCCTCCTCAAGGAAGGTGCGAAGCGCACGGTGAGCACGCCATGTGGTACGGGCGTTTGCCTCGCCTTCTTTGGTCAGCGTGACACGACCATAACGGCTCTGCTCAACCATGTCCTGCTCTTTAAGCTGGGATAGTGCCTTGTTGACGCTTGCCTTGGAAACATCAAGGCTCTCGGCAATATCAACAGAGCGGACGCTCTTATCGTCATCTGGCTGCTCAAGTGCAATGCGATAAATTGCCTCGAGATAGTCCTCGCCGGCTTTTGTCAGTGTGTGGTCGTTTTGTACGTTATCGTTGGCCATAACTCTCCTCCGACGACTGCTTGACAGTCTTTTTCATGCAAAATCAGTTGCGCTACGCAACGATAATACTTCTAACACTTGAATGATACCCAAAAACGGCGCTTAGTTTTACTGGCGAGAAGAGCTGTTTGAAGATTCCGAGGACTCCTCTGAGCTCTTCTCGGCAGCCTCAGCATTTGCCTCGGCATCTGTTTGTCCGTTTAAGCTAGACGGATCGTCTCCTGCATCAATTACTTTCATCATCTTTGCAAGTGCGTCTTCATCTGCAATGACATACGACTGACCGTCAATTTCTGTTCCCTCGGATGGTACGTATGCCGTATAAATATCCTTGTCAGTGTTCATGCCAATCATCTGAGTGCCCAGAGAAATAATGTCTGAAACAGAGAGATCGGTAATAACCATTCTTGCCGTTGAATTGACAGTATTTGCAATGGCTACAGGGTCTCCTGTGTTCAGAATCTGGGCAATCATAGCCTTGATGAAGGTTCTCTGATGGCGCATGCGGGTGTAATCGCTGTCTGCAAAAGCGTAGCGAACACGAGTAAAGAAGAGTGCCTGAGCACCGTTCAGTTTCTGAACACCAGGGTACAGTTCAACAACGTCGCTGAAGTTCTCTGTATCGCGCATATACTGCTCAACGTTTACGGTTACGCCACCAAGAGCATCGGTAATGCCTGCGAGACCATCAAAGTTGACCTCTGCATAGTGGGCAATATGTACGCCGCACAGTTCATTTACAGCTTGTACCATGCCATTTGCGCCGTCATAGTAGTGGACGGCGTTAATCTTCATGTAAGAACCCTTCCACAAGACACGGGTATCTCGTGGAATAGAAAGCATAGTCACACGCTTATGGATAGGATCAACGCGCGCCAAAATAATGGAATCCGCACGATATTCAGTCTCGCCAGGTCGGCCGTCGGTTCCTAGAAGCAGCATATAATAGGGGTCGCTTGGTGCAGAAGGCTCCTGAAGCGTCTGACGAAGCTCAGCAGTAATGACCTGCGAGTTATTGAGCTGCGCCTGAACGCTTGCATACCAGATACCTGCGCCCACCACAGCGGCAACAAAAACAGCAGCAAAGATGCCCAGAAGCGACCTGACTACCATCTGCTTTCTGAAGACACGCTTGCGGCGCTTGTGGTAGCCCTCAGCCTGCGTGCGGCTGAAAGGAGAAGTACCAGCTGCGACGCCCTGAGCTGCAGCGCCCTGCGAAGTCTGAGCGACGGCGTTAGGTGCAGTGCCCTGTGCGCTACCACCCGCAGCAGTATTTTGTGCAGCATCAGCCGAAGCGCCCTGTGAGGCCCCGTTGTCGAGCAGTTTTGCATGCTTTGGTTTAGTTGACACAAACTATCCTTCGATAAAGTCGTCGTCTGGAATGGTAGTGCGCTGAGCATCTGCTCCCAGCGCGACGAGTTTCTCGACAAATCCTTCGTAACCGCGGTCAATGTGATGGATGGCAGAAACGATTGTTTCTCCCTCGGCCACAAGACCAGCCATAACAAGCGCGGCGCCACCACGAAGATCTGGTGACTTGACCTGCGCCCCCTCAAAGCCGGAGACGCCGCGAACAATAGCGTGATGGCCCTCGATGGTGATGTCTGCCCCCATACGGGAAAGCTCGGATGCCAACATAAAGCGGTTTTCAAAGACGTTTTCCGTGATAATGCAGGTACCCTTAGCCAGAGCAAGCAGCGTCATGGTCTGCGCCTGCATGTCTGTTGGGAAACCTGGGAATGGGAGCGTCTGGATATCGATAGCTTTAAGATCTTGCTGGCGAGAAGCCCTTGCCCACCTATCTCCAGTCTCGATGGTAATGCCCATCTGCTCGTACTTCTTAAGTACCAGACCAAGGTGATTTGGCTCGAAACCGTGAACAGTAATAGGCTCACCAGTAAGCGCACCAATAGCCAGGAAGGTACCAGCCTCAATGCGGTCGCCAACAACTTCGTGCTGAACAGGATGCAGCTCTGTAACGCCGTGAATCTCAATAACAGGAGATCCAGCACCCTGAATGTTGGCGCCCATTTTGTTGAGCATATTAGCAAGGTCAACAATTTCTGGCTCACGAGCTGCGTTATCAATGACCGTTACACCCTTAGCAAAAACTGATGCCATCATCAGGTTCTCTGTTGCACCAACGGAAGCAAAGGCCAGAGAAACAGTCTCGCCGGTTATGCCGTGAGGAGCGCTTGCGTGAATATTGCCGTGCTCAACCTTAAATTCAACACCCAAAGCCTCAAGACCCAGGATGTGCATGTCAATTTTGCGAGCACCGATATTACAACCGCCTGGCATTGCCACAACAGCCTTGCCAAAACGAGAAATAAGGGGACCCAAAACAGCAGTTGATGCACGCATCTGTGCAACAAGACTGTAAGGAGTCTCCCAGCTTGTAATATCTGTGGTATCAATTTTGAGCTCGTGAAGACCAACGACTTCAATGCGAGCGCCTAACGTCTTGAGCACCTTGCCCATGACGTGAACGTCTGCAATATTAGGAACGTTAGTGAGCGTAGTAACACCAGGAGCCATGATGGTTGCAGCCATCAATTTAAGGGCAGAGTTTTTTGCACCCTCTACAGTGACCTCTCCTGTGACAGAACGGCCACCTACTACTTTTATGACGTCCATAAACCTCCGAAAACGACAGTGAGAGAATTTTACTCCTCAACCACTTGCTTCAGAAGTAGATTACACCAGTCTATCTTTTTTTCGTAGTAGGCACGACGATTATCGTCTTCTGGAAGAGAAAGCATCTGGTCAATGACGTCATCTCTTGTCTCACGCACAACATCTGCATCAATGTCGTCAACGCGACGAGCATGATCTGCCAAGATAATGACTCCTGTTGGATCGATTTCTGCGTATCCACCAGAAATCACTATCTTGGTCATAGATTCTTCTTTATTCTCTGGATGAGACATGTGCAGTCTTACAACACCATCACCAAGCGCAATGATTTCTGGTGCGTGGCCTGGCCACACACCATACTCTCCATCTGCTGAAGCAAGAATCAGACTTTCAACAGTTCCTTCGTAAAGGAGCTTGTCTGGTCTGACAAACTGACAAGTCAACTCAGCCATGAGAAATCCTAGTTCTGTGAGCTATCCGAAGCGGACATCTTTGCAGCGCGCTCGCGAACATCTTCGATGGTGCCTGCAAAACGGAATGCCTGCTCAGGAAGGTCATCGCACTTACCATCAATAATCTCTGCAAACGAGCGGACAGTCTCCTCAACGGTGCAGTACACGCCAGGGTTACCGGTGAACTTCTCGGCAACGTGGAATGACTGAGAGAGGAACTGCTGAATCTTACGGGCGCGAGCAACGGTTTGCTGCTGCTCCTCAGAAAGCTCGTCCATACCCAGAATTGCAATGATGTCCTGAAGGTCGGAGTACTCCTGCAGAGTCTCCTGAACTGCCATAGCAACACGGTAGTGCTCTGAACCAACAATGGATGGATCAAGAGCAGAGCTGGAGCTGGCCAGAGGATCAACTGCTGGGTAAATACCAAGCTCGGTAATAGCACGAGAAAGAACGGTAGTTGCATCCAAGTGCGTAAAGGTTGTAGCAGGAGCAGGGTCAGTAAGGTCGTCTGCAGGGACGTAAACTGCCTGTACGGAAGTAATAGAGCCTTCCTTGGTGGAAGTAATGCGCTCCTGAAGCTCGCCCATCTCTGTAGCCAGGGTTGGCTGGTAACCAACTGCGGAAGGCATACGACCGAGAAGTGCGGAAACCTCAGAACCTGCCTGAGAGAAGCGGAAGATGTTGTCGATGAACAACAGAACATCCTGGCCCTGATCACGGAAGTACTCTGCAGTAGTAAGGCCTGCAAGAGCAACACGCATACGAGCTCCTGGTGGCTCGTTCATCTGACCGTAGACGAGGCAGGTCTTGTTAATAACGCCAGACTCAGTCATCTCAAGGAAGAGGTCAGTACCCTCACGAGTACGCTCTCCAACGCCGGTGAATACGGATGTACCACCGTGCTGCTGAGCTAGGTTGTTAATAAGCTCCTGAATCAGAACGGTCTTACCAACGCCAGCGCCACCAAAGAGGCCAGTCTTTCCGCCTCGAACATAAGGCTCGAGAAGATCGATTGCCTTGATGCCCGTCTCAAAGATCTCTGTCTCTGTAGTGAGATCTTCGAAGAGAGGTGCTGGGTGGTGAATAGGATAGAAATCGACGTCCTCAGGAATTTCTCCACCGTCAACAGGCTGACCCATGACGTTCCAGACGCGGCCCAGCGTAGATTTGCCTACTGGCATCATCATTGGCTTGCCGGTGTCTTTAACGCGAAGATTACGCTGAAGACCATCAGTTGACGACATAGCGACGGTACGAACAACACCACCGTGAAGCTGAGACTCAACCTCAAGAACGGTGCTGACGTGACCAACAGGCGTGTCATCCTCTACCGTCAGTGCGGTATAGATGCTTGGAACAGGTCCGTCGAACTTAACGTCGACAACTGGTCCAACTACGCGAACGATTACGCCATCGTCAACGCGCTGATTGCGCTTGTTGAGAATAGCTTCCTCAAAGGAAGAAGTCTCTACTTGCATATCTGACATTACATATCCTCCAATGCTGCAGCACCACCGATAATCTCATTGAGCTCAGTGGTGATTGCGCCCTGGCGTTCGCGATTGTACGTACGGCTGAGAGCGCCTAAGACGTTCTCAGCATTATCAGTTGCAGACTGCATTGCACGACGGCGTGCACCATGCTCGGCTGCAGCAGAATCAAGAAGTGCGTGGAAGATGACCGTCTTGATATAAGCGGGCATCAACGAATCAAGTACCTGAGAAGCAGATGGCGAGAAGTGATATTCACTCTTGTTATACGTCTTCACCTGTGAGAGGGCTTCTTCGGTACGAGGTTTATTAGGAATCGTGAGTTTCTCGCGCGAAATAGGAAGAAGTTGCTCTGTAACCTGCTCTTGGTCAACACGGTTCTTTGCATGCCAGTACTTGATTACGACACGATCAATCTTACCCTTTATATAGCCGTCCATGATGTAGGAGGCAATACGATCAGCCTGGTCTGCTGTAGGCTCAGAGGAAATGCCTACATAAGACATGGCGGGCTTGATATTTCTATACGTAAAGTACTCAGTTGGCTTGCGTCCGCAAGTAATTATCTCGGACGACACTCCCTTAGCCTTAAGACGTGCCATCTCATGCTCAACCTCGCGCTGAGGCAGGATGTTAAATCCGCCTGCAAGTCCGCGGTCAGATGCGATGACTAAGAACAGTACGTTCTTCTCGACTTTGTGTGTAGCAAGAAGAGGCTGTTTCTTTGGATTAAAGCTAGCGCTTGCTACATTTGCAAGCATAAGGGTAATAGCTTCCTTATATGGCGAAGCAGCCTCGGCCCTATCAAGTGCCTTGCGGACACGCGCTGTCGAGATCATCGACATCGTGCGCGTAATCTGCATGGTGCTCCTGATGGAGCTCATACGCCTCGATATTTCGTGAAGGTTCGCCATTGATAATTACTCCTGCAATGAACCCTGGGTTACTGCGTCAAAAGAGCCTGGTGTATCTGAATTAGCTTCTGCCTCATCCACAACCTTGTTTGGATGCTCTTCCAAGAACTTAGCCTTGAAGTGCTTAATGTGATCACTCAAGCGTTCTGCCTGCTCATCAGAAATCTTTCCGTTGCGCAGAGAGTTGCGAAGCTGTGGGTGATATTCACTCATGTACTGGGCAAGGCCATCGCGGAAAAGAGCAACGTTCTCAAGATCAACGTCATCAATGAAGTTCTCTTTTGCAGCGTAAATTGCGCAAATCTGGTCTACTACGTCCAGAGCTGAATAACGTGGCTGCTTGAGAAGCTCCATCATATGAGCACCGTGATTGAGCTGGTACTGCGTAGTTGCATCCAAGTCGGATCCGAACTGCGAGAATGCCTGCTTCTCACGATAACTTGCAAGGTCCAGACGAAGTGTACCTGCAACCTGCTTCATAGCCTTGACCTGAGCGTCGCCACCAACGCGGGATACGGAAATACCTACGTCGACTGCTGGACGCTGGCCCTGGAAGAAGAGGTTAGACTGCAGATAAATCTGGCCGTCTGTAATGGAAATGACGTTTGTAGGAATGTATGCAGAAACGTCGCCTTCCTGCGTCTCAATAATTGGAAGTGCTGTAAGAGAACCTGCTCCGTTTTCATCGGAGAGCTTACATGCACGCTCCAGCAAGCGTGAGTGCAGGTAGAAAATATCACCAGGATATGCCTCACGTCCTGGTGGACGGTGAAGCGTCAGTGACATCTGACGGTATGCAACTGCCTGCTTAGAGAGGTCATCGTAAACAACAAGAACGTGTCCGCCTGGATGATCTTTGTCAGCAGGCTTGCCGTCCTTATCGTTATACATAAAGAACTCACCAATAGCAGCGCCTGCCATAGGGGCAATGTACTGCATTGGAGCAGAATCAGCTGCGGTAGCTGCAACAATGACGGTCTTATCAAGAACACCATGGCGGGAAAGAGACTCGCGGATGTTTGCAACTGTAGACGCCTTCTGACCGATGGCGACATAGATACAAACCATGTCGGTGTTCTTCTGATTTACGATTGCGTCAATTGCGATAGCGGTCTTACCGGTCTTACGGTCACCAATGATTAACTCACGCTGACCACGGCCGACAGGAACCATAGCGTCAATTGCCAGAAGTCCAGTCTGAACTGGCTCGCAGACAGGCTGACGCTGCATGATACCAGGAGCCTTGAACTCAATAGGGCGACGATGTGTGGCGTGGATAGCGCCAAGGCCATCAATAGGCTGACCCAGTGGATTAACAACACGACCAAGCATGTCGTAACCAGCAGGGATATCCATAACGCGGCCGGTAGTGCGGCACTCGTCACCTTCCTTGATCTCAGAGACTTCGCCGAACAAAACGGCACCAACAGAAGTCTCATCAAGGTTCTGAGCAAGACCGAATACGCTGTGGCCAGTAACGGAGCTGGTAAACTCCAGCAACTCGCCTGCCATAGCGCTGCGTAGGCCAGCAACACGGGCAATACCGTCTGCTACCTCAGTAACAGCAGATACCTCTTGCTGGGATACGGTTGAATTGACCTTAGAAAGGCGCTCTCTAAGCTGTGCCATTACAGCATCTGAGCTCAGCGTTCCTTCCTGTATGGTGGTCTTATCAGTCATTACAATTCACTTTCAACGTGATCTGAAGAGAGCCTACTCTTAATGTGAGTGAGCTGTGTCTTTACCGATGCATCATAACGATGATCACGTGCCTCAACTACAATGCCGCCCAAAATCTTGGGATTAACACGCTCAATGAGATACACCTGGGTGTTGAAGTTCTTCTCGAGCTTCTCGGTGACCTTTGCACGTAACTCATCATCAAGAGGTATTGTAGTAGTTACCGTTACCGTAAGTGTCTTGTCTTCTTCTTCAAGAAGCTCCTGGAACGTAGCGGCAACATCATTGATAAGGTTGACATCCTCACTCGCCTGCATAGCACCAAGAGTCTCAAGAACTTCTGGAGAGAACTTCTTTGCGTGCTGCACCTGTACAAGGTCTGCAGTTGCACGACCCTCTGCGCGGCCAGCCTCCAGGAGTGCCCTGGTATAGCCCTCTACTTTTCTGTCTTGATCGTCTTTATTAGTGCTCATTTGAAGTACCTACTTCCGCAAGGTACTTTTCGGCAAGAGCACGCTGCTGCTCTACTGAGAGCTCGTTGCCAATAATCTTTCCGGCAATATCAACGGCAAGATCAACAACGGAATCAGAAAGCTCAGCCATGGCGTGACGACGCTCAGACTCTACAACGCCCTTACCCTTAGTAATAATCTCGGCAGCCTCTACCTTTGCCTGCTCGATAATACGAGCACGCTCTTCTTCACCCTCGCGCTTAGCAGCAGAAACAATCTCGTCTGCCTGCTGCTTAGCTGCATCGATACCAGCTGCTGCGATTTCACGATCCTTGTTGGCTTCCTCGCGAGCCTTTGCTGCAGCGTCCAGATCGCCTTGGATCTTCTCTTGACGCTTGTCAAGCATACGTAGAACGGAAGGCCACACAAACTTTGCTACAACAGCAAAGATGATCAGAAACGCAATCAGAGCAGGAACAAACTCAGCGGGCTTTGGAAGAAGAATATCGGCACCACTTGCACCCTCTTCAGCAAGTGCGACTGAGGGAGCCATTGCCACAAGTAGAGCAGCAGTCGCGCCTACTGTGCTGGCCTTTTTAACTCCCTTACAAATCGTATTCATGCATTCCTCCAACGTAGCGATTTCGCTGTTACAAATAGTAATTTACTTAACCATCAGGGTAACAACGAAGCCAATCAGGGTAAGTGCCTCGATAAATGCGCAGCCCAGAATAAAGACTGTGAAGAGACGACCCTGAACCTCAGGCTGACGAGCCATGTTGTTAGCGGCACTCATTGCTACGGCGCTAATACAACCTGCTGCTGCGACAACGCAAAGAGCATATCCGAAAATACCCACGATTCCTCCTTTTTCGCTCGCCCCTCTCAAGGCGACCAATATACATACCTATCATCAACTGAGCGTGGACTCAGATGACTTCATCTTTTGTGCCGTTTGGCACCAGTGTGGCAATGCCACCAACTAAGCGTTTTGCTTAGTGCTCAGACTCTACCAGCTGGATGTAGACAGTGGAGAGCAGGGTAAAAACGTATGCCTGAATGAAAGCAACAATAGTTTCTACCAAATAAATGATAATCAACAACAAAACCCAGAAAATCGAAAATCCTGCCTGAGCAGCTGTTGATGCGGAGAAGTTCTCAATTGCTGGCATAAAGTACATAGATGCAAGAATTGCAAACGTACCCATAACGATGTGACCTGCATACATGTTGCAGAACAGACGGACAGCCAGAGTAACCAAACGAAGGAATGTTGAGAAGACCTCAATAACCCAGATAACTGCTGCGATAACAGGATTAACACCCTTTGGTGCAAGGCTCAAGATGTAGCCAATAACGCCCATCTTTTTTGCACCTACATACATAAAGTATCCAAGGGAGCAGAGACCAAGAGCAGCAGTAACACCAATAGTACCGGTACCTGGGTGTGCGCCAGGAATAAGGCCAATGATATTGTTGATCAGAATGAACATAAACATGGTGATCAAGAAGGGGAAGTGTGTGCGCCACGTTTCTCCAAGAGAAGCTTTACAGACGTCATCTCTGATGTACTCAATCAGGTACTCAACACCATTAACAAAGCGTCCCTGAGGAACAATGCTCTCTGCCTGCTTCTTCTTAAATCTAAAGCAGACGATAAGGAAAATCACAGCAGCGATCAAGAAGTAGAAAATGTAGTTCGTAAAGCCAACAGTGGTATTACCAACTAGTGCGTGTGGCAAAAAACTTTCGAGCAGCTCCTCCATCTCAGCTGGCAACTGCGCAAGAACATCCACTCTGTCTCAACCTCCCCATACAATCTGCAACCATTTCAGATTGCCCGTCACTGCTCAGCATACTTGAAACGCAATGTAAGATGCCAAGAATCTGCCACTAAGCGCATATTACCTACCACTCGGCGTGCATATTTGCGACGAACGGCGATACTAGCACTAAATGAATGCATAGTCACGATTACAAAATCAAATAATTGACTTATGCTCAAACTCTCACATTACTGACACATTTTGTGTTGTCCGCCGTTATTGCTCAACTCTTACTATAACACTTATAAGCTGGCGTTATTTTGTTATTCTCAACAAATGCAGTTATGTCATATGAAAATAGTTGTATCAATTTCCGCAGGTAGTCGCGAAGAAATTTATTTTGTAAAAGTGTTAAACCGCCACAAATCTATAAGTTGTTTGAATAGCAAAACCCAATGCTCACTATCAGTAAACATTGGGCTTGTTTAAAAACTTATGTGATTGCAACTCTATATAGTTGCAAGGAACATGCGCAATTGATTACTTGGTACCGTAAATACGGTCACCTGCGTCGCCAAGGCCTGGAAGAATGTAAGCATTTGGGCTCAGCTGACGATCAACGATGCAGGTGTAGAGGCGTACCTCTGGGTCAAAGTCCAGAGTTGCCTTGACGCCCTCAGGGCAAGAAACAATGGTAAGACAACGGATATCCTTAACGCCAGCCTCACGCAGGTACTGAATAGCAGCGATAAGAGAACCACCAGTTGCCAGCATTGGGTCAACAACCAGGCAGGTACGGTTCTCAATATCTGCAGGGAACTTGCAGTAGTACTGGTGAGGAAGATGGGTCTCTGGATCGCGATACATACCAACATGACCGACGCGAGCAGATGGAACCAGCTCAAGAATGCCGTCAACCATACCAAGGCCAGCGCGAAGAATTGGAATAATAGCAACCTTCTTACCAGCAATGCGCTTAGCAGTCATGGTCTCAAGAGGAGTCTCCACCTCGACGTCCTCAAGTGGGAAGTCGCGCATGGCCTCATAGCTCTCAAGAATTGCAAGCTCGTTGACAAGCTCACGGAACTGCTTAGTGGTGGTTGTCTTGTCACGAAGAATGTGAAGCTTGTGCTGAACTAGTGGGTGGTCAACAACCGTAAGTCTGGACTCATCGTAATCTGCCATAATGCTCCCTCCAAGAGCTTGACCTGCGCTTTATTTGAATGCGAGCAACTTTAACCTAGCCTCTACATTCCCTACAGGTTTGTGTATGTATTGCTTAGACAGCACCGTTTATGTGCTGTTTACTTACTCAGCGTCAACACCCTTAAAGTTAGGGTCATCTTCACGCATGATCTTCTCGACACGTCCTGTATGACGGCCACCTGCAAACTCGGTGCTTAGGAAGGTATCCACAATAGCCTCGTTAACAGTAAGATCAGTGAATCGACCAGAAAGGCCAATGACGTTTGCGTCGTTGTGCTCGCGAGCAAGCTCTGCAAACTGAACAGTCTGAACAGGAGTGGCGCGAATACCAGGAACTTTATCAGCGGTCATGGCAATGCCAATGCCGGTACCACAAATCAGAACACCGCGATCTGCCTTGCCTGCTGCAACTGCACGAGCAACCTTATCTGCAAAATCAGGATAATCAACACGGTCGTCATTTGCTGGTCCAAAGTCCAAAACCTCATGACCAAGTGACTTAATGTGCTCAACGATAGGATCTTTCTGGATAAAGCCAGCGTGATCGGAACCAACTGCAATACGCATACGTATCCTCCTCAGAAAATTCACTCCTATAGAGAGTACCGCATGCAGGCAAAAGCTGCAGCCAAAACACATAAAAGGGATAGGATTTTTTATCTATTTTGCAAATCCCGCAGTGGCGAGAATATCCTCGGTTGTGATGGCGCCTTCGCGCAAAATGCGCGGCTCATCACCTGTGCAGTCGACAATGGTCGACGCAATAGCAAGGGGCGCCGGACCTCCATCAAGCGTCAAGTCTGCCTGCTCAATAAGGCCTGCTTCAAGGCCACATCCATCAACTGCAGAAGGAGCACCGTGCGTGTTGGCGCTGGTAGTAGCCAAAGGGCATCCAAGCTGCTGTGCAATCTGACATACTAGAGGTGAGTTGGGCATACGGAGCGCAATGGTTCTGTTATCTGGCAAGACGTACTCATCAGGAACGTTCTCTGATGCAGTAACCACCAGCGTAAGAGCTCCTGGCCAATAGGCTTCTACCAGCTTATTTGCCCAGCTGTGCGTAATGTGAGCATACTTCTGCAGGTCGGATTTACTGCCCACAAGCCATGGAAGCGTCTGCGTTGAGGGACGCTGTTTAATCTCAAAAATACGCTTATGACCAGGGTTTTGAGGAGTTGCAGCTGCGCCAATGCCATAGACAGAATCGGTTGGCATGATAAGCACGCCACCACGACGAGCCACCTCAACTGCTAAAGAAACTACAGATGTATCCGGATTCATCTGATCAACTTTGATGTACTCTCCCATAAACCCTCAACTCTTTGTTGTGTGCTGCGCGATGTTGTCTGATGCGCAATGTTGTCTGATACGCAGTGATACGCGTTGCACAGATTTTCTCGCCAAGCTTCTGAAGTGCTACTTTGCTAGACGCGCCACAAGAATGCGCGGTCTGTGCGTCAAATCCTCTTTGACCTCAACGGACTCCCACACTCCCTGCTGTTCAGCAAGGTGCGCCGCCTTGTCTAGGTGCCCCTCGTAGAGCTCAACGCAGAGCATTCCACCAGGTAGAAGCATATGTGGAGCAGCCTCCAGTAATCGCCTATAGACGTCCAGACCGTCCTCTCCCCCGTCAAGCGCCAGCTCAGGCTCAAAGCCCTTGACCTCAGTAGGTACCTCCTGCTCAAGCACGCGTGTGGGAATGTAGGGCGGATTAGACACCAACACCGAGAAGGACTGTACAAGCTCTGCAGGCAAGCCTTCTACCAGGTCGCACTCAATGAGCTCCACGCGCTCCTGGAGGTCCAGGGCATCTCTGTTGCGAGTTGCCAGCGCAATCGCCTGAGGAGAAAGATCTGTAGCGTAGACGCGCGTCTGTGGACGCTCAGTAGCAATAGAGAGCGATATGCAGCCCGTTCCTACGCCAACCTCAAGCACGCGCACTTCCCCGTCAGCGTTTTGAGTTGCCGCGTCAACGCCCGCTAGCGCAACGTCTACCAGCACCTCAGTCTCTGGTCGTGGGATAAGCACGCCTGGCTCGCAGGTAAGAACCAGGTGCCTAAAGGGCATCTCGCCCGTCACGTACTGGAGCGGCTCCCCTTCTGCACGGCGCTTAATTGCCTCGCGCATACGAGTGCGCTCATCCGCAGAAAGCGGCTTGTCAAAGTTGGTGTAGAGCTGAACGCGAGAAAGGCCTGTCACCGCGGACAGGAGCCATTCTGCAGAAAGACGTGGATGCTCATCACCCTTCTTTTCCAGGTGCTGAGTAGTCCACGTCAAAATTTTCTGGATTGTCCAAACTTCATCTGTCATGAAGTTTGCGCCTTACACAGCCTGAGCGAGTTTCTCGGCACGCTCTGCTGCAGCAAGAGCCTCAATAACGGATGGCAGCGTATCGCCCAGAAGAACGCCATTATAGGTGCCGTTGAAGCCGACGCGGTGGTCAGTTACGCGGTCCTGTGGCTGGTTGTATGTACGGATCTTCTCGGAACGTGCACCATGACCAATCTGGGAAAGACGCTCTGCACCCTGCTCAGCTTGCTGACGCTCCAGCTCCATCTCATAGAGGCGAGCACGAAGCATCTGCATACAAACCTCGCGGTTCTGAATCTGAGAACGCTGATCCTGAGACTGAACAACGGTATTTGTTGGCAGGTGAGTAATACGAACTGCGGAATAGGTGGTGTTAACGCACTGACCACCAGGGCCGGATGCGCAGTAGGTGTCAATGCGCAGGTCTTCCTGGTTGATCTGAATATCAATCTCGTCAGCCTCTGGGAGAACTGCAACAGTTGCGGTAGAGGTCTGAATGCGGCCCTGAGACTCAGTCTTAGGAACGCGCTGAACACGGTGAACACCGGATTCATACTTCATAACTGAATAGACCTTATCGCCTGTGACTTTGAACTCAATAGTCTTGAAGCCGCCTGCCTCAGAAGGAGAGCTGGACAGAATCTCTGTCTTCCAACCACGAGCCTCAGCAAAGCGCTCATACATTTTGAAGAGGTCGCCTGCAAAGATTGCCGCCTCATCGCCGCCAACACCAGCGCGAATCTCAACGATAGTGTCCTTCTCGTCATTTGGATCGCCTGGGATCAGCATGACCTTGATCTCATCCTCAAGCTGAGGAAGCATCTCTTCATTAGCAGCAATATCTTCCTGCAGCATCTCTTTTTCTTCTGGATCAGAAGTGGCGTTGAGAAGCTCTTTTGCAGCCTCAATGTCATCAAGGGCAGTGATGTACTTATTGGCGTGAGCAACCAAGTCCGCCTGATTAGAGTGCTCTTTTGCTACGCGAGCATACTCTTTTGGATCAGAGACAACGGCTGGGTCTGCAAGCTTTTGCTCAAGCTCAGCATAGGCCTCAACGATTTTTTCTAGCTTGTCACGCATTCCTGCTCCTAAGATAAGTGCCTCGTGCGCGCTTGGCTTATAAGCCTGTGGCCAAACTGTAGCGCAAGCTGCTTGCGAGGTGAGATTTCAACTAAAGAAGTGTACCACCACTAGGCAGTTTTTAAACCGATACCTCCCTATCTGCACAGGATGAGGGTACACAAGTTACGTAATTGTGAGAAAATTACAGCAGGTTCATACGGTAATGAGGCGCTATGACTTCTAAGAACAAAACTTCACAACCAGATAACACGCCTGCTGCAGAGGTCACCTCTTCTGATCAGAAGACCCTTGATACCCAGGCTGCTGAGGCAGCTGACACTGCTGGCGAGAAGACCGACGAGCTTGAAGAGGTCACCGACCCTATTGCTGCTGACTTGGCTGCCGCTGACGAAGACTACATCATGGAAATTGTCAGCCCCATCTTCCCTGGTCTAGACGAAGACGAGGCTGCTCTGGCTTCGGATGAGAGCTCTCCTGAAAACGACGCGGATAGCACAACTGACCTGGAGAAAATCGTAAACGATGCAGCTCTAACACAGGACCTTTCTGCTGTAGAAGCTCGCCTCAAAGAGCTTGAAGAGAGCACTCACGAACATGCGGAGACTGAAGCTACTGAAGCTTCTGTCAAAAATGCTGCTGACGCGGGTAATGCAACCTCTGACGATGACGCAACGTCTATAAAAGATGTTGCTGATACGTTCTCAAGCTATCTTCGCAGCAGGCGTCGTGCGCTATTTAGGTTTGTACGCCGCTACAGCCTGCTTTCTGGCATTCTTGCGCTTTTAAGTCTTGCTATTTTATCTGCAGTTATCGTGTTCTTTATTCGCGTGAGCAATGTACCTTCAACTGATACCGTTATTGCTGATGCGCGCACACGCGTTGAGGCACCAGCTTGGACTCCTGGTGAATATGATGCCGATGAGTCCTTACTCCTTACGGGCATTGAAGTTGTTTCTCGCACCAGAAGTACCACGGCAATCTCAAGTGATGCCGCGCAGTTTGGTGCGACGGGCTACGCCAACTCTGTAGTACGCCTTACCTATACAGGTAATGCAATTGCTGCTACAAAGATGACCAAACTTGGATACGCAAATACCCAGGGCTGGAACGCCATTGGTGACGAAGAATCACAATCTGTTACCTACCAGGCAACTTCGGGCGTTTCCACCACAAAAGTCCTTGACGCTATTGGCGATGTGCTAGCAAAACTTGATGAGAAAAATCCTAACGAAGCTATTTCTTATAGCTCGCAGTTCTCTGGCGCAACCTTCACTGTTCTTGATGCGGGCTTTGACCGTGAACAGCAAACCTGCTGGGTAAGAATGTCGGGTGTTTCACCAACCTTCTTTGGATCGCTCACCTGCGAAATTACCGCCTCATTTACCTTTGATGCTTCTACGGGTACCTGGGCATTGGACACAGCCAACCCATCGGCAGGACTTAAGTACGACTACAGCGGGCTCGTAGGAACGTGGAAGGGTACCTTTGTTAGCTGTGAAGCCAGTAGCGGCAGTCCTTGTTACGCTGGCAGAACTAATCCTTTAACGCTGACCGTAACGTCTGCAGGTTTTTCTCGAGATCAGCTGGTACTTACGGGTACTGCAGAGGGTGTTGTCCACAACCATGGAGCGCTTAACACCTCGTACCGTTGGTATCCAGGTGACACTGAGTTCAAGAACGCATCTGTCTCTCTGACTACTTCTGGAACCATCGGAGATCAAATTCAGGTTTCTGGAGTGGTAGATGTAACCAATGCAAGTCTGGATGCTCATTCTGCTTCTAGCACGTCCCTCAGCACAGCTCAAAAACCACAGTTGAAAGTTACTTTTGATATTGCTGATAACAGCGTGGTAGCTCAGCTTATTTCCACCCACACGGAAAACGGTCAGACCGTCACCTTTACTGATACCTACCAACTCTCCAAAGAGTAAAAATAATCCCGTCAGGCCGAGTCTTTCCTGACGGGATTTCTATCATCAAATTACGAGAAGTACAAAGGCTTGTTACTGCACCTTATCTTCTTCCTTATCTGTGGCTTCTTCGTCGTTCTTCTCGCCCTTATGCATGCGTCCACGAACAATTCCCACAATTGTAGGGATGATCGAGACCGCAACAATTCCCACAATCAGCAGCTCAAAGTGCTCCTGAACTACAGGGATACCGCCAAAGAAATAACCAAGCAGTACAAACATCGTGGACCAGGTTAGGCCGCCCAGAATGTTATAGATGCCAAAGTTGCGCCAGTGCATACCGCCCATACCCGCAATAAAAGGTACAAATGTGCGGATAAAGGGGAAAAAGCGCCCTAAGAAAATTGCCAGATGACCGTGCTTGTCCAAAAACATCTGGGTCTTTTCAAGATGCTCTGGAGTGAGTGCTTTAACTTTTCCAGAAGCAATGATTTTTTGACCAAAGAAATGGCCAATCATAAAGTTCATCTGGTCGCCAAGAATTGCGGCAGCCCACGTAATAACAAGCAGCAAAACAATATTAAAGCCACCGTTGTGGGCAAAAAATCCTGCTGCAAAAAGCAGAGAATCACCTGGTAAAAATGGGAAAAAGACTACGCCGGTCTCAATAAAAACAATCAGAAAAACAAAACCGTACGCAGCAAGAGGGCCTGTGGCAATCATTGAAGCAATAAATGCGCGAGGATCTCTAAGCAGCTCAATGATGTAGTTTACAAAACCCATCGAAGTCCAATCGTCGTGACAAATGTCGCGGCAAACACGCTATACGCCTAAGAAAAGCGCATTGAGTGGGAACGGATGCCCGCGAGTGACCCCTTATGGCTGCTGTCTCCCGACCCTGACCAGGTTCGAGGTGTCACGTCATCCGCACCCGCTCAATGCGCTGTAGATACTCTACCCTATTAGAGAAATCTTTGCACAGATCGTATCGCTTCTATGCATTTTTTGACGAATTTTTTTCAATTGCTTTGATGATCTTCTCGACGTTCTTTTTTCCTCTTGAGATACCTACATGCAAAATTCCAGCTATAGGAACAGATATGACGAGAAGAACTATGCCGCCCACGAGCACAGCCGTTGCCATAGAACTTGTAGAGAGACTTCCGTACACGCTGAGATATATAAGCCATGCTCCAATTGCGATACCAGAATAAGCGGCTCTTCTATAAACGCTTAGTGTTCCAAGAGCTTTTGTCTGCATACGAGCCTCGACAACCAAAGGGTTATCCTCGTGTGAATGAGAAGCTGCTCCTACATAGTTTTTCTTGCTCATAAAAACTCTCAATCAAAAGTGGCATCGCCGTATGACGATGCCACTTTATTACGTTTGTCTTTTCTGCGCCAGACAGGATTTTGCGCAAAAAATTAGTAAGACAGACCTGGGTTGAAGACGCCAATAACAACGCCAACAAGTGCTACAACAACAAGAATAAGCATAACAACCGTTGGGCTGAGCTTCTTCTTAGTCATCAACCACCAGCAAAGGTATACAAACAGAAGGTTCAATACCTTAGGGAAGATGCCATTAAGTGTTGTCTGAATGTCAACACCAGCAATATTCAGAGAAGTGGTGACGTTAATCCATGTAGCAGCAACAGAGCCAATGACCATAGTACCAATCATAACAATGGAGCTACGGAGAGCCTCGGACTCAGGACCAACAAGTGCCTCAACAGCAGAAGAGCCCAAGCTATAGCCCTGGTCGTAAGCAAACTTCATGCCGAAGTACATAATGAGGTTCCAGATCACAACATAGAACAGTGGGCCAAGAACGGAGCCGCCCTTAGAAAGGCCAAGTGCAATTCCAAGAAGAATTGGAATAAAGGTACCAACGATAATGGAGTCACCAAGACCAGCAAGAGGGCCCATAAGACCAGCGCGAAGACCATTGATGGTCTCGTCGTCGATTGCCTCGCCGTTTGCGCGAGCCTCTTCAAGAGAAGCGGTCAAGCCAACAACCATAGAACCAATCTGTGGCTCAGTATTAAAGAAGGTTGTATAGGTAGAAAGTGCCTCAACCTTTTGGTCATCAGTATCGTAAAGCTCGTCAACGATTGGAAGCATGGATGCAAGGTAACCAAATGTCTGCATGTGCTCCTGAGAGAAGCAGGTAAGATTGCCGTAAATCCAGCTCAAGAAAGACTTATTACGTGCTTTCTGAGAAATGGTTTTCTTTTCAGCCATGATTAAATATCCTCCTCTTCTTCATCGTCTGCGCTTACATTGCCTGATGCTGCAGCAGCCAAACGAACATTCTTTGCCTGCTGAAGCTGATAGTTAAGAACAGCAAAGAAGACTGCTACGACTGCAGAGACAATGAGGTTTAGGCCAAGTGCGCCAGCAAGGATAAAGCCAAAGGCAAAAGTTACCCAATCAAGAGGCTTAGTAATAACCTGCTTGCACAAAATTGCAACACCAACGGTAGGAAGAAGGGTACCAACGGTGAAGAGGGTCATCATTGGGATACCGTTCATAGGGAGGTATTCCTTCATGATGCCAACCATGCTCTCGCCAGCCATGCAAATGAAGAATGTTGGAATGAACGAGAAAATAATGTGAGAAACCCAAGGGAATACAAAGTCAACCATTGGAATGGTCTTCTTAATACGACCCCACTCTTTGCTCTCCATTGCGCGCCAACCAATACCCTGCCATACAAGGTTCATGGTAGCGGTGCCGTAGAACAAGACGGTACCAAGAGTACCAACAGCTGCACCAATAGCAGCTGCCTGAGATGCAGCCTCAACAGAGCTTGGATCAAGACCATAAGCCTTGATTGCAAGAATTGCTAGAGGAATACCAATGTAGGAAACTGCACGAACGTCAGCAGAAACAGTTCCACCAGGTGTTACGAGTGCAATGTAGACCAACTGGATTGCTGCACCAACAATAATGCCAGTCTGGACGTCGCCAAGAATGACACCAACGACAAGACCTGCAACAAGTGGACGACCGAGGGTATAGTTACCTACGGTAGTACCAGCCATGCCAGGTAGTGACGCAAGGCATGCAAACAAACCCAAAAGGGCAGCTTGAAACGCATTAATTGCCATAAAAATCGCCTTCCGAATACTACTTTACGTCAAACTTCTCGCGGAATTTAGGCCACTCACCAATTGCCTTTTCTTTAAGAAGAGCAAATTGAACGGTATAACCAGCTTTGGTTATATCTTCAAATGCCTGTCCCTCTTCTTGAGTAAAGGACTGGTTGTTGCCCAGCTTTACCGCACCAGGACGGTCATTACCAGGACCGATAATGACAGTGTTAATTCCTGGCTTAAAACCAAAGTCAACAAGAATTTTCTTCATGTCAACTGGGTTTTTAGTAATAAGAAAATAACGAGAATCGCTGTCTAGAACCTTCTGAGCGCTCTCTTTGAAGTGATCAAATGTCCAAACAAATACTTTCTTGTCAGGTGCTGCTGACTTGTAAGCAGACTTAAGGACAGGATTTGATGCAGCCGCATCATTAACTGCAATGATTCCGTCACAAGGAACCTCAAGGGCCCAACGAGTGACTGTCTGACCATGAATCATGCGGTCATCAACACGAACAAATGAAATCATGTTTTCTCCTAACATATTTCTTACGCAAGCAGCTACGCGTACTTGCAGTAATTACTAAAGGTCTTCCTCGTCATCGTCTTCAAGAGCTAGGACAATCTGATTAACGCCATTTTTGCCTTCGTTCAGGACTGATGACACAAGAGCTTCACCACTTAGACCATCGTCGATTGCCATCAAAGCACCGATTGCCATGGGAAGATTGGCGCCACTAAAAGCCACGGTATGAGAAAGCAGGCCTTTTTTGGCGAGAAGATCAAGCGCATTAGTAAGTGGAGATCCACCGATAATGTCACCAAGAACGACAACCTCGTCATCAGCAGTAAGTGGCTCAAGAATTTTTGACAAATTCTTTCTATATTCAGCTGCTCCCACGCCATCTTCCATGCTGTAGCTCAAGATGTCTTCTCTGGGCCCCATCAGCATGTCCATTACGCTATGCAGACCTGGTGCAAACGTTCCATGACTTACGAGCAAAAGGTACTTCATTACCGCTCCATTCCTGACAACACCTCTATATCTGTACTACGCCAATACAAAATTTTTAGCCTGTTATGTAAATCATTTATCCTTTAAAAACTACAATCCAGACTAGGCGTCACATGAGTAGCCGTTATAACACAAAGTCGTACGGAGACTGCTGGTATTCTAAAAATTTTAATAGTTTCGATGTATTATTTTTTAAATTTTATTCAAATAATTCAATTATTTACTGATTATTTAGATGAACAAGTGTTCTGCCAGCTTAAATAAATATGTATAAATCTTTAGCATATATAAACATATACATAGCAGTATTACAAATATTAGATAAAGAAATATCCTCTCAACACTCCGCAAAACTAAGTTCTAGAAATACAAAAAGAAGGCCATGAAAGATGGCCTTCTTAAACTAAATTCAAAAAATTATTCTCTTTTACGTAACGTGTTATGTTCTGTTTCTGCGGTAGAAATCAACAAGGGACTGAGTGGAAGCGTCCTGTTTTGCCAACTCTTCGTCGTTATGAATTGCAGGGAAAATCTGTTTAGCAAGCTGTTTGCCAAGCTCAACGCCCCACTGATCAAAGGAATCAATGCCCCACACAACACCTTCAACAAAGGTAATATGCTCGTAGAGTGCAATAAGCGTACCAATAGCACGAGGATTAAGCTCTTTACCAAAGATAGAGGTAGTTGGCCTATTTCCTTCAAAGACGCGTGCAGAAACCATCCACTCTGGCGTTCCCTCAGCACGGACTTCATCAGCGGTCTTGCCAAAAGCAAGCGCCTTAGTCTGCGCAAAGAAGTTGGAGAGGAAGAGCTCGTGGACATCAAGATCTGCATCTTTTGTAGCAAAAGCAGTATTTACAAACGCAATAAAATCAGCAGGAATAATCTGAGTTCCCTGGTGAATAAGCTGGTAGAAGGCATGCTGGCCGTTGGTACCAGCCTCTCCCCAGAAAATCTCGCCTGTGTTAGAGGTAACCGCCGTACCATCCCAGCGTGTTGACTTGCCGTTGGACTCCATCGTAAGCTGCTGGAGATACGCAGGGAATCTATGCAGGTACTGACTGTATGGAAGTACTGCGTGAGATGCTGCGCCAAAGAAATTAACGTACCAAACATTTAAGAGACCCATAAGAGCAACAACATTTTGCCTCAGAGGGGTTGTCTTGAAGTATTCATCAACTGCGTTAAAGCCGCTAAGAAACTCTGCAAAGCGCTGTGGACCAAAAACAATTGCCAGCACCAGACCAACTGCAGAATCAACCGAATAACGGCCGCCAACCCAATTCCAGAAACCAAAGGCGTTCTGTGGGTCAATACCAAAGTCTTCTACTAAATCAAGGGCTGTAGAAACAGCAACAAAATGCTTGCGAATTGCATCTGCATTCTGAACTTCAGAGCCGTCAATGGCACCCCGACCAGCAAGCTTTTCCAAGAGCCACGCACGAGCACAGCGCGCGTTTGTAAGTGTTTCCAGCGTGGTAAACGTCTTGGAAACAATAATGAAGAGTGTTGTTTCTGGATCAAGATCCTCGGTTTTCTCGCCAAGGTCAACAGGGTCAATGTTGGAGACAAAGCGAGCAGTAATACCTGCGTCTGCAAAAGGCCTCAAAGCCTCGTAAACCATAACAGGACCAAGGTCAGAGCCACCAATGCCAATACTTACAACGGTCTTGATTGGCTTTCCAGTAACGCCCTTCCACTCTCCCGAGCGAACACGATCACAGAAGGCATACATCTTGTTCAGCGTCTGATGCACATCAGCAACGACGTCCTGGCCGTCAACAATAAGTGTTCCTGCCTCAGAAGCGGGGCGGCGAAGCGCTGTATGCAGCACTGCGCGATCTTCAGTGGTGTTGATGTGCTCGCCTGCATACATGGCGTCTCTACGCTCTTCAAGCTTGATCTCTTTTGCAAGACTGCAGAGAAGATCAAGCGTCTCTTGTGTAGCAAGGTTTTTTGAAAGATCAATCAGAAACTGGTCTAGCTCAAATGACATATTCTGTACACGCTGAGGATCCTGCTCAAACCATTCTCTAAGCGATGCCTTGGAACTCTGTAGAGTTGCGTAATGAGCCTCAAGTGATTTCCAAGCCTCAGTTTGTGTAGCATCAACAGGCAAAATATTTGGTGCTGTAGGTGTTGCCATGCCAGTCTCCTTCTTTTGACTATCTTAAGGATAATCCGCGTAGCACAGTAAAAACTCCACAATGTTTGTTTCTCGTAAAAAATGCAGCAATCAACTCTAATACGGCTCTCCAAGAGGTGGAACCTGCTTAATAGCAGCCCAACGCATCTGCTTTTGACGAGTATCTTCAAGTGCGCCGGCAAAATTATCAAGATTCACCATGCGCATGCCACACACATGCACAAGAACACGGGGCGAGAAGGTCTTCTCGGCGTCAGTTTTTAGCTGACCAAGCTCACCTGCGTATGCATCACGCACTGATGTAACTGCTGCGTCATTTACCATGAGCACCGTGTCTGGGCTAAAAGCACTTATTGCCTGTCTGACAAGCAGGGGATTTATAGGATCTCCTGTTTTTGTGGTGGTAAGCAAGGTGGCCCATGCCTC
>CALKRF010000132.1 GCA_937990665.1 uncultured Atopobium sp.
GGCAGTTCCTGTTGTAGCAAACACAGGAATATCAAAAGTTTTACTGACTACCGAAAGACCTGAAACGTGGTCGGTGTGCTCGTGCGTAATAAAGATTGCTACGAGCTCAGACAGGTTGACGTTTAGCTCGTTAGACCGACGCAGAATTTCTTTTCTGGAAATTCCGCAATCAATCATAATGAGACCATCAGGCGTTTCTAGCAGGCTGCAATTGCCCTTTGATCCGCTGGCAAGAATATGTAGGCGAAACGTGGGATTCATGAATTTCTTTCTACTGAGTAACTTTCGGGTATAACTGTAACAAACACACCGGACAGAAATTGGTGCTAAGTGCCATCCGTACACGCATACTTCAATAAGAAAAACGCTCTTGCTGCAAAAGGCCTGGCAGATAATCAGCGTCGAGGCCAGGTAGAGGGCTCGCGACGTGGTCAGGCAGCTGCACCCGTCATCCTTATGGTCTCGGGCGGAGCTGACTCGATGGCGCTGCTTCACATGGCAGCAACGGGACCACTTGACCTCGGAAATGGCACAGGTCTTGCGCGCGTCGCACAAGAGCGCCTGCATGTGCTGCACGTAAATCATTTGCTTCGCGGCGAAGACGCAGACGCTGACCAGCACTTTGTTCAAGAGACTTGCGACTCGCTGGGCATTCCCTGTACCGCATTGCGCGTGGACGTAGCAAAGCTTGCGCAGGAACGTGACGGCAACGTGGAAGAAATTGGTCGTCGGGTGCGGTATGACGCTGCGCGAGAACTCGCTCAAAAACTTTGCACTGAGCAGGGGGTTTCTCGCCAGAAGGCAAAGATTTTGACGGCGCACACGGCGGACGATCGCGCGGAGACGTTCATGATGAACGTGATGCGCGGGTCCGGCATGAGCGGCCTGGCGTCGATTCCTAGGCATCGCGGGCTGATTTATCGTCCGCTGCTCGACTACACGCATGACCAGCTCAAAGACTGGCTGAAGGCTCGCGGCCTGGACTGGCACGAGGATGCCACCAACACCGACACCCACTATTTACGTGCATATATGCGCCATAACGTGCTCCCCCTGCTGAAGGCGAGAAACCCGTTGTTGGTGCAGACGGTGTGCAAAATTGCGGATCTGATGGCCGACGAAGACGATTATCTTGAGGCGAAGGCTGCTCGCAAGCTGAGGCAGATTACGCTCCGCAAGAGTGAGTCTTCGCTGGTACTTGACGCGCTGAAGCTGAGCTCTACCGACGTGGTAATTGCTCGGCGCGTGGTAAGGATTGTGGCTCGGCAACTAATCCCTGAGGCCTGGCTAGAGTTCAAGCACGTAGATGCCGTGCTTGAAGCGGTTGCTGCGGGAGTTGGTACGGCTAACCTGCCGCAAAACCTTGAGGCGCGCGTTCGTCTGGGCACCGTGACGTTTTCGTTCACGGGCGCTGCGAGAAGTGCGGTCGCGGGCTCGGCGGGCGGCGCGGGTGCGGACTCGGCCAACGGTGAACCAGCAGCTACGTCGCCTGCTGCAGCAACGTTTGGCGAGCACCTTGCAGTTCCGGGAACGATGGAGCTGGCAGACGGCCGAGTGCTTTCGGCACGCATTCTCCCTGTGGAGCACGGCTTTGACGTCGTGTCCTATGCAACCGCGCATAGCCAGGAATGGTTGGGCGAGTCGGTTCTTCTCGACGCAAAAGCCTGCGGGGTAGATCCGGTTCACGGCGGCAGCCTGTGGGTCTCGGGACCCGAGGCGGGAGACACTATGCAACCTCTGGGCATGCATGGGCAGTCAAAAAAGATCTCTGACCTGCTGGGCGAGGCAGGCGTTCCCGTTGAATCCAGGAGTATGATGCCTATTGTGCGCACAAATATTCGTGGACATGTAGTGTGGGTTTCGGGAATTCGTCCCGATGAACGAGTAAAATGTACGCAAGATACAAAACAGCTGCTAGAATTGAACATCTATTCTGGTCACAAGCCATTTGAGAGGAGCCAGTAATGGCGGAGCTTCACCCTGATATTGAAGAGATTCTACTTGACGAACAGGACATCAAGGACATCGTCAAGAAGGTGGGTGCGGAGATTACGCGTGACTACGCGGATAAGAACCCCCTGGTCATTGCTGTTCTTCGCGGAGCTGTTGTATTCATGGCCGACATCATGCGCGCCATTGAGTGCCCACTCTCCATCGATTTTATGGCTGTTTCCAGCTACGGCGACGGTGTTAAGAGCTCCGGCGTCGTGCGCATTGTAAAAGACCTTGATACCAAGATTGAGGGCCGTCACGTCATCATTGTTGAGGACGTCCTGGACTCCGGTCTGACCCTCTCTTACCTGGTCCGCATGCTCCAGTCTCGTAACCCCGCTTCTATTGAGATTGCCGCTTTCCTGGTCAAGGACATTGAGGGCAAGCGTCCAGCTATTGATCCTCGTTACGTGGGCACTCACGTACCCGACAAGTTTGTTGTTGGTTACGGCCTGGACTACGCAGAGCGCTACCGCAACCTGCCATTTGTTGGCGTTCTGAAGCCTTGCGTGTACGAATAGGCTGAAGTTACGCGGTCAAGCTCGCAGTGAAGTCACGCGGTCAAGCCACGCGGTTGAACTTGCGGCCACGCGGTCTGCTTCAAAAATTTGCGGCAAAACCCGTGGAATAGATACAAATTTGTTAAAACTTTTAAAGTTGGGCGAGAAGATCGATCTTCTCGCCCAATATGCTATCTATCAAAGGTTGTGTGAGGCCAGATGCGCGACGACGTCATCCCCGCCTCCATCCAACGTTTTACCAGGTAGGTACTGTAGGCTTCGAGAGAATCGAGAAACCATGGTCAATCAGACAAGTCTTGCATACGGATCAGAAAAGTCTGCAATCCGCGAGATTGCAGGTTATGCGATGCAGCGTCGCGCTGAGATTGGCGCTCAGAATGTGTTTGATTTCTCGATCGGCAACCCTTCCGTGCCTGCTCCTGAGTCTGTTCGTACCTCTATCGAGGCCGCCATGCAGCTGCCTCCTCAGCAGGTCCACAGCTACACGCCTGCAATCGGCATTCCCCAGGCTAGGGAGGCAATTGCCGCGTCGCTCCGACGTCGCTTTGGAGATCACGCAGCTCAGGCAGATGATCTCATCTTGACTTGTGGAGCTGCAGCTTCCGTTTCTATGGCGCTCAATTCCATTGTTTCTCCAGGTGAAGAGGTCATTGTTATTGCACCATACTTCCCAGAGTACCGCGTGTGGATTGACCACGCTCAGGCTACCTGCGTTGAGGTTTTGGCTGACGAGAAAACCTTCCAGATTGATGTTGATGCTGTTTGTGCAGCTCTTACGCCTAAGACTCGTGCAGTGATTATCAACTCTCCAAACAATCCTGTTGGTGCTGTGTATACCAGAGAAAACCTGGATGCATTTGCCAATATGCTCCGCAAACGCTCCGCTGAGCTGGGCACTGACATCTACGTCATCTCCGACGAACCTTATCGCGAGATTGTTTTTGGCAACATTGAGGTTCCTTGGGTCCCTGACGTCTACGAGCGCACCATTGTGTGCTATTCCTACTCCAAGTCACTTTCGCTTCCTGGCGAGCGTATTGGTTGGGTGCTGGTTCCTGCTTCTAATCCGGAGCAGAAGGATATTTACGCAGCTTGTGCGGGTGCCGCTCGACTGTTGGGCTTTGTTTGCGCGCCAGCACTTTTCCAGCGCGTCATTATTGACTGCGTTGATGAGCCAGCAGATGTTGAGGCCTATGCAAAGAATCGAGAAGTGCTGACCGAGGGCCTCACCAAGCTTGGTTACGAGTACATCCAGCCTGATGGTGCATTCTACCTGTGGGTTCGTGCTCCTGGTGGAGATGCTCAGGCATTCTGTGATGTGGCTAAGCAGTTTGAGCTGCTGCCTGTTCCATCCGACTCGTTCGGCTGCCCAGGTTGGCTGCGCGTGAGCTACTGCGTTGCGTACCAGACCTGCGTAGACTCGCTTGCTGCCTGGGAAAAGGCTCTTGCTGCAATGAAATAAGCGCTGCAACAGGCAAGAAAATCACCTGGAGAAAGCCAGCCGTCAATGGCGAGAAAATCAATCGACCACAAACGACAAAGTAAACTGCCTCCTATTTCTTGAACATAAGAAATGGGAGGCAGTTCATGTGCGGGTGATTATGATTCTGCAGCGTGTTAGCGTCGGCTTTTAGGCCTGGC
>CALKRF010000133.1 GCA_937990665.1 uncultured Atopobium sp.
TTTATCATTAAAGCTTCAATTGAGCTGTTACAGGGATCTATCAAAGAAATTATTGGCATGCGTCCTGACACTGCTCTTTCAACACTTATTTACAACATTGTGAAAGAGGATTCAGACGCAGAAGGCGTCTACGACCTTATTATCCACAGCTATGGCCCAGATAAATTTGTTGGCTCATTCCACACTGAGGTTCTTGATACCACTTCAGCTATTGAGATTGATACGATGACTAGGCGTCTGAGTACAGAGATTTACAAGCAGACATCAGGCAAAATAATCATTGCTGCTATTGGTATTTATGCGAGAAACACCACCGATAATCGCATTGTAAAAATGCGTACTGAAGTAACTGAAATGGCTTTAGCTCATGAAGGTGTTCTTCAAGTTCATGGCTTTATCGCTGACATTGAAAACCAATTTATGGCCTTTGACACTGTTATCGAGTTTGGTTATGACGGCAAGCAAATCGTTCACGATATTATTCACGAAGTAGAAGCAGCCTACCCTGACATGAACGTCTCGGTTCTTTTGGATCGCGATACAAGCGATCTTTCTGAACATGAAGAAGACAGAGACTTGCACTAAACGCACATTAATACATCTTTAAAAAGGGGCGAGCCGCCGACACCCAGAGTCAGCGGCTCGTGTTCTACGCTCGCAAGAAAGGGAGAGGGTCTTTCTCCGAGCTACGGGAACCTGAATAAAGCAAGCAAGTAAATTGCTTAAAACTATAGTAAGTTAACCGAGGGAAACTTACAAGAATCTTTTCAGTTTTTTTATCTAATTTCGTAAACTCTACAAAAAGTTAGACTAAGTTTACATGTCTATGGATTTTTATCTTATATCAAAAAAGTCCGAGATAAACATAAACAAAATCCCCCACGCCGAATTGGTGCGGGGGATCAGGTCAGCATACTCAACTAGTAGTAGCTTATGCCTTTGCAACCTCGGTAAGGTTGGTTAGGATCTTATCGTCCTTCTTATCCCACTTTGGAGCAGGACGGAAGAGCTGGAAGAGAATTGCTGCCAAGAAGGCAAAAGCAATAACAGTCCAGACACCGAAGGAACCAAGAACGAAGAACTCCCAGAACTGGTTGATGATAAGACCAACAATCCATGCAAATACGCACTGATAGCCAATAGCAAACCAGAACCACTTAGAGTCATTCATCTGACGACGGATGGAACCAACTGCAGCGAAGCAAGGTGCATCAAGCATATTGAATGCAACAAATGCGCACATTGCACCAACGTGAAGAATGCCACCAGCATCAGTGAACATACCAGCGAAGCCAGACCACATAGTAACGGACTTCTCACTTGCATCGCCAAGACCGTAAAGAACACCAAAGGTAGAAACAAGGTTCTCTTTTGCGATCAGAGCAGAGATGGAAGCTGCAGTTGCCTGCCAGTTTGCAAATCCAAGAGGAGCAAAGATAACGCCAATGAAGCCACCAACAGCTGCAAGCAGGGAGAAGTCCATGACATTCTCAGGAGCGCCCTCGATACCTGGAAGATAACCAAAGACACCGTTTGCACCCTCCCAGGTTGCCCAACCAAAGTTGGAAAGAACCCAGATACCAATAGCCGCTGCGAAGATGATGGTACCAGCCTTAAGGATGTATGCAGAGATACGCTCCCAAACGTGCATTGCCCAAGACTTGATAGAAGGCATGTGGTAATCAGGAAGCTCCATAACAAATGGTGCAGGCTCGCCCTCAAATGCCTTAGTCTTCTTCAGCATGATTGCAGAAATAACAATCATTGCAACGCCAAGGAAGTAGAAAGCAGGAGCAACCCACCAAGCAGAAGTGCCACCAATAAGAACACCCATAACCAAAGCAATGATTGGCTGCTTTGCGGAGCAAGGAATCATGGTGGTGAGCATTGCAGTCATACGGCGGTCCTTCTCGTTCTCAATGGTACGAGTAGAAAGAACGCCAGGAACACCACAGCCAGAAGAAATCAGAAGTGGAATGAAGGACTTGCCGGACAGGCCAAAGCGACGGAACACGCGGTCCATAACAAAGGCAACACGGCTCATGTAACCGCAGTCCTCAAGGAAGCACAGCATGACAAAAAGAACAAGCATCTGTGGAATGAAGCCAAGGACAGAGCCAACGCCGCCGATAATACCGTCAACTACAAGGCTAGTAACAACGGGGCTTGCGCCAGCACCTTCAAGAGCACCGCGAGCAAGATCAGGAATACCTGGGACATACATGCCATACGCAGAAGCTTCTGGCTCAGTAGCAGCGCCTTCAACAGCAGTCTTAAAACCAGCGGCAGTTACGCCACCAAGAGTCTGGAGTTCCTGACCCTCAGCAAGAATTGGGTTGCCGTCAGCGTCAAGCTTAAGAGGATTGTCGTCAGTATCAACGAAGTTGCCATCCTCATCATGAACTGGTGCGCTCAGAGCAACAACGTTCTTCTTGGCAGTCTCTGCCTCAAAGCTGGTGATAGCGTCAGAATCCCACTGTTTAGCCGCGATTGCAGCACGAACCTCAGTGGTATCAATACCAGCCTCGTCAGCTGCGTTGAGATACGCGTCAATCTGGTCACCATAGTGATGAGAGTCAAACTCATCTTTTGCCTCATTGTACTCGGCATCGCCGATACCCATGAAGTGGAAACCCTTGTCAAACAGGTTGTCGTTGACCCAATCAGTAGCTCCCGTACCAACGGTAGAAATGGAGATGAAGTACACAAGAGCCATGATGATAACGAAGATTGGAAGACCGAGGATACGGTTAGTAACAACGCGGTCAATCTTCTCGGAAGTGGTCAGCTGCTTTGGAGCCTTCTTGACGCAAGCTGCCATGACGCCAGCAATCCACTCATAACGGTCAGAAGTAATGATGGACTCAGCGTCATCGTCGCGAGACTGCTCAACTGCAGCAATAATCTGCTCAAGCTCTGCGGTCTTCTCGGCAGAAAGGTTAAGAGGAGCAATTGCATTTGCATCGCGCTCAAAGACCTTAATGGAGTACCAACGAGAAAGAGATGCTGGAGCAAGGCCCTCAATTGCAGCAGCAATCTTGCCAAGAGCCTCTTCAACCTCTGGGGTAAAGCACTTAACACCCTCAGCAGGAGTTCCCTCCTGGCCAGCCTTAATTGCAGTCTTTACCAGAGTATCAATGTTCTTGTTACGAAGTGCGGAGACCTCAACAACCTCAACGCCAAGCTGCTTAGAGAGCTCTGCGGTATCAATGACGTCACCAGATTCCTTAAGCAGGTCAACCATGTTAAGGCCAAGAACAACAGGGCGGCCAGCCTCAAGAATCTGAGTTGTCAGATAGAGGTTACGCTCCAGGTTGGTAACATCGAGAAGGTCAATAATGGCGTCTGGACGCTCATTAATGAGGTAGTCACGAGATACCTGCTCCTCAGGTGAATAAGGAGACAGAGAATAAATACCAGGAAGGTCGACAAAGGTGACGTCCTTATCAGCGCGCCAGTTTGCCTGCTTCTTCTCGACGGTAACGCCAGGCCAGTTGCCAACGTAACCGTTTGAGCCCGTAAGCTCATTGAATAGGGTGGTCTTACCGCAGTTTGGGTTACCTGCAAGACCAATAATAGTCTTTTGTGCCATTAGGCTTCCTCTACCTTGTGAACGTCTACTACTTCAATGCTTGCAGCTTCATCCTTGCGGATAGAAAGCTCGTAGCCACGAACTGTGAGCTCAATTGGGTCTCCCAGTGGTGCTACCTTTTTGACGTGAACCTCAGTACCCTTAGTAAGGCCCATGTCCATGATGCGACGTTTCACGGCGCCTACACCCTTTAGCGCAGCAACCGTGCAACTCTCCCCCACCTTAACTTCTTTCAGAGTTGCCATAACCTTCCTTTCATCGAAACACGTATTAAAAGCCGCGGGTTTTACCAGCAGCGCAATACAACAAAGTGTTTAGAGCGGAGAAACCATGATGTGCGACGACATCTGACGGTTCAGTCCAAGTCGTGCGCCCTTAACGCTGACAATAACGTCACCGTTGACACGTGAAATAACCTTTACCTCGGCGCCCTCAACAAAACCAAGTGTTGAGAGGTGCTGGCGAAGATCAGAAGCACCCTTAACCGTTACGATCACCGCAGTCTCTCCCTCACCAAGCATGGCAAGAGGAAGAACTGGACCAGAATTCGCAGGACCCTGTGAGGTCTTTTCTGTATCCATGCATCCCCCAAAATAACGTAGGCAAACTAAGTTTGCTCTTTCGAACTTTTACTTCATTAGTATCAACTAAAAGTTAAGGTAATTCAACTTTCATTTAATAATTAAAGTAAAAATAAGGCGAGAAACTCTGTCTACCAGTGGTTTCTCGCCTTGTGAATATTGCAACTTTATTTCAGGTGGTACTAGTTTTACGTAAACATAAACGATTGTTTGCTCAAGCTTACGGTAAGCGGTGTGACATCAGCCCGTATTCTGCAGACCTGCGGCAACACCAGACACGGTGCACAAAATCAAATACGTAATGTTTGCACGTTCCTCTGGAGTAAGCATGTCATCCCTTATACGAAGCTCAGACAGGGCATGCACCTGCGTAACCGAGAGAATATTAACAAATGGCAGACGCAGGCGGATAACAGGACCAAGCACACGACGGTTCTCCAGCGGCCACTTGTTGCCCGTGATAGCAAGCACCCACTTGCGCGTCAACGACATCTCAGAGAGAACCATCTCCGAAAGTTCAGGGCGATCACCCAGAGCCAGATAAAGCCTTGCAATACGAGCATCAATTTTGGAGATTGACATCTCAATGTTGTCGATAAACGTAGTGAACAGCGGCCACTCTCTATATGCCTCGCGGAGTCGCTCAATATCCCCTACTGCCTCGCAGGCACTACCCAGTCCGTACCAAGCAGCCAGGTTGATACGAGCCTGTGACCAGGAGAAAATCCATGGAATAGCACGCAAGTCATCAAGAGACTTGGCGCCCAGGCCACGTTTTGCAGGTCTTGAACCAATGGGGAGAAGACCAATCTCTGTCAGAGGGGTAACAACCGAGAACCACTCAGCAAAGCCATCGGAGTGAATGAGCTCTAAGAAACGCTGCTTGGACGCTTTATCAAGCTCAGAAGCAAGTGAAGCAAACTTCACGTCTGTCTGGGTATTTTTCTGTTCAATAGAAGGTGCCATCTGAAGCAGTGTTGCTCCAGCAACGGACTCTACGTGACGGCGAGCAAGCGTTGGGTCACCATAGCGAGCAAAAATAACTTCTCCCTGCTCAGTAAGTTTAAAGCGACCGTTTACCGATCCCTTAGGCTGAGACAGAACAGCACGGTTTGCAGGACCACCACCACGACCAACTGCACCGCCACGACCATGCATCAAGATGAGGTCAATTGAGTTCTTCTCTGCCCACTCTGCCAAAGCAGCCTGGGTCTTATGCAGTACCAACGTTGCCGTAGTTGGTCCCTCGTCCTTTGAGGAATCGGAATAGCCCAGCATGACCTCAAGCTTGCGGCCTGTCTGAGCAAGACGCGACTGCACCTCAGGAAGCTGAATTACCTGGTCAAGTGTAGCAACAGCGTCCTCAAGGTCTTCAATTTGCTCAAAGAGCGGAATAACGTCTAGTACAGGAACGTCTTCTTCATTTGCAAACGCTAGACGCGCAAGCTTATAGACATTCTCAACATCCTGAGCAGACTGCGTAAACGAAATAATATAGCGACGAGCAGCGTTAATGCCATTCTTCTTTTGAATTGATCCAATGGAGCGGAAGGTGTCTAGCACCTCCTGCGTCATAGCATCAAGTTTGGCGGGTTTCTCGGCAGTTGAGGGGTGTGCTTCAATATCTGCAAGTGCACGCTTGTGCACCAAAGAGTGCTGACGGAACTCCATCTCTACCAAGTGGAAGCCAAAAGTTTGAGCCTGCCAGATAAGCTTCTGAACAGGACCGTAGGCGATACGGAAAGCCCCTGCTTGAGCCAGTGAATCCTGAATAACACGCAGATCAGCAATAAACTCTTCAGCGTTTTGATACATCAGGTCAGCATTGCGCTCAATGGTGGCGCTGAGTCGGCCAGAAATGACGCGCATTGCCGCACGGTGCAACTCAGACCCAGCCTTATCAATAGCTCCAGAGGTCAGCGCCTGGCTCATTTCTACCTGCTGTGCCCAAAGATTAGCAAGCGCAGGCGAAGCTGGAGTAGAAATACCATCAAGCGTCAGACCTCGACTAACTTCCTTGGTAGCCCGAGCCAGTGCCTGCAGTACGTGTACACGGTACTTCTCGGCAACTTGGCGAGAAACCAGAGCGGTAACATTAGGGTTACCGTCGCGGTCGGAGCCAATCCAGCTACCTGGACGGAAAAATGGTGGGCAGACAGGCGGCACACAACCAGCGTTTTCTCCCAGCACCCAGTTATCAAAGCGGCGATATACCGAAGGAACCATCTCAAAAAGGGTGGTATCAAAAATGTTGAGGACAGTATCTGCCTCCTCCAAAGGAGTTGGCTTTTTATGACCGATAGGAGACGTACGGAATAGGCCGTCAATCTCTTGCAGCATGCGACGCTCGTTTTCAACACGAGCAGGACCACCAAGCCTCTGACGCTCATCAAGAAGCTCTGAGATGGTACGAATTCGGCGCTCAACATTTTTACGACGAGCCTCAGTTGGGTGCGCAGTAAAAACGGGGTGGAACTCAAGACGATTAAGACGTGCTTTTGCCTCTTCTTCACCGCACTCGTCAATAAGCTGTCTATATGCAACGGTTATCTCATTGATAGGGTCTTCTGCAGAAGATGGATCAACAGAAGCCTCACGAGAGCGCAGGCTGGTAACGCGATAATTCTCTTCACATAGATTTGCTAAGTGGAAGAAAGTTACAAATGCGCGCATGAGAAGCACGGAGTCTTCCATGCTTAGGCTGTCAATGGTAGAAGCAAAACGCAGAAAAGCATTAAGCGATTCCTTCTCTGAATCTACTTTGAGTACCGCATTGATTGCCTCAAGCAGCAAAGGTGCGCGAGTTGTAGACAAATCATCTGGTCCAGCTTTAATTGCCTCAACCAACAACGTGTCAAAACTAGTAAGAAGATCTGGATTGTACTCAGCAAGCACTTTTCTTACCAAACGCAAAAAGAAGGTAAGGTTATCGCGCAGAGGAGCTGGCGCTTTAAGCGCTTGAATAAGGGTACGAGCAGCAGCAATCTCATTCCCGCGTCGTTCAAGAAGCGACTGAGCTACTTCAGATGTTGTTGCACCATCGATGGGTTTCTCGTCAAAAGAAGCATTGCTGGACTCTAGATTTGAATCTTGAAGGTTGCCTGCCATGCTCATCCTTTCCCACATGACTCTGAATACATAGTATCTACCATACCCTTTTGTAACAATCTTCGCACGATTGTTTGTCAATCTGTTACCTAATGTACATCGTGGACTACAATCGATATAACAAATAAAAATTGATATATCAAAGTTTCTGGCCACGCTAAAGAAGATTTTAGGTTTTACATGCTCAATCCATTCAAGAAAAGTCGTACTGCGTACAACAATTCTTCCGTACATAAGCAGGTAGAGCGTCTTCGCACACCTCGCTATGAACTTGATGACTCGCGCACAAACGGGGGTCAACCTGGCATTGTGGTTACATGGTGGACCAGGCTTCTCTCTGCCGTGGTCTCTGGCGATATTGCTAATCAAGACGAGCAATACTTGGCACATCAAACGTCCCAGGATTATCTCTTCAATGCACTTGGACAAGGTGCCTGGGGTGCACTTTTCCCACTTTTAACTGTTGTTTGCTCTCAGCTTGTTGGCATTGAACAAGCAGGACTTTTCTCCATGGCATTTGTTGTGGCAACGCTTTTGTTATTTATTGCTCAATACGGTGTTCGCACGTATCAAGTTTCCGACATAGCTGAACAACGTAGTTTTTCTGATTACCAGATTCAACGCGCAGCTACCGTTGTTGTCATGGTACTAGCAGGCCTCATTTGGTGCTTCTTTAAAGGGTACACCGAGCCCATGTTTTCTATCTGCACGGGAGCTTTGCTCTTTAGGGCAGTTGACGGTATGGCTGATGTCTA
>CALKRF010000134.1 GCA_937990665.1 uncultured Atopobium sp.
AAATACCGACCTCCTAATCGTTAGATTTTGGTCTAACTTTTGGGGGTCGGTACATATTGTGAGCACTTTTTTATACGGTGATTTGTCTGGGCAAAGACTAAATTACCAGTTAAAAATCAACCATACAAAGGATGCAAGAATCGCTATCATGCCAAGAACAACAATGATGAAGCCAATGCGCTGAACACGAGTTGTCTCTCGAAGGATTTTCTCGCCAGTAATAAGATCTTTAAGGGTGAGCTGCTTGGTATTGATGTTAATTACCTGTTCGCCAACAGACTTTCTGAGCTCCTCAGTAATTTCTGGCGTTGCGTGAATCTCTTGAGCGTCATCAATGACTGACTGTGCTTCATCATGTTTATCTGCTGCCTCGTTAAAGAGCTCCTTGGCTGTCTTAATTTTCTCTTCAAGATCTTCTATATCTTTGCTCAGAATCCTCTGACGAGCATTAGCCTCAGCTACTACGGCATCATATTCTTGCTGTTTCTGCTCATAGTCTTTGCGAGCCGCATCAATAGAAGACTCTGAGGACTCCAACGATTTGCCCTGGGTCCAGTAATGCGTTTGTGCCATCTCAAGTGAAGACTGGAAAGAGTTCTGTAGTTCCTCAACTTGCTTTTGAGCCTGCTCTGCACGAGCAAGCTCTGCCTTAAGGTCTTCCTCAATACGAACAATTGCATCGTGATTAGCAGCAGGGTCTGTCTTAAGACCAGCAAGTTCTTCTCTCAGAGAAAGCTGTCTTGCCTGGGAGTTTTCCAGCGCTTTATTTGCAGACGCTACAGCAGCATCGCGTTTCTCGGTAACTTCTTTAAGCTGAGCCTCAGCGTTTTTAACACCACGCTGTGCCTCAGAGATTGTCTTTGAGATATCATCCAGCCTGCCTTTTGCTGTGGCAGCAACTTCTTTGTAAGGCTTAATCTTTGCTTCGTCGTCAACTTTTTGCTGTTCAAGCTTCTGAATAAGCTGGTTTTTCTTAACCGTGAGAAGATCTACTTGCGTAGATTGATCACTCATGACCTGAGCGGTTTCTGCAAAAATTTTCTCTTGCTCAGCAATAATCTGGTCAAATGAGCTCTGTACGTAATCTCTGTGTTCTAGGTCTTGCTTGTCTTTAGCAAGATGCTCCTGCATCTGTTTGAGCTCTTGCTTTGCAGAATTTGTCTCTTTAGCGGCGTTGTGGACTTCTTTGGTAGCCTGAAAACCTTCTGCAACAGCGGTTGTGGCGCTTTCAAACGCGCTGCTAACGCCTTTTGCTACAACCTGAGTAGTGTCTTTGGCAATCTTTTGAATGTCCTGGGACTTGCTGACTTCAGGTGTGATCTCAGACTCATTCTGTTCATCAGAAGTTACTGCTTGAGTATCTATTGTGCCCAAATCCTCGGTTTTTGAGTTTTGGATATCGTTTTCAGCCATGGTGAACCTCCTATAAGAGTTCTGACTTATTATTTTTACCCTGTTTTTGGGGAATTCATAGTCTAATTTGGTTCTTTCTGGAAATAAGATTGGATATAATACGTTATGTTTTGTTACGATAGTAACGATTAATCGAGAATAACTCTCGAGTAGATTTTTGGTTTCCGGAAGGGGAGTCCACTTATGGTTTCAAAGCAGACTACTATCATCAATGCAACTGGTCTTCATGCTCGTCCAGCATCCGTCTTTGTTTCTGAGGCAAAGAAGTTTGAGAGCAACGTCACCATCAAGAATGTAGACAAGGACTCCGCACCAGTTAACGCTAAGTCCATCATGATGATTCTTGCTGCTGGCCTTGGTACTGGCACTAAGATTGAGATTGCATGTGACGGCGCTGACGAGCAGGCAGCTCTTGACGCTCTCATTGCTCTTGTTGACAACGGCTTCGGCGAGTAAGCTAACGGCTTACATAAAAGTGCACGTCAAGCCCGGCTTTGCCGGGCTTTTTTCAAAGAGAGGTTAGTATGACATTTGTTGCAACATGGCTTGTAACTACTGTTGCTACGTTGGTGGCCTGCACCTTAATTCCAGGTCTAACTGTTGTGGGAGGCTCGTGGGCAGGTCCTATTCTGTTCTCGTTAGTACTCGCAGCAGTCAATACGGGCATTAAGCCTGTTGTTAAGCTACTCTCATTGCCTATTAATGTGCTGACCCTAGGTATTTTCTCGCTCTTTATTAATGCTTTTATGCTTGAGCTTTCAAGTTTTATTTCTAGGAATTTGCTGCATGCGGGCGTTGCTATTGATTCTTTAGGCACCGCTATCCTGGGATCAATAGTTATCTCAATTGTCTCTTCAATTGTGATTAGCCTTACTGGTCTGAAGAAGGAGAACCTTTCCTAAGTTCTTTTTGGGCTTTATCAAGCTTGGCAAAACTTTCCGAGATAGCAGAGGTAATCTGAGAGATCTGCGATGACTCGGTAATGTTTTCAATTAAAGATGTTGCAGATGCATTGACAAGCGAACTAAGGAGGTCAAAAAAGACTTCTTTGGTTTGCTTTTCTGTTTTAGTGAGCGCAGCTACAACGGGTTGTAAGTTTGCAGGTGAGCTAATAATGTCACTGAAATAGACTGCTCCGCCTGCCGAGAGGGCGTCAAAGAGCTCATTGGTAAAGTGCTCTCGATCAGAGAGAGGGAGTTCTTTATACCAGTTGCTAAATGCCTCATTAATCTTTTTACATTCAGGCTGGAAGTCGTCAGCAAACTCAAATGTGTTGCGCATAACCTGCCATGAAACGCCGTCATGTGCCAACATGCCCGTCTCAGAGCTTTTTACAATGAGCTTTGGTACAGCAGGATCATCAAAAATCATGCCGACTACGCTGAACTCAGGCAAAATACGGATGTATTTATCTCCAAGCACCTTGTGGGCTGTGGCGGGGAGAATTTCAGGACACATATTAGGTCCATCGTTGCTCCAGACGCGGTCAAACGTGCCAAGCAGTTCTTCAGGACAGACTGTCGATGCGTATGCTGCAAGGTTGCCACCCTTAGAATGACCACCAACCATAACGTTTGCACAGGTATTACTGTTTCCTTCTGCAAGGTGCTCGCGAATACGTTTCTCAAGGTATAGTGCCGCCGACTTATCAGCGGAAGTAACCTGGAAGCTGAGGTTGAGGTTTTCTCGCCAGCCAACCAGCGTGCCGTCAGTTCCTCTAAAAGAAACAAACATCTGCCCCGTAGGAAGATAGGCGGTAAATGCTGCAAACTGCAGGTTTTTCTCGACATTAATGCGGTCTACATAGCGGCCAAGCTCAATGTTGGCAAAGCGGGGAGCATTAACGAGTGCCTCAAGGAAGGTTCCATCAACGCGAGAAAATCCCGTGATAAGAGACGGGTCATCTTTAAGTTTTGCCAGCATTTTTGCGCAAGCGTCACCAAGCTGAACGCGCTTCTCGCTACGTTCAGAAGGAACGACCCCACCAAATCCCAGATAGGAAAGAATTGAAAGAATCAGGTTATCGACGTTATTAAAAGGGTCATTCTCAAACGTCAGATCGCCGCGCCAGTGTAGATAGTCAACGACATTTGCCATGATGCCTCTTTCCTGCTGGTACTTTTCGTATACTAAGCATAGAGGAAGTTTGATTGATTTGGGGAGAAGCCCGTGGAAAAAGCTACAGTTTCTTCAAAAGCAATTGCTACCAAGAAGCGCTTTGTTTTTGCAGATGTTCTTACCATTTTGGCAGGTATTGCTGTTGTTATGCTGCATACCTCACTTAATGTTTTTTCGCTTGCGCACACTAAAACATGGGCCTTCTCTTTAGCTCTGCAAGCTGCGTTTATTTACGCGGTACCTATCTTTTTTATGCTGAGCGGTATGAATCTGCTTGGGTATAGAAGCAAATACTCCACAAAGACATTTTTTATGAAGCGTGCTAGAAAGACGCTGATGGCTCTTATTTTTGGCAGCCTAGCGGTGTATCTGATGTACGTGCTTTTTCCTACAAAGTTTTGGGGTGCTGAAGAAGTTGCGGCAAGCGCTGGTGTTGCCGATTTTGTGAAGCGCTTTCTAACCAATAACGTTAACAGCACTCTTTGGTTCATCTATACCATTTTGTATCTGTATCTTTTGACACCTGTGCTTTCTTTGGTAGTTCAAAAGAAAGAAACCCTGCTCTATGTTATGGCACTTACGCTCTTTGTGAGCTTTGGATTGCCGCTACTTGAGTTCATTGGCGTTCGTGGTGTTTACTTTGATCAGCTGTTTAGATGGGCTGCGTTTAACAGCGATGGCCTTTTTTACTATCTGCTGGGATATTTCGTTAAGACGTATTACGACGAGCTTCCAAAATTTACTAAAAACAATCTTGTGCTTGCTGTAATTTTCTTACTTTCATCTGCGGCTATGTTTGGCTGGGGACTTATTGCTAATAACTTTGGAACCCCACTGACGCCAGAAATGACATATCAGAGCTATCCCATTACTATTAAAAACTTCCTCTGCATAGCACAGGCCGCATCTTTGTTCCTGTTTGTGCTGAACCTTGAGCCAAAGCTACAGGAGCTTTCCGATGGTGCCAAGAAATACATCAGCACGGTATCTGCTGGTGTTTTAGGAGTCTATCTGTTCCAGATTCCTGTTATTAACTTCTTAGGACTAAGACTTGGCCGATTCCCGTACAGCTTGCTTGGTAACGCTTTTGTACGAGGCATCTTTGTCTTTGTAGTCACAATTATTGTAGTTATGGTGTTCCAGTGGCTGATGAGACAGGTCAAACAGAAATTTTCTGCTAAATAGCTTTTGCTATGTCATCTGAGAAATTGAGTTGATATTAGAAACAATTTTAGTATCAGATAAAATATAGTTTATATAAACTGAAGGAGTACAGCGATGAGCTCTTTTACGTTTTTTAAACATAAAGATTTTTCTAATAACGCGTCCGAGAATGTAATAAAAACATCACATCTTCGCGCATTCAATCCCGCTAGAATACTGGGTTTTTGTCTACTTAGTTTAATCTTTGGATTTCCTTTTCCCATGATTTTAATTACAAGGGATGATGTTCATTGTAATGTGCCATTGGTCTCTTTTGTAATGTGCATTTTTATTGCCTGTGTTTTTGATAAGGCCTATCGCATTCTTAATGGAGGGTCAGTTCAAAAAATAATTAAAAGCCTATGTTTGTGTCTGGTTGTTTGGTTGTTCTCAGCTCTCTTTATTTACTGTTTAGCGTACATAGATTTGGGTTTAGGCGAAAAAATTGTCAATACAGGTATAGGTCTTTTCGTATTTATCTGCCTTAGTCGGATTGTGATTCGTTAATAAATAGACCTGCATAAAAATTTGAACTGCCTCCCATTTCTTGGACATAAGAAATGGGAGGCTGTTACTATGCGGGTGATTATGATTCTGCAGCGTGTTAGCGTTGGCTTTTAGGCCTGGCGC
>CALKRF010000135.1 GCA_937990665.1 uncultured Atopobium sp.
AAAGACTGGAGTCTTACGGGCAACGAATGGCCTGTTGAACCATGGCATGACTAAGTTAGGTGTCCGGTAATCTGCCTGCTGGCGAGAAACCCGGTGCGCTTGACGAGAAACATGGTGTGCCTGCCGTCGAGAAATCCAACTACAAGAAAAGCCGCGTCCACACGACGCGGCTTTTTTGGTGACCAGTTATGTGAGCTGTTCTGCGAAGAGAGCTTACCTGTGAGCTGGGACTACTGTGGCATAATCCATGCAGGTAGACCATCAGAGAAGATGCGTGCGAGTGGGTATGTCTCTTCAATAGTCAGTGTTGTAATAACGTGATAAGGGCCTTCTGCGGACGTATCAAATACGAGCGCAAGGGGTTTCTCGCCATCAGAGGTGGGAAGTGCAAGGTAGATGCAGTGCTTGGATGGATTGTAGAGCTCAACGGCCATGCGCCATCCGCGCTTTGCAGCTCGCAAGGCGTTTTGCACCAGAGGCGAGTCAATATCAAATCCACGCTCGGGATCAAAGAGCAGGGGCGAGGCAGCTGGGACGGGAAGCGAGAAGTCGGCGTCAGTATGCATGAGCTGCTGCTCGTTCTTCCTGTAGACGTACGCTGCGGAAAGGCAAGCTTGCGCTGCCTGCAACGAGGGCGCGTCGCTCAGATAGGTGGTGCTAAGCGCATTCCAATCGGAGACAGGAGCCTCGTTCATGACCACGTCAACAGGGTTTATGGGCAGCTGCTTTTCTGCGGCGGGCAGCTTCTCCCATGAAGCGATACCAGACTTAGGCAGACCGCGAAGCACGTCAACTGCCTGATCCTGCAGCTCACTTGCAGAAACGCTAAGCTCCAAGAGCGTCCAAGGACGCAGAGCTTCGCGTTTTGACTTGCGGATGGTAGCGGTAATTACCTCGTCTGTCTGCGGTTTTTTGTAACGCGTGTTAAACGTAAACGTGCCGCCCTTGGAAATGAGCGCGCGAGAAGACACTGCAAGTTTGAAGTCTTCCTCCAGCTGCTTGAGGACGTTGGCGTCAACGGGAGCCATCTGATACAAAATGCCGAGAAGCTCGTTGTTGACGTGGACGTCTTCCTCAAAATTGGCAGGGTATGTTGGGGTAGGAGCAGGAGTCTCATTCTGATTGATTACCTGCGTAGAAGTTTGGGATTCAGAAGCTGTAATGCTAGAGGCAGAACTTGTTGCACTCATTGCCTGCTGCAATACTGAAGGAGCAGCTTCAAGCGTCTTCTCTTCATCGGAGCCGTCGTAGGGGTTATAGGTTACGGTAAGCGAGATGGTTGGCTCAGGCACTACAGGTTCGGGCACTGTCGGCTCAGCAGTTTTAGACTCTGGAGCTGGCGTTTCGGTCTCGTCAGGTTCTGGAGATGCGTCATCAGCGGTTCCAGCGGGCTCTGGAGCGGCATCATCGGCAGATTCTTGCTGGAAGCCTTCTTCAGGCGCCTTATCAGCAGACTCCTCTGCGATTGGTGCTGTTTCAGCAACAGACAGTTCCTCCGAACTTTCTGCGACAGGCAGTTCCTCTGGCTCCGTCGGCTCTTCCTGGGCAGGAAGCTCCTCAACTACAGGTTCCGCTTCAACTACCAGGTGTTTTGGCTTGAGTGCGCGAATGGACTTTGCCCCACGGCGGCGTTTCCATGGTTTGCCGTTGTTTTGCGCCTCGACGTTTTTCTCGCCAGCTACAAGGGCAGCCTCAAAGGTGTCAAAGGTCAGAAGCGTTGCGTAGACGTAGCCTTTTTTGAACGCAGTGATTTTGATGAAATCGGGGCACGCCTCCATGAGCGCGCGGATGTCGTCAAAGCCAAAATCCTGCGGTGCAAGATCGTCTTCAATGAGCACACCCTCAACGGTAGAGAGGGGAGTCTGCTTAGAGACGCCAATGGTTGCTTTGAGTAGTTTATACAGGTAGAGCGCGTGTTCTTGTTTTATAACAGCCATGATGCTCCTGAGATAGTAGTTAGTGGACTACATACTACTCGATTTTGAACAGACAAAGATACTGATTACGCACAGAAAGTCGCAATACGTAGCGAAAAAGCGAGAACTGGACTGATAAAATAAAGCTAGATTGAAGGGAGCCCACATGATTGGTCGTTTTATTAAGAGAGCTGCAGTTAGAGCTGCAGGTTTAGCAATTACTCAGTATGCCGCAAAGGCAGCACTTCAATCCGAGGCTGGAAGAAAGCTGCTTGCTACAACGGCTTCTAAGGCTGCTAACTTAGCAGGCAATATCGCAAAAGAGCAGCTTACAGCTGGGTTTAATGCTCATATCAGGCCAGCACTGCCAAGCGGCGATGCTATTCAGTCATCAGTCGCTCGCGCTCAGTCTGCGCTTCGTTCGGCTCAGACTTCAGTTTTGGCTGCTCAGGCCCAGCTTCAGTCTAATCTAGAAAATCGTTTTTCTCGCCCAAAGAACAAGCTTTCAAAGCAACTTGCAAGCACTGCAGAGTCGCTTGAAGAGATGGGGGAGACCTTGTCTGAGCACCAGGATGCTGCCGCAGATATCGCAGTTGCAGATGTTGCTGAGGAAATTGCTGCTCAAAATGGACAGGATTCTGACGCTTTGTTAGCCTCTACCAAGAAGCGCAAGTCGTTTAGAAATGTGGCAATTGCTGGTGGCGTTGTGGCTGGTGCTGCTCTTGGTTTGGCTGCATACGGTGCTTATTCTATTGCTCCTCGCAAGCAAAATGATCGCCTGCTCCTGGAGCGTTGGCATGAGATTGCTCGTCATCGCTATGCTCACCGTGGCCTCTACAATAACGAGGCAGGCATTCCAGAGAACTCCCTGCTTGCTTTCCGCGCAGCTGTCGAGAAGGGCTTTGGCTCCGAAGTTGATGTTCACCTGACCGCAGACAATAAGCTGGTTGTTGTTCACGATTCAGCACTTGATCGCCTTTGTGGCGTACAGAAGATTGTTGAGGAGTCCACGCTGGAGGAGCTTCGTGGTCTTAGGCTTCTTGCTACCGACGAGCAGATTCCAACGTTTGAGGAAGTCCTTGAGGTTTATGCATGGAGTGGTTCCGGTGAGCTACCTGCACCTTTGATTATTGAGGCTAAGACGCGCAACAATAACGCTGAGCAGCTGACAGAAAAGATTATGCAGGCTCTTGATCTTCGTCCCGTTCGCGCATGCATCGAGAGCTTTGATCCTCGCGTTTTGCAGTGGCTGCGTCAGAACCGTCCTGAGATGCTTCGTGGCCAGCTCTCAGAGAATTTCCTGGTTGACCGTCAGACCAAGCACATGAATATTGCTACACGTGCTGGCGCTACAGCTCTCTTTGGTAATTCTGTTGGTCGTCCAGACTTCATTTCTTACAAGTTTGAAGATCGCAAGAACCCCTTTGTTAAGCTGGCTTGCAATACCATGGGCGCACACCTGATTACCTGGACCGTTAGGAGCGAGGAGGACATGATTGCCTCCGAGCTTGAAGGTGCACCTATCATCTTTGAGGGATTTATTCCAACTCCCGCGTCGCTGATCAACTAGCTTTCCAATCGGTGAGAAGAACGTTTGGCGAGAAGAACGTTTGGCTTAAACTACGTCCAAAACTCTATGTCTATCTGGGACTCCACGGGTTTCTCGCCCGCGGAGTTTCTTGTGAAAAGTTCCTTAAGATTGTTGTATGAATATATGTACATATATCAATTTAAGGAGTAGACTAGGCATAACAACAACCCAAGGAGGAGCTATGAGCTCAAAGACAAAGGTGAAAATTGCTCGCATTGTCTGTTCTGCTGTTTTGCTAGGTATTGCTTACGCGGTTGAACACGCATTTGACCTGCAGCTCTGGCAGGCACTGTTGCTTTACCTGTTGCCTTACGCTGTTGCGGGATACGATGTTGTTCTAGAAGCATGGGAGAGCATCACTGAGGGCGAGTGCTTTAACGAAGACTTGCTCATGACCATTGCTACTGTTGGTGCCTTGCTCATTGGCTTTGTGCCTAACGGTTCTCCTATGTTTGATGAGGCCGTCTTTGTCATGCTGTTCTTCCAGGTAGGAGAGGTGTTTGAACACCTTACTTCCGATAACAGCAAGAAATCTATTGCCAAGCTTATGGATATCCGTCCTGACAGCGCAACGGTTGAACGTGACGGACAGCTGCTTACTATCTCTCCAGAAGAAGTTGGGCTAGGAGAGATTATTGTGGTAAAGCCTGGCGATCGCGTCCCTGTTGACGCAGAGATCGTCGAGGGTTCTACCAGTCTTGATACCGTTGCTCTTACTGGTGAGAGCGTGCCTCGTGACGCAACGGTGGGGGATAACATTATCTCGGGCTGCGTAAACCTTTCTGGTGTGGTACGTGCCCGCGTTACTCACCTCTTTGAAGACTCTACTGCTTCCCGCATCATTAAGCTGGTAGAGAGCTCAAACCAAAACAAGTCCAAGAGCGAGAGTTTTATTCGTCGTTTTTCTCGCGTGTATACTCCAGCAGTTGTTTACAGTGCCATTGCGCTGGCGTTTTTGCCACCACTGCTTTCGGGGGACTTTGTAGCTAACGCTTCTACCTGGGCTGTAAGGGCGCTTACCTTCCTTATTGCATCTTGTCCGTGTGCGCTGGTAGTTTCCGTGCCACTGGCCTTCTTTGGCGGTATTGGCGCTGCTTCGAAGGAGGGCATCCTAATCAAGGGCTCTTCGTACATTGATATGCTTTCTACCCTTGATACCGTTGCCTTTGACAAGACCGGTACGTTGACCGAGGGTGTCTTTGAGGTTCTGGCTGTTCATTCTCAGACCATTGGCGAGAAGGACCTTCTGCACCTAGCTTCTCACGTTGAGATGCACTCCACGCACCCCATTGCTGCAGCTCTTCGTGCTGCTTATCCAAGCGAGGACGATGACTGTGTTATCACGGACATCAAAGAAATTGCTGGTCAGGGCATTTGCGCTAACGTGAATGGTAAGAGCGTAGCTGTTGGCAACTGCGCACTTATGGAGAGCGTAGGAGCTTCTTGGAAAGCGTGCGAGAACCACGGAACCATCATTCACGTGGCTGTTGATGGGACCTACATGGGCCACATTGTTATTTCTGACCGTGAACGAGCTGATGCTCCAGCAGCAATCGCTTCCCTCAAAGACGTTGGCGTTTCTAAGGTTGTTATGCTCACGGGCGATAAACGCGACGTTGCAGAAGAGATTGCAGCTCAGATGGGTATCACCGAGGTTCGCTCTGAGCTGCTTCCACAGGATAAGGTAGCTGCGGTCGAAGGCCTTCTCGCCCAAAAGACAGCTGGTAAGTCCCTTGCTTTTGTCGGTGACGGCATCAATGATGCACCCGTTCTTGCACGCGCTGATGTAGGCGTTGCTATGGGCGTTTTGGGATCTGATGCTGCTATTGAGGCTGCCGACGTAGTTCTCATGGACGACAAGCTTTCTAAGCTCTCAAAGGCCGTAAAGATTGCTCGTCATACCTTGGGTATTGCAAAGCAAAATATTGTGTTTGCTATTGGCGTTAAGGTTGCTGTTTTGATCCTTGCAGCCTTTGGTTTGGCTCCCATGTGGCTAGCGGTCTTTGGAGACATAGGCGTTATGGTGCTTGCAGTTCTTAATTCCACTAGAGCTTTGAATATAAAGTCGATTAAGTAAAAGAGTCAGGGCTGCTGGCTTTTGAAAAAGGAGCGCTCGCAAAGGAGCGCTCCTACAAAGGTTATTTTCACAAACGGCTGTTTCTACACATAGCCGACTACAAATTACTGAGCCTTCTTACGAAGTCTACGAGCACGGTTTGCAAGATTGCGGACCGTGCTTTCCATTCCATGAGGAACGTAGGTTAGTGACTCTAAATCTTCTGGAAGGTAGTCAACAAGACTGACAGGATCTGTGGGTGTGAAATCTGCTGGTACAGGACCCGGAGCAATCAGGTAGGCATGAACCTTAGCGCCCTGGGCGCCAAGTTTTTGTTCGTACTCACTAGGAACATCGTGAGGAAAATCGTTCTGTGCATCTCGCGTTTTCCAAATAAAGTTGTATCCAGCAACTTCAACTTGCTCAAGAGAAAAATCAAAAAGTGGCTGGCTATCCGTTTTAAGACGAACAACGCCCTCTTTAGCTAGAACATTTCTGTACTGCATAAGACGCTCAGCATCAGTGAGGCGCAACTTTGCCTGTCTGATTCGAGGAAATGGTGCAGGGAAGTTGAGGTAAATAACAGAGACCTCTTCTGGCGAGAAGTACTCATCAATCTTCATGCCGGTACCAGGAACTACGATGGCGTTAGACACTCCTGCTTCATACATTGTTTTAGCAGCATATGAAATACAGATAGGTTCTGTATCAATGGCTACAAAAAGGACATTAGGATTTGCCTTAGCTTGAGCAGCAGTAAAAGATCCCTTGCCGCAGCCAAGGTCTACACGGACCTCAGAGAAGGGAACATGCCCCTCAGCAGTAATTGGCGCACACGCAGAAGCCCACGTTCCTCTCAAAGCCTCTGGATGAGGCTCAATAACGCTGGAATACGCCTCTAAGCGCTCTTCCAGAACAAAGTTTTTAGGCAAACGAGCGTGTAGTGCGCGCAAAGCAACTCCTCAACAAGTGGGCAAAATCAGCGTTTCTTTACAGAAGCTGATCAAGCGTTTCTCCGTACGAAGGTAGGAATTCTGTCATAAAATCGCGCACTTCTGGAAGAGAATCTGCTAAATCTTCAACAACTCCACGAGTTGAGGCTTCAGCGGTAATAAATTCTGAGTTTCCAGACTGAGCCTCCTCAATACACTTAATGAGTGCTGCAATTTTATCTGCAGCTTTAATAAGCTTTCTAAGATAAGCTTCACTCTCTGAAGCCTCAGCGCTGTGAGTAAGCACCTGAGCATAGGCATCTTGCAGGTCTTCTGGCAGTGTGGAGAGAATGGTTTTCTCGGCACGTGCCTCTACCTGATGATACGCATCTCTAATCTCTGAATTAGCATACTTTACAGGCGTGGGCATGTCTCCGGTGATAATCTCTGATGCATCGTGATACATACCAATAAGAGCTGCACGATCTGCGTCAAGATTTCTGTGATAGCGCACATTTGCAATAGTTGCTAGGCAGTGAGAAATAACGGCCACGTCAAGGGCGTGTTCAGCAAGGCTTTCTGATCGAGAATTGCGCATAAGCGACCAGCGCTCAATGTAGCGCATGCGAGAAATAAGTGCAAAAAAGCTGGACTGCGACGAAGAATTCTGAGACATTGCCCCTCCTTAATTTGTTTTCTCAACCTTACCACGGATACCGGACAAAAACTGTTTTTGACACAACTATGCAATGTAGTCATAGCAAATATGAAGTAATCAAATACTTTAGATGTTTATATGAAATTATTGATATCTGAACATCCGTTCATGGGTATTTTTGCTCCGCTTACCGGCAACCATGGCTAACTTATTCCAAAGGAGTTAACCCGGGCTTACTATGCAAGTAAACCTCGTCCGTTTAAAAGAAGTGAGCGGACAACAAAGGAAGGATGGGAAACATGAGTAAGTATGCTTTTGTAGGCGGCAAGCTCGTTGACGGTACTGGTGCTGCACCGGTCGAGGACTCCCTTGTCCTTATCGATGAAGACAAGATTACCTATGCTGGTCCTCGTAAAGAGGTCCCAGAGGGATATGAGGTACGTGACGCATCTGGCCATACCGTAATGCCTGGTCTTGTTGATACACACCTGCACTTCTCCGGCAACCTGACCGACAACGATAACGACTGGGTTATCGAGTCCGTTGCTCAGAAGCAGGCATGCGCAGTCAAGCAGGCTTATGATGCTCTTACCCACGGCCTCACCACTGTCGTTGAGATTGGCCGCAATGGTATTGCTATCCGCGATCTCGTTAACATGGGCATTATGCAGGGTCCTCGCATCTTTGCTACCGGCCTTGGCCTTTGCCGCGTTGCTGGTCACGGTGACTCTCACCACCTGCCACTGCAGATTTCCAAGGACGGACACCCTTGGGGCGACCAGGTAGACGGTCCATGGGAGCTTCGTAAGGCAATTCGCCGTCGTCTTCGTGAAGAGCCTGACGGCATCAAGATTTGGGCAACCGGTGGCGGCATTTGGCGCTGGGACTCCGACCGTCTGCAGCTCTTCTGCACCGAGGAGATCAAGGCAATTGCTGACGAGTGCGCACTGGTAGGCATCCCTCTGTATGCTCACTCTTACAACAACTTTGACGCTGCATATGACTGCGTCCGCTTTGGTTGCAAGCAGCTCATTCACGGCTTTGAGCTTGACGAGCGCACCATGAAGCTTATGGCTGAGCAGGGAACATACTTCACCCCAACCATCGGCTTCCTGCCAACTTGGTACGGAACTTATCCACCAGACTGGACTCCAGAGCTTGACGCATTCCCAGGCGAGACTGTTGTCGAGAAGGGCCTTGCACGCACCTACGCTAACCTGCGTAAGGCTTATGACATGGGTATCACCATTACCATCGGCTCTGACTCCTTCAGCTTTGTCACTCCTTACGGCTACGTCACCATCGATGAGATGTATGACTTTGTCGAGAAGGTTGGCATCTCCATCCTTGATACTGTTGCAGCTGCTACTTACAACGGCGCAAAGATGCTGGGCAAGGAGAACGAGTTTGGTGCTGTCAAGGAAGGCCTCTCCGCTGATATCCTCGTAGTCAAGGGCGACGTTGCTAACAACATCCGCGACCTCACGCCTGAGAACATGGACGTCATCATGAAGGAAGGCAAGATTATTGATCGCGGTAGCTTCTAAGCTTCCTGTTCGATAATTTGTAACGCGAAGGTTGGGCCCTGACTCACTTAAGCGTCAGGGCCCACTTTTACAGGCAAGAAGTTTATTCTTTGATATAAAAGTTTGACATTTGATAGGAGCTCACTATGTCTGAACCAAAGCAGGTGAAAATTGTGCTGCTTACCGGCTATTTAGGCGCAGGTAAGACCACTATTTTGAACCACATTCTCTCTAACACTGAAGGTATTCACGCAGCAGTCATTGTCAATGATATTGGCGAGATTAACGTTGATGCTGGTCTTATTAAAGACGGCGGCTACGCTAAAGAAGGCGACGTTATTCCTCTCACTAACGGTTGCCTCTGCTGCACCCTTTCTAATGACTTGGCACTTCAGTTGGGTGATTTGGCCGATACCGAGGAGTTTGACTACATCATTATTGAGGCTTCGGGCATCTGCGAGCCAATCCCCATTACCTATAACATTTCTGCATTCTGCAATCAGAGCCAGCATGCAACTAATCACTCTCACCTCAACCTTGATAACATCGTCGCAGTTGTTGACTGTGCTCGCATGTTTGAGGAGTTCCATAACGGCGCCGATCTTCTCGACCCAGACATTGAAGAGGACGACATCGAGAACTTGCTTATTCAGCAGATTGAGTTCTGCTCTACGCTGGTGCTCAACAAGACTGACCTGGTGACCCCTGAGCAGCTTCACGAGCTCAAGGCGCTTGTTCGCGGTCTGCAGAAAGACGCCGTTATTGTTGAGGCGGTCAACGGTGACATTCCCATGAGCGAGCTTATCAATACGGGCCGTTTTGACTTTGACAAAGCCTACGCCTCCGCTGCATGGATGGATGCAATGGAACACCCTGAGGAGCACGAAGACCCAGAGGTTTTGGAGTACGAGATTACCACCTTTGTATATCGCCGCCGTCAGCCATTTGACCTGGACAAACTTAACCAGTTTGTGGCTAGCTGGCCAAAGAATATCATCCGCGTCAAGGGTAGCATCTGGATTTCGCAAGACCCCGAGATGAGCTACGTATTTGAGCAGGCCGGCAAGCAGGTCCAGTTCTACGAGAATGGCATGTTCTACGCATCGCTGCCAGAGGATGAGCGAGAAACCCTTCTTGACGAGAAACCCGAGCTACGCGCAGAATGGGATGATGAACTGGGCGATCGTCAAACTAAGCTGTGCTTCATTGGCCGTCATATGAACCATGAGGAAATTGAAGCCGGTCTGGATGCATGCCTTACCGAGTATGTTCCTGACGAGTTTGACTACTAGCGTTTTACTAGCGTTTTCAGCGCCAAGAGCTCCGGCGCTTGAGACGAGGGACCCAGTTTATCCGGGTCCCTTTTTTAGGTTAGAGGTGCCTAATGACCAAGATTGAGCAGCTTAAAGACTGGATTCAGTCGTCAGATAACATTGTTTTCTTTGGTGGCGCAGGCGTGTCAACGGAAAGCGGTATTCCTGATTTTAGGGGTACTAACGGTCTGTATCGCCAGGGCGGTATCAAAGTAGAAAACATGACCATTGGCCTGGGCCAAGACGGCTATGACATGGGAAAAGAAGCCTATGACCTGGGAAATGGTGTAACGGTTGACCCCGATAACGAGGAGTCTTTTGCCTACAGCAAGGCGCCAGACTTTACGCTTGAAGAGATCTTCTCGCTTGATGTGTTTTTAGATTACCCTGCAGCGTATTACACGTATTTTAGAAACTCTCATCATTTGGGGGAGGCTCAGCCAAACATTGCTCACAAGTGGTTGGCAGACTTGGAAGCTGCGGGAAAGTTGCACGCGGTGGTGACGCAAAACATCGACGGACTACATCAAGCTGCTGGTAGCAAGCGTGTGTTTGAGCTCCACGGCAACGAGACGCGTTTTTACTGTCCCGAGTGCGGCCACACCTACACGCTTGATCAGATTGAAGAGCAGTCGTCTGTGGTGCCGCTCTGTCAATGTGGCGCAGTTATTAGGCCTGATATCGTCTTTTACGGAGAGGGTCTTGATATGGACACGGTCTACGGCGCGCTGAATGCTATCTCACAAGCGGAGGTTCTTGTGGTTGCAGGAAGTTCGCTGGTAGTGCAGCCTGCCGCCGGCCTTCTCGACTACTACGAGGGCAACAAAATGGCCATTATCAACGACCAGCCTACGCCGTACGATGGTCGCGCCAATCTGGTAATCAGAGACAGAATAGGCGCCGTCATAGAACAACTCCTGTAGAAAAAACGCCTACCCGCGAAAGTGCAGGTAGGCGTTATCATTTCAATCAATGGCGAGAAACCCGTGCGGCGGAAGCTCGCATAAGGCCCGACGCGCGAGAAACCCGTGTTAGTTGGCGGCTTCCTCGGCAAGTGTCTGAAGGGTTGCCATGAGAGATGGAACAACCTGCTTCTTACGGCTTACGACACCTGGAAGAACAGCAATGTTGCCATCAACCTTTACATTGAAGGCGCGCTCGATGACGTTGGCAGCATTAGCACCGTAGAAGAGCATCTCGGTGACCTGGCTCTTAACGTCGGTGAACATGTAGAAGACCATTGGAAGCTCTTCGGACTTAGCAGCAGTCTCCAAGAATGGTCCAACAAGTTCCTCTGCGGCCTTGCGGCTGGACTCGGTCATGAAGGATCCCTGGCCAACGCCAAACTTTACGCCGCCACGGCTGAACACCTTGTAATCACCGTGGAAGACTTCTTCTGCAGTACGACCAGTAAGGTCTGCACCAGCGTCAAACATTTGCTCAGAGTAAGCGTCAATGTCTTCTCCGCAAATCTCTGCAAGCTTCTTACCAGCAACAATATCGCGCTCGGTGCAGGTAGGGGAGCGGAATGCAAGGGTGTCAGAAAGAATTGCAGAGAGCATGAGGCCAGCAATATTTTTAGGAATTTCAATGCCGTACTCGTGATAGAGGCCGTAGATGATGGTGCAGGTGCAGCCAACAGGGACGTTTCTAAAGGTAATTGGGTTAGAAGTCTCAATGGAGCCGATGCGGTGGTGGTCAACAATCTCCATGATCTCGGCCTGCTCAAGACCGTCAACTGCCTGAGCGCGCTCGTTGTGGTCAACAAGAATGACGTGCTTCTTGCGAGGGTTCAAAAGACCAGGACCGCTGATAAGACCAGCAAAAGTGCCGTTCTCGTTGATAACAGGGAAGAAGCGGTGCCTTGAGTTGGTCATAGCCTTACGAGCATCATCAATTGCAGTGTTAACGCTGAACTTGAGGATGTCGTCGGTGAGCATTTTCTCACGTACAGGCATGGACATGATGAGCAGGCGAGCTACCTCAAAGGTATCGCGAGGAGTGCTGATAATAGCGCAATCACGCTTTTTAGCCAGGTCAATTACGTCCTGAGCAATGGGAGCATCGCAAGAGACAATAAGGCAAGAAGCACCGTGCTCAACTGCGATAGTCTGGTTCTCATGGTTGCCAGCAACAACAATGATATCGCCAGCGTCAACAATCTCTGAAAGAGCGGAAGCGCTGGTACCAACGCGAATGTTGCCCTGCTTAACAACGCCCTGAGGATCACCAAGAACCATGGTGCCACCAAGCGTTGAAACAATATTTGCATAGCTTGTCTTTGCCTTAGAGAGCAGGTTTGGCTCAGAAAGGCTCATGTTTGCATTTGCAATATCTTTAACAGCAATCAGGCCAGTAAGCTCTTCTTCATCGTCAGTAACGCAGAGCGTATCAAGCTTAACGTCTTGCATGAGCTGCCAAGCAGCATAGAGGCTCATTCCAGCATCAACTTTTGGCTGAGCCTGAATCTCTGCATCTTTAATCTGAGGAGTAACCGTAGTAATAAGCTGTGGCTCTTCGAAGCCAAAGTGATTTAGGACAAACGCAGTCTCACGGTTGAGTGAGCCAGCGCGACGAGCTTCATAGATAGGGTTATCAATCTGATTTTTGAGATACGCATAAGAAATTGCAGCACAAATGCTGTCTGTATCTGGGTTCAAATGGCCAATGATATTTACTTTACGAATTGCTTCTGCCATCTTCGCCTCCCTGGTAATGTCGATGATGTAACTTTCTAATTAGAACACACTTTAGTAAGCACATTTTGTTTCTTTTTTAATACCACCTTGTAGTGTACCCCTCTCTCTTTTTACTTAGAACAGAAAATCGCAGAAAAACAGCGGGCGTACCTGTGAATCTGATAAATGTGTATAGGACAAATGACAATTCAAAAGTTGAAGGAAATTAGTACAATGAAATAGTTAACAAATCGATTGAATTGGAATACCTAGTGAGTTCTCCTACGCGTTTTTCTGCTAAAAAAAGAAACGCTCGTCATATGGTTAAAGCAGCGCACGTCCCTGAGCCTTCATCTGAGGCAAGGGAAGTTGCACCTGTAGAAGCACCTCAGGCTTCCGTAGAGAAGGTTGATACTACGGCAAGTCCAGCAGCTGCTCTTCAGACTGCATCTGAGCAGCTTTCATCTGCTTTTGCGTCGTTTGCGCAGCGTAAGCCTGCAGTTCAGAGCGCAGCACAGCCTGCTGCGCAGCCCGCGGAAAAGCCTGCAGTACAGTCCGCGGAAAAACCTGCAGAAAAACTTGCAGAAAACATGCGGCCTAAAGTTGCGCCAGAAAAAAAGAAGCGCCAGAAAACGCCTCTATCTGCACGCAAAAACATTCGTGTGGAGAAGCGTCCTCGCAATCAAGCAGATCCGGAACCAGAGCAGCGTCATTCTCGCCCGGTGAGTGCGGGCAGAAGAAAGCTCGAGCTGGTAAGCGTTGTTGCAATTTTGGTGCTTGCGGTGCTCTCGATTGTTTTGGTCAACCGACCAAGTCAAAAAACGCTGGTATTCGGCGACAATCAGGTGACGTATACCGGTACTACCATTCAGGGAAAGATGAATGGTCAAGGTAAGATGACCTTTGAAAACGGCGACACCTACGAGGGAGAATTTGTCGACGGGTATTTCCAAGGTACCGGAACGTACACCTCAAAGGACGGCTGGACATACGAAGGTCAGTTTGTAAAAGGCCTGGCAGATGGCCAAGGAAAGCTCACTACGCAAGACAATATTGTGTACGAAGGAACTTTTAAGCAAGGGATTTATCAAAGTGCGAATTAAATGGTTTTCGCTTGTACGTATAACAGGACTTGTTCTGGTCCTTATATATCACTTTTTTAAGGAAGCACTTCCAGGTGGCTTCATTGGCGTCGACGTATTCTTTACGTTCTCGGGCTATCTCATCACGGCTCTTTTGATTGACGAGTTTGCTCGCTTTAGATCCATCGACGTCATTGGATTCCTGCGCAGGCGTTTCTACAGAATTGTGCCGCCGCTTGTGTTTATGGTGCTGGTGTGCACGCCGTTTCTTTTACTTGTGCGAACCGAGTTTATTGCCGGCATTAAGTATCAGATTGCCGCAGCTCTTGGCTTTGTAACTAACTATTTCGAGATTGTTCTAGGCAACAGCTACGAGAACCAATTTGCTCCTCATGTGTATCTGCACACCTGGAGTCTTGCTGTTGAGATGCACTTTTATGTGCTTTGGGGCCTGTGCGCTTGGCTGCTTGCGTGCCTCAGCAAAACAATCAGAAGCTATAAGGTAAAGATTGCCGGAGCTTCTCTGGTACTGCTGGTTGCTACCTATTTGGCAATGGCCACAGGTGCATCTACCTCTACAAATCTTTCTATCCAGTACTTCTCAACGCAAACGCACGTGTTCCCCTTCTTTATTGGTGCACTGTTGGCGTGCGTTGCAGGAATTGCTCAAACGGGCGAGCTCTTTGACCAGCTTGAGCAGAAGCTTTCAACGCAACTGACGCTCGCGGGCCTTGTAGCAAGCTGCGGCGTTCTTGTCTTCTTGAGTGTTTTCATGCACTTCGAGGACCTCTTTACGTACACCTTTGGTTTCCTTTTTGCCTCGCTTGCAGCTGCCGCAATGATTTTCTTTGCTCGCATGCTGCATCAAAAAACCGAGGGCATCCAAGAGCCCGGAATTATTTCTTTTGTGGCAGATACCAGCTACGGCGTGTACCTGTTCCACTGGCCTTTGTACATTATTTTTGCCGAGAAGACCAATCCCGTCCTAGCTGCACTCTTAACCTTGGTGCTTTCGTTTGTGTTTGCAAGCTGCTCGTTCTATGTGCTTGAGCCAGCGTTGGCAGGAAAATCCCCAGAGATCTTCTCGCACATTAAGCTTGATGGTCAGAAGGTTTTGCGAGGTACTGGCCTTGCACTCATTCCATTTGCTGCGGCTGTTGCCTTTATTGCACTAACCGCTCCACAACTCAGCGATTTCCAGAATGATTTGCTGCTTAACGCTTCGTTGCAGGAGCAGAGCACCATGACCATGACTCGCAAGCATGCGGATACCTCGCAGGCAAGCAACTACAACGTTGTTGAAGGCGTCACGTATATCGGCGATTCTGTTTCGCTTCGTGCCCGTTCTTACCTTCAGGATGCTCTGCCCGACGCTCAAATTGACGCTTCGGTTAGTAGAAACGTGGCGATGGGCGTAGATTTGCTGCAGTCCGCAATCGACAACAATACGCTCTACCAGGACGTTGTTGTAGCTTTGGGCACCAATCCTGTTGGCGGCTCCGACGCAGTTGACAAGATTGTAGACATGCTGCCACGTGGACATCGTTTGATTTTTGTCACTCCGTATGACGGTAGAAACTCCGATCCAAATGCTGGTGCAAATGCTATTCGCGCACACGAGCTTGAGCTCGCTCAACAGTACGACTTCATTACCATTGCGGATTGGGCTCAGGTTGCTCAGGATAATCCTGACATTTGGGCAGGTACTGACTACGTTCACTTTGGCTCTGATTCAGATTCCATTAATCGTGGTGGCACCCTCTATGCGCAGATGGTCAAAGACGCCGTAGAAAAAGCAAATCAGGGCCACGTCAAACCATAAAAGCCCAGGCTACGCCATAAAAGCTACGTCAACTACAGTTTATTGCCATTCTTCCAGCTCGTTTGTGACGTGCGGTTGAATGGCAATTTGCATTTCGAGTGTGCTAGATGGCTTGGAAATCTGGTAACTCTCGCGACAAACCGTCTGAAGACGGCAATTTAGCGCAAGTCATGATCGCAATTAATGGCTTAATTCATTTTCATGTATATATAAGGTTCGATATACGTAATGATGAATAACAATAGATAAATAGTTTAACTACCTTTATTTTTAAGCCTTCAACAACACACCTATGTCAGATAATCTGCTAAATCCAGGGCGAAAAACACACCTAAGTCAAATAATCTGCAAGATATAGAGGTTTTGGGTGCAATGTATACGCTTTTTGAGCAGATTATCTGCCATAGGTGTGTTTTCGCATCCGCGCCTCGCATCCCGCACCTGCACGCCACGCAGCGCGCCCCGCGCGCCTTCTTTCCAGCTTCTCTACTGTGGAGTCCTCGCAATATTTCATTAGAATGGACTATGTGAATATTTCATCTGACAGCCCCTTAAGGAGGAGCACATGGCAGAGTTTGTCTATCAGATGTACAAGGCTCGCAAAGCAGTCGGTGAGAAGGTCATTCTTGATGACGTCACCGTCGGCGTGTACCCAGGCGCAAAAATCGGCGTCGTAGGTCCAAACGGCATGGGAAAGTCTACGCTGCTCAAGGTTATCGCCGGCATGGAGGACGTTTCTAACGGCGAGGCAAAGCTCACCCCAGGTTACACCGTTGGCCTGCTTCAGCAGGAGCCCCCGCTGGATGAAACCAAAACGGTCAAGGAGAACATCGAGCTCGCCTTCGGTGACCTGCTTGCCAAGATTGCGCGCTTCAACGAGATCGGCGTTGAGATGGGCAATCCAGACGCCGATTTTGACGCGCTGATGGCAGAGATGGGCCAGCTCCAGACCGAGATCGACGCAGCTAACGGCTGGGACTTGGACAGCCAGCTCTCTCAGGCAATGGACGCGCTCCAGTGCCCAGACCCAGACTCTCCCGTCACTCATCTCTCTGGTGGCGAGAAACGCCGTGTAGCCCTATGTCGTCTGCTTCTCGAGGCACCTGACCTGCTGCTTCTTGACGAGCCCACCAACCACCTTGACGCGGAGTCGGTGCTCTGGCTCGAGAAGTTCCTGCACGATTACCCCGGCGCCGTCATGGCCGTCACGCACGACCGCTACTTCCTCGACGACGTTGCCGAGTGGATCTGCGAGGTTGACCGCGGACAGCTTTATCCTTACGAGGGTAACTACTCAACCTACCTGGAGAACAAGGCCGCGCGCCTTGAGGCTCAGAACCAGCAGGATGCCAAGCGTGCAAAGAAAATGCGCGCTGAGCTGGAGTGGGTTCGTTCGTCTCCTAAGGCTCGCCAGGCAAAGAACCGCGCGCGTCTTGACCGCTACGAGCAGATGGAAGCAGAGGCTCGCGCGTCCAAGAAGCTTGACTTTACCGAGATCCAGATTCCTGTTGGTCCGCGTCTGGGCCAGAAGGTCCTGGAGGCCGATCACATCCACAAGGCCTTTGGCGACCGCGTTCTTATCGACGACCTCTCGTTTAGCTTGCCAAGAAACGGCATTGTTGGCGTGATTGGTCCCAACGGTGTTGGTAAGTCTACGCTGTTCAAGGCCATTGTTGGCCAGGAGGAGCTCACTTCCGGCACGCTTGAGATTGGCGAGACGGTTCAAATTTCTTACGTTGACCAGCTCAGGCAGGGAATCGATCCAGATAAGACTATCTGGGAGGTTGTCTCCGACGGAAACGACTTTATCAAGGTGGGAGATACGGAAATTCCAAGCCGCGCCTATGTGGCCAGCTTCGGCTTTAAAGGACCTGACCAGCAGAAACGCGCTGGCGTCCTTTCTGGTGGCGAGAGGAACCGTCTAAACCTTGCCCTTACGCTTAAGCAGGGTGGAAACTTACTGCTTCTGGACGAGCCTACCAACGACCTCGATATTGAGACGCTGGAAAGCCTTGAGGATGCACTTGAGCGCTTCCCAGGATGCTCGGTGGTAACCAGCCACGACCGTTGGTTCTTGGACCGCATTGCTACGCACATCCTTGCGTGGGAGGGCGACGACGAGAACCCAGGTAAGTGGTTCTGGTTTGAGGGTAACTTTGAGGCTTACCAGGCTAATCGTATCGAAAGACTTGGTCAGGAGGCTGCTCGTCCTCATCGCATTCACCGCAAGCTCACCCGCGACTAACGTATAGGTGGCGCAAGCGCAGCGCATTCAAATAGAAGATAAAAATAGTAACTATTTTTATCATTAAGATTTTGTGCAATCTGTTTAAGAGACTAACAACTGGGTATCAAAAATGAGAAGCCAAAGAGCTTCTCATTTTTTTGATAAAAAAGTTATGAGGAAAGAGAAGAACATGGCACTTGACACAAACGTTGGTAACATCCTTAATCTGCAGATCAACAAAGAGTTCTATTCCGCTTATCTGTATCTAACCTTTGCAGATTTCTATGAGGAGCAGGGCCTGAAGGGCTTTGCAAACTGGTATGTCATCCAGTCTCAGGAAGAGCTCGCTCACGCACGTATTCTTCGTCGTTATCTGCTTGATAACGATTGGACTCCAACCATGGAGGCAATCGCAAAGCCAGACCTAACCTTTACCAAGGTAGTTGAGCCAATCAAGGCAGCATACGAGCATGAGCAGTTCATTACCGCAAGTATTAACGAGTGCTACGCCGTCGCTCAGAAGGCAAATGATTTCCGTACTATGCAACTGCTTGACTGGTACGTTAAAGAGCAGGGCGAGGAAGAGGCAAATGCTTCCGACCTTCTCAAGGCAGTCGAGCTCTTTGGTGGAGATCCAAAGAACCTGTATGACCTTGACCGCGAGAACGCCGCTCGCGTCTTTGTCGCTCCAACTATGCCAATGTAAGCAGCGGCTTACACGCGGCGTGCAGCGCTTGTACGCAGCTTGTGGCAGCTAGCAGCGACTTCGCGGCCTAAGCGCCGACTTGCACGCAGCTTATACGCTAGAGTGGAGTTTCAATAGCCTCTGATTTGTTTGAAGAGGCGCCTGATAGCTCAGCAAAGATGGCACCGCCTATGATGCAGGCGGTGCCTATTATTTTGAGAAGACCAAAAGGTTCGCCAAGGATAAGTGCCGAGAAAATAACTGCAGATAGTGGCTCAAGGTATCCAAAGACCGCCACACGCTGAACAGGAATCTTGGTGAGCTGTGGGAAATACAAAAATGATCCAAGACCCGTGTTAAAGAGACCGATGGTCAGAACAGCCAGCCAATTTACCGATGCAGGATCCGCGGGCACCTCGATGCCATGGAACACAACGGTAACCAGAGCAACAACAGCGCAGCCAATGCCCAGCTGAATGCTGGTGCCTTCAATGCCAGAAACATCTTTGAGACGCCTGTTACAAATAACCATAACAGCGTAAAGAACAGCAGAAAGAGCGCCTAAAAGAAGACCAGCAGGCGAGAGGTTCAGTCCAACTCCATAGCCAATAATCAAAGCAGCGCCGATAACAACTACAAGGAAGCCAAGTATCTTTTTAGCAGTGAGTTTCTCGCCAAATAAAAGGGGAGAAAGTGCCATTACAATGACGGGGCCACAATAGTACTCAAGTGTTGCAATACCAACTCCTACCAGGTGATACGCCTCAAAAAGGAAGGTCCATTGAAGACCCAAGGCAATGCCTGACCCAATGAGCGCTTGGAAGTCCTTAGGGTAGTTCTGGATGGTAAAAGCTTCTTTTTGCACAAGCTTTACCGCGAGCAAAAAGAGCGTGCCCAAAAACATGCGGAAGAAGACAATTTGGTAGCTAGGAAGGTTGATAAGACTTGCAACTATTCCATTAGAACCGCAGATAATAAGCGCAATTAAGTAGAGTACGGTGGGCTTGAATGTGGCGTCTCTCATCGACTACTCGCAAATTTCTGTATCCACGGACTGTGGAATTCTGTCGTTACAAATTACCTGGTAGAACAGTTTTTCTTGCTCGCGCTGGTCTGTAGTTTGACCAAGCATCCACATAGTTTTTGCAACCAGAGCCTCGGTGGTCATGTCGTCTCCAGAGAGCACACCAGGCATATCCTGATAAGCCCTACCAACTTCATAAACACCAAGGTCAAGGCCCTCTTCAGGGACTTGCGTAGTGATTACAACCGTGCGACCAGAAGCGATCCAATCGGTGATAGCTTCCTCATAAGAGCCGTCGTACGAAGGGATGCCGCCAATACCAAAGGTTTCAAGCACAATAGCGTCGTAGTCATTCTTCAGAAGGTAGAAGATAGATGGATTAAGCTCTGGGGTTAGCTTAAGCACAATAACGCGCGTATTAAGCGTGTCATAGGTAATAAGACCGCCATTTACCTGCTCTTCATTTGGTGCACTGCGAATAATCTTGTTGCCACGGATATGGGCAAGCGGTGGATAATTCATGCTCGTAAATGCATTGAAGCTCAGTGTGCGCTGTTTATGAGCGCGGGTGCCGGCAATAACTTCGTTGCCAAAAACCACCACGACTCCGGCGCTTCTGTCGTCGAGCGCGTAGAGAACGGAGTGGTAGAGGTTGAGTTTGGCGTCGGTAAACGGATTTGCCATTGGCTGTTGAGAGCCTGTGAGCACAATGGGTTTCTCGCTATTTTGGATGAGGTAGGAGAGGGCAGCGGCGGTATATGCCATGGTATCGGTGCCGTGAAGGATAATAAAGCCGTCGTAGGCATCGTACGACTCAATAATGGCATCTCTAATCTGGAGCCAGTTTTGAGGACGCATATTAGTGCTGTCGATATTCATGACTTGTTTGAAATCAAATTCGCAGAGGTCATGAACAAGAGGGACGTTGGCTAAAAGTTCTTCTCCTGAAAGTGAGGGAGCCAAGCCCGATTCAGTGGAAACAGAAGCAATAGTTCCTCCTGTTGCCATCAGTAAAAGTTTCTTCACACGTCCCCCATGAACTCCAATTGTGCAGACTTTACAGAAAATCAGTCTGTATAGCGCTTTATTGTAACGGGATAGATGCTTTTCAAGGCGAGAAAAGCAAAGTCGGTGTATTCTTTTTTCGGTAAACGAATCTTTTAGCAAGGATTGTTGATGGCAGAGAATAACCTCTTTGGTTTTGGTAAGAAAAAGCGTCCAGCTCAGGTTCCACCTACTATCTCTCGCAACGGAGAATCATCTACGTCTCCACGTGCAGTGCGAGGCCGTCACGCGGCTGTTGGAAGCCGTGCGCAGGCACAGCGTAGGATGACGCAAGATCGCCCAACTAATCCTGTTAACCATGCTCGTGCAGACGCCGCTCGTGCACGTGGTCGAGCAAGAACTGCTTACGGCAATCACTATGGAACGCTCAACCCCAGAGATGAAGTTCAGGCAGCATATGCGGCTAGAAGGCGTCGTTCTTCTCGCATGAGACTGGGTCGTGTGGCGCTGGCGGTATTGCTTGCAGCCATCATCTTGTGGGTAGTGTTTACGCTGATAAGTTCATGTAGCCCTGGAGGCGCTTTTGCGCATGCTCAGGCGCTTGATCCTACCGTTACCCTGGCTGGTTCCGTGAAGGTCGGATAGCCTTACGGGCTGCGGACGCACCCCGCGGACGTGCCTACGGCTTCTCCTGCGGGCGCTGCTAGCGGCTGCGGACGTGGCAGCTCTACTTTGAGCTCTTGCTTGTAGAGACGCGTGAGAAGTCTAAATTCAAATCAACTGAACCGGTAATACCGTCAACTTGTCCTGTTGAGGTGTATTGCCATATCAAAAAGTTAAAGTTTACGTCTGGTTGATCAACGTATTGTGCCAGCCAAATAGGCTCGTCAAGCGAGACTAAGTCAAAGCGATTTAGATCAACTTTGTTGCCATACACAATAACGCGGTATCCCGCTTCTTGAATAGTGGTGCAAAACGCGCGCGCAATTGCGTTAGTTTCTGCGGGGGAAAGGTTGTCGGCGCGACCGCTGTAATCGGGAGAAGGCTCCAGATCAAACGCAACAGGAAGAGCAAGCTTTGTAACTCCTGCTTCCCGTAACTGCTGCAGAACAAAAGCGGCCTCCTCGCGAGCTTCTTCCACGTTAATAGCCTGCGAGAAGAAGTACACACCTACATCAAGACCAGCGCTTTGCGCACCCTTTAGGTTGGTCTCAAACAGTTCATCCGCGCGAATACCACCCTCGGTGGAGCCGCGGTAGCCAATGCGAAGCATGGCAAACTGAATGTTATCGGCAGCAACGGCCTCCCAGTCAATAAACCCTTGGTGAGAAGAGACGTCAACGCCCGTGCGTGTGAGCTCTTCTCCGTCCACCACATAATGCGCGCGTCCCGCTGTGTCGTAGCTAAGGTTTTCCCACTCATAGGGGACTTCGTTTTTGATGATTAGTTTGTTGTCAAAAGAGAGGGAGAAAAGTCCCTGGCACGATTGCAACAATGCCAGCACAAATACAATGGCCAGCGTAATGAGTCCCCATGTAACAACAGGATTGTTCTGGGAATTTTGCTTAAGTGTATGCATCGCCCGCTGCTTACGTTTTGAAGCGCTTGCAGAAGCAGGTGTATGTTTAGTTTTAGAACGAGTCGTAGAGTTTCTCGTTTTCTTGCTTTTATGTGAGCTCTTAAAAATCACTGGTGAAAGAATTGTCCTTGTTCAAAAATTGGCTCGCAACACACGTTAATGCCCAGCTTGTGATAGATGGACTCGTCATCGCTTGGAATAATTGACGAGAAATACGCGTCGCATCCACGGAGTAGTTGCGTGGCATCAACGGCTTTTCCGGCCAATGGGTTGGTAATTGAGCTGATAGAGAGCGCAATGAGCATCTCATCAGCGCAGAGGCTGGTGCGAGCCAGCTTAAAGTTGTTCTCTTTTAGTGCGCAAATAGGCCTTAGGACCTCATCTGAGACAATAAACGTCTTCTTCTCAATACCAACTACGTATTTGAGGGCGTTGAGCAAAAGCGACGCTGGCGCACCTAAAAGCTCCGAAGTCTTGCCGGTAATAATGGAGCCGTCAGGCATAACCATGGCGCCCGCAAGCTTTCCTGTCTCTTCTGCTTTATGCAAACAAGCTGCATGAGCTGGCGAGAAGTTCTGGTCAACGTTAACGTCTTTCATCAAGAGATTAATCTTTGTGAGTTCACGCTCACCCATGCCCGTACGCTCGAGTTTCTCGGCAGCCCTAAACCACCTGCGTACAATCTCTGCCTTTGAAGCTTCCTGGCAAACCTCATCATCAATAATGCAGTTGCCAACCATATTGACACCCATATCGGTTGGAGACTGATACGGGCTGGTACCTGCGATTTTCTCCATCATGGCTTTAAGCACAGGAAAAGCCTCAACGTCGCGGTTGTAGTTAACGGTAACCTTGCCGTGAGCCTCAAGGTGATATGGATCGATGATGTTATTGTCGCCCAAGTCTGCTGTGGCTGCCTCGTAGGCAACGTTTACGGGGTGCTTGAGCGGAAGGTTCCAAACAGGGAATGTCTCAAACTTTGCATAACCTGCGCGGACTCCGCGGGCGTTCTCGTTGTAGAGCTGCGAGAGGCAGACAGCAAGCTTGCCTGAGCCAGGACCAGGTGCTGTTACAACTACCAGAGGATGCGTAGTCTTTACGTACTCGTTTTTACCGTAGCCCTCCGCCGAGACGATCAGGTCAATATTGGAGGGGTAGCCCTCAATGGGGTAGTGGCGGTACACGGCAATGCCCATGTTTTCTAGGCGCGCACGATAGGCCTTTGCCTTTGGCTGACCAGAGTACTGCGTAATGACAACGCCACCAATGGCAAGGCCGCGAGCACGGAAGATGTCCATAAGCCTCAGCACGTCATCGGCATAGGTAACGCCAATATCGCTTCTGCGCTTGCCGTTTTCAATGTCGTTTGCGTTGATGGCAAAGACAACTTCTGCCTCGTGAGCAAGCTGCTGAAGCATCTGAGCTTTTGCATCTGGAGCAAATCCAGGGAGGATGCGAGAAGCGTGGTTGTCGTCGAGCAGTTTACCGCCAAACTCAAGGTAGAGCTTGCCGCCAAATTCACTGATACGCTGGTGGATTCGATCCGCCTGCATAGTGATGTACTTCTCGTTATCAAAGCCGATACGCATGCGTCCTCCTGCCAAGATTTACTGTAGAAATTGTATCATCAAGCAAAGACTTCCTATACGCTATAAGCTATACAGAAAACAAATAAACAACCAAGGAGTTGTGTATGGATAGCAAGTTTTCACAAACACCTTCTCGTGGCGAGAAGTTCAAAGAGCTGGCACTGAGTGCCTTGCGTGCATTTGGTTATGGTTGTCTTACAGCAGCTGGAATGAGTGCTGTTATCTTTGCATTTGCGTACTTTACCAGTGGTATGGATATGTTTACGGGCATCGACTGGGTGCGCCGTGTTATGTACGTCATTTCTTCTTTGGGAATTATTGCTTGTGGCGTTGGTCTGCTCTTTAGCGGAAAAGAGTACGAGGACCGTCAGATGGGCTTTACGCGCGATATTGATGACCCCATCAGCCTTAAAGAAGGAAAGCTTGATCCTCGTATTTCAAAAATCGAGACCAATCACCTTTCTTGGCAGGCAGCAATCCTTTATGCCTCAATTGGTATGTTTGTAGTTACCACTATCTTTGACGAGGTTATGAGCCATACCTTCTTGATGTAGGTATTCTCGCTAGTACAGAGGCAGCTCGCCCGTTAACGGATCAATATCTTCTGCAGCCAGTGGCTCAAACGCCAGACAGGTAAATGTTGGTTCTCCATGGAACTCGGTAAAGCCCGCGTCCCTAATAAGGGCCACGACAAAACCACGAGCTTTTCCCTCGACAGCAAGCTCAAGCAACGCTTCTTCAGAATCAACGTAGACACATACTTTTGCAACGCCAGCATCAAACCAGTTAGTGATTGCAGAGGTATCTTCGTCAGCATGGTCTAAATAGACCCAATTCTGATCATCAGTGACACGAACCTGATCAAGTCGACGCTCTTTTGCAAGTGCCATTAGTGTGGCTTCAACACATGCATGGCTAGCCTGAGCAGCGATCTTTCCTTTACGCATCTTGAGATCGCGACGAATGACAATCATTTGTTTTGATTTATACGAAGAACTTGGCATGAAAAACCTTTCTAGAAACTGAGTGCTAAGTGTACCATTCGCGGCTTTCCGATTTTTGTCGCAAGAAAATCCCGAAGGATCAAAAAGGCTCTCTAAAACCAAGAGCGGCGAGAAGAACGTTGAATGTTCAGCTTGTTACATCAATAAGTTAAATAACGGCATCTGTGTGGAAAGTTGATTCTTGTCCATGCTGCTAAGGTTGACTGAGGAGGTGTCTATGAGAGAGTTGGTTATTTTTGTCATGTATATCTGGGCTTCAATATCGGATATGCGAAATCGCACTATTCCAAATAGAATCCCTATTTTGCTCGCCTTTTTATGGCCTATTTGGCTTGTGACAAATGAAAAGCACACTGAGTTACTGATGAATGCATTATGGAGTGAGCTCTTTGTTATATGTGTACTGATTACAGTAGGTATAGTTACAAAATTTATAGGTCATATGTCTTCTCTGGGAGGGGGAGATATTAAACTTATTCTCTCAACATGTCTTTATCTTGAAATAAAAGAGACATTTGTCTTTTTATTTTTAGCAAATATTTTAGGTGTTATGTTTTCTTTTCTGTTCTTTATTTGGCGTAAATTTTTAAAGAGAGAAGACAGAAATAAAGAAGAAATTACCAGTTCAGATAGTATATTTAAGTATACATTTCCTTTTGCACCATTTCTTGGATTTGGTGTGGCACTTGCGCTATTTTTACGCTAAAATCGGGAAGTGTTATATGAATTTAAAAATTCTTCTAATTCCCGAATACATAAAAAGTTTTTTCTGCTATCAATAGTTTACACGTTGCGTTGAGAGATTGAGTCCCCCCAACACTCAATTTCATCGCTAAATGGCCCCGACCATTTAGTTTTCTCGATTTGCGAGGCAACGTATGCCATGGAGGCAGGACGACTATTAACGTGGTCGCACACATGTCGCCCTGCCTCATGGCAATCCCTTTAGAGCTATTTGCTCTATCTTTGATATACCCATTATTTCAAGTATTTAAAAGTAAAAATACAGCTACTAGGCTATTTTCCTGCGGTTTTATACGTGTCAGAAACCAGCTGCATGGATCATTCAAAATCTTGAAGCCAGATGGCGTAGAGGCTCTTTGTTATTGCATAAAATCGCTGATACATTATTTTGCATAGTTCAATTGATTTTTGCATATCTTTTGTATAGCCAATTAATTCCAAGCGGCAGGGCTACTTATGATTTATTTACGTAACAGGTATGCAATCTTCTTCAAATTTACGCTTGTAAAACAACATAACAAATTGTATCTGAAGATATTTTAGTGTAGTATGATACGGTAACAACACGGGACTATGCATAAAACATACGCATGTTTTTAAGGCATCGTTTGAGCAGATGGGGCTGTGAGATGGCTAAGGCAGGTGTTACCAAAAAGACCGACCCAGGTTTGGGTAGGACAGTAGCAAGGTTGTTACAAGAAAGTGGCAAGCGCCAGGTAGACCTGTGCGAATTCTCACATTGGTCACGTGCGTATGTCTCTTACATTTGCACTGAGCGTCGTAAGTGGCCTTCATTTGATAAAGCAAAGGTTATCGCTGACTTCTTCTCCTTAAGTCTTGATCAACTTTGGGTTGAGCATCTTAAAGATCTTGTTGATGCTGGCGTGGAGCTTACAGAGACGCAGAAGAAGAATTTAGCTGAGGGTGTTAATCTTCCAAATCCTACTGTTATGCATGACGGAAATGACAATAGAGAATACCTCCAACCTGTTGCTTCCTCGGGGAACGGCTCAGATTACACGCTCCCGGAAATTCTTGGCGTCGAATAAGTATTTTTGACTATTTTTATTGTTTACAATGCCATACTTGCTGTATACGCGTATGATTCAGCGTTGTTCAGATTGCATGGGGCTATCTGAAGAGTAGGAGATGTGCAAGATGGCTGGACTACACTGTTCAGACTGCGCTTTTAGCTCGTTTAAATTTAACGAGGACGCCCAGATGTATCAGGCGTACTGCTCGCGCGGCTATTTGCTGGCTGATCCACATATCCATGAGCTTTTTGCCATGCACTTTGCTAAGTCTCCAGAGGATTTTGTTCCCGTCAAAGATCCGTTTAATCGCGAGTATCTGAGGAAGTCATATATCTGCGGAGAATTTATTAAGCGCAAGGATAATTTGGGTTAACGGTATGTCTTAAAACCCTGTTATGTAACATAGCAGGGTTTTATTATGCTTCTGACGTGTTTCTCGTCTAATCAATATCAAAGAATTAAGTAAATATCACAAAAGTTGTTATGTAACGCTTATAGATTTCTGCATAATTAGTTAACTTTCTGTTATATGTTCCCCTTAAAACAAGGTAGTATTGATTTGGGGGAATCTCCTTATTACAAGGGGATTTAAAACATTTATAAAGGAGCGGCAGCAATGTCGAGGCGACCACAAACAGAAAGTTGTGACACACGTCACAGGCTTCTTAAATCCGCAGAGCAAGAGTTTGCTTTACAGGGATACGATAAAGCTTCACTGAGACAGATTTGTGCACATGCAGGCGTTACCACGGGCGCTCTATATTTCTTCTTCGATAACAAAGAGGACCTCTTTAAGAATGTTTTGATCCCTGTCACTGAAGGCGCAATTCAAATTCTTGAAGACTACAAAGATCATCTGCTGCTCTCTGAGGAAAGAGATCTTGAAGACACTCCTTTGGGTAATAAAGAAACGCTCGAGAAATTCTTAGACCTTCTGTACGGCAATAGGTACGTGGTGCAGATTCTTGTGAATAACCGAGAAAACCCGCATGTTGTCCATTTCTTTGAAGAGTTGACTGAGGTTATTTCTGCAACCATTAGAGCCATTCTTTATCCTAACGTTGCGCAGGTTAAACCCTATGATGAGTTTATTATTACCTGGCTTGCTCAAACTGAAATGACCACCATTGTCAATATTCTTAAAAATGATGAGACTCGTGAAGAGGCTGACGGTCACATAAATTCAGCAGTAATGTTTACGCAAGGTGGCATTAAAGCTCTAGTTGAGGAACATTAGATGCTCATCTGTGCATAAAAATTGACAATATCTACTTATTTCCGTTATCCTCTTATAAGGTATAAATCACCCAAAGGAGACCTTTATGAAGTTTAATAAGCTCGGCCTCGTAGCAGCATCCGCTTCTGCCGTTCTTGCACTTGCTGGCTGCAATCTTATTCCAAATCTTGCTGATCCAGGAACCACTACTGGCGGTGGTCAGCAGCAGCAACAGCAGCAGACTGCACCTGATGCAAATACCGCAACTAAGCCTTCAGATACTCGTGCTGGTGACTCTGACTCTCAGCAGCTCTATCAAACTCTGATGGACAAGCACAACACTTCAGAGCAGGTTACCAACGTTCAGAAGTACGTTGATGATATTAAGAAGACTGGCGATAAGACTGAGGTTCTTATTGACACCGATAAGATTACCGTTACCGTTACCGGCATTGGTGTTGACTTTGAGAACTCCAACGGCTATCTGGTTGAGGTTGTTAACAAGACCGATACCAACATCTTCATTCAGACCACCGACACCGCTATTGGCAAGGATGAGCTGAGCTTGTTTGTTAACGCAGCTCCTAACGCAACTACCAAGGGCTTTGCATTCTTTGACCCAGGTGTAAAGATGGACGCATCCGCAACTGTTCGTGGTACCATCCTTGCTCTTTATGGTTCTGACTACAGCATGGATTCCTTCAACGTTATGTTCTAAGTTCACTTAGTTCGTTGACTGCAAAGGCTCAGCTTTTAGCTGAGCCTTTTTTGTTAGCGAGAAACCCAATCAATAGCAGCCGAATGAGTCAGTGTTAAGTTATTAGAATCCGTTAGACTATAGAGTTGTTAGCTATTAGAAAAGCATGTATGCACTGCATATAAGGAGCTACGATGCTAAATTTAGATAAAAACACAGACAAGTCATATAACGATCTTATCTTTTTAAAACCTCTTTTTCACAACAAAATTTGGGGTGGAAGAAGACTTGCTGAAGAGTATGGTTACGACATCCCCGAAGGCTCAGTAGGAGAGTGCTGGGCGATCAGTGCACATCCTAGCGGAGACTGTGAAGTTGCCTCTGGTGCCTTTGAAGGAAAAACTCTTTCTGAGCTATGGGCTTCTCATCGAGAGCTTTTTGGTAATGCAGAGGGAGACCGTTTCCCACTTCTCATTAAAATTCTTGATGCAAAAGATGACCTCTCTGTTCAGGTTCATCCAGATGACATGTACGCAGCAGAACACGAGAATGGCTCTCTGGGAAAGTCTGAGTGCTGGTATATTCTTGATGCAAAAGAGAATGGCGATATTGTTGTAGGACAAAATGCCTCCTCAAAAGAAGAGTTTGCAGCCATGGTTGAGCAGGGAAAGTGGTCTGAACTGCTCAATTACGTTCCTATCAAGGCTGGAGATTTCTTTAGGATTGATCCTGGAACCGTTCACGCCATTAGAACGGGCACGCTTATTCTTGAAACGCAGCAGAGCTCAGATATTACATACCGTGTGTATGACTATGATCGTTTAGGAGACGATGGCAAGCCTCGTGACTTGCATTTAGCACAGAGTCTTGAGGTTATCGATTACGCACAGGAAGCTCCAACATCTGGAGAAATTACTGCTCCAGAAATTGACGGTAAAACTGAACTTATGAGCTGCAAGTACTTCTCGGTAGAAAAATATGAGATTCATGAGGCAAAAACTATTGCTCAGCCATGGCCGTTTATGTGCGTAAGTGTCATTGAGGGAGAAGGTACGGTTTGCGCTGACGGTGGCAACGGAGTAGAGCATAGGATTTGCAAGGGCTCGCATTTTATTGCACCTGCGTCTTCTGGTAGCCTGCGCTTTACGGGCACTATGACGTTGATTACCTCTCATCTTCCTCATATAAAATAGGATGATACATAAGTCGAATGCAGCTTAATATGTAACATTTGACTCGTTTCAAGTAGAATATAAAAAGTTGGGACTCCCATACGCTTATAGGAGGAACGTATGAATAAAGAGATGATTACTCGTCGCGCTTTTGCGGGATTGGCTGCAGGCGGTGCTGCTAGCACGCTTGCTGCATGTAATAGTGATGTCCTTCAGGCAATCTTAAACCCTGATTCTGTTCTTGGTGGAGCTGGTCAAGATCCTCAGAATGGCGGTCAAGACGGTACTGGGGATACGCCTTCTCAGTCAGAATTTGTGAAGCTTGAGGAGACTCCAGATAATCCAACGCTAACCGGAGATTTTTCTAAGATTATTACTGGCGTCTGGTGTGTTGACAATGGCGTTGGAACTAAAGGTGGATCAAAGGAAGGCAAAACCTTTGACCATGGTGGCATGCTTAATCAGGGCTATAACGATGGAACCGTTCTTTACTATTCATTCAAAGAAGACGGCACTTTCTTCATGCATAATTTTAAAGGTGTGAAGAATGATGGTAAGTGGGAAGCAAAAGGAACTATTGCCATTCAATGTACGTATGATGATGGTGATAGTGTGCCAATGCTTTTTGATAAGGACGACAACAACTATCTGAAGTACAGTGATGCCAAGAGTGAGATTACGTTTAATTTCAAAAAACTTTCTGACAATCCAGACGATACTTCACAGATAGCTTATATTGAAGGACAGGTAGTCAATTTTGCTGCCACCATTCCTGGTACGTATTATCTCTTTGGCTTGCACTATGCAGATGGTTCTAAAGAAGATTTGACCAGTGATCAGATTGAGTCTATGAATAAGGGTTCTGGCGGAGCGTATACCTTCTCTGCTCATAAGGATGGAGCTGCTGCACTGTTCTATCCAGACGGTAGCGTTTCTCCTATTCAGATTGTTGCAGAAGAGCCTTCGGCAGATGGACTTTCTTTCCCCATTCTTGCCCAGGGCTTTTCACAAGACGAACAGATATCTAAGTCTGTTCTATACACTACTGCGGAAAATAAGAAGCTTCTCAGTATTGATGCTCCTGGATTTACTCTTAAGTTTGCCCTCCTTAATCACCGTGAGGATGATTGGGCTAAATATGAGTATCCACCAAAGGCAGAGTTCCCTTGGCAGCCAGATGGTAAGGGCGGCTATAAGCTAGTAACCCCTACTTCTTCTGGTTCTGGTAATGGTGGTAGCTCTTCAGGAAATGGCGGCAGCTCATCTGGAAATGGTGGCGGCGGCAAGGGTGGTACTGGTAAGAAATAACCCAGCCTTTTCTGGTTTCTTTTACTAAAAAAGCAGGCATATGATATGCCTGCTTTTTTCTTGCTAACCTTTTACGCGTGTAAAAGGGCGGTGATGTAAAGCTTGGTGTAAAGCTTACGCAGCGTGTGCGCCGCCCTCAATCTCACCAGTGCAGTGTGGGCAGCGAGTTGCGCCTTCCTTAACCTCTTCAAGGCAGTGTGGGCAGTGTGGAGCTGCAACCTCTTCACCAGCTTCTTCTTCGTCCTTCTTAAGCTTGGAAGCCTTCATGAACTTATTGAGGGCCTTAACCATGCAGAAGACAATGAATGCAATGATCAGGAAGTTGATGATTGCGCTGATGAATGCACCAAAGTCAATGCCGTTCTGGGTGCCAGGGACTGGAATAGAAAGACCAGAAACCTCGGTACCACCACCAGAGATCAGCTTAATAAATGGGTTGATGATGTCATTGACAAGGGAGGTAACAATAGCGGTAAATGCGCCGCCAATGATGATACCAATAGCCATGTCCATAACATTGCCCTGCTGGATAAACTCTTTAAACTCCTCGATAAACTTTTTCATTTCATCCCTTTCGTGTAGTTAATAGAGGACAGGTATTCCACTCGCGCCTACGGCGTACGCTTATGCGCTGACCAGACCATAGATGCGAGAGTATTTGTCGGTCAGATACTTGGTGTAGTAGTGGACGTCAAAAGGCTCACCGCATGCACCCATGATGAGCTCCTTGGAGTCTTTTGCACGACCCCAGGTCCAAATACGGCTGCCCAGCCACTCCCTAATAGGGGCAAGATCCCCTGATGCGCAGACGGCGTCAAAGTCCATGCCCTCAGCAATCATGGCATGCTTGTACTGTGCACCATAAGCGCTACCAAGTGCGTAGGTTGGGAAGTAACCAAACTCACCCCATGACCAGTGAACATCCTGAAGAGCACCTTCAGTGTTGTTTGGAACCGTAACGCCCAGGTACTGCTTGTACTTCTCGGCCCAAAGAGCTGGGACATCCTTTGCAGTAATCTCGCCAGAAAGGAGCGCCTGCTCCATTTCATAACGGATAAGGATGTGTAAAGGATAGGTGAGCTCGTCCGCCTCAGTGCGGATGAGACTTGGCTGTACCTTATTAGCTGCCGAGAAGAGCTGGAAGGCAGTGACGCGATTAAGCTGGCCAGGGAAATGCTTGCGCATAAGTTGAATAAGAGGCTCAGCAAATGCCTCAGAAAGGCCAACGTAGTTCTCAAAGAACCTAGACTGGGATTCGTGCATACCCATAGAAGTTCCGGTGCTCAGAGAGGTAAAGCGGTACTCCCAGTTAATGCCCTGCTCGTAGAGGGCGTGACCGTTCTCATGCAGCATGGAATAGACGTTGGAGAGAACGTTATTCTCGTAAGCATGGCTGGCAACCATAACAAAGCCGATACCAGGGCCACCGGTGTAAGGGTGCTCAGTTTTGCCAAGCCAATAAGCGTCCTCGTCAAGACCCTGGAGCTTTACCAGGTCTTTTGCAAGATCCCACTGACGGTTGACATCAAACTTACCCTCAAGAGGTTTGGTGCTTGGCTGACGCTTAGAAGCCATACAATCAGCAACCAGAGGAACTACCACTTCTTTAACGTTATTGAAGAAGGTGTTGTAGAACTCTCTGTTGGTGCCGTGTTCAAAATCGCTGAGTAAGAGATCATATGGGTCTTTGGAAGCATCGCGTGCCTGGCACATCTCTTTGCGAAGCTCAATTAAGTTATCCAGCTTTGGCGCAAAGAGTGACCAGTCATCGCTGTTCTTTGCCTGCTCCCAGACCTCATTAGCCTCTGTGGTAAGACGAACAAAGTTGCTCTGAAGCTCAACAGGTACATCTACCAGCTGGCTTCTATCGCGACGAAGAATTTTAACTTGTGCGCGATGAGTCTCATCAAGTAGAGCGCGATTCTCGTGAAGTCTATCAAGCAGTGCGCCAACAGCAGGATCACAGAGGGTCTCCTGGACCTGCTCGCCAAGGATTGCCAGGGCTTCTCCGCGCTCTTCAGCAGCCTTTTTTGGATCGATGCATGGTCCAAAAGAGCCAATCTCATTAGCTGCGTAGTTGAGAGCAAAGAGCTTCTTCTCAAGTTCATCAAGTTTAGCGATATCATCGCGGGGATTTGAAAGCGCTGCGTTCAATTCAACAGTGTTATGTGCGCTGTCCATAAAAATCCTCTCTACAAAATTTAGGAGCGACCAGTATGTTTGCCGGTTATATGTAACCGTTTAGCAATTGCGTCATATTTTACCCTGTTATTTATTGATATTTGAGCGATACTAAAAAGACTACGTCCTAAAACAATAAGCACATCTTTTCGGCACAATTTTTACCCAAAGATGGCTTGTAAGGAGTAAGAGTTCTATGGATGACAGCAGAATCTCGTTTGATCAGTGGGGTGATCTGTACGCAGATCGCGTTCAAACCATGAGAAAAAGCGAAGTGCGAGATTTGTTTGCAGCACTGTCTCGTCCAGGTGTCATTGCGCTGTCTGGTGGCCTACCAGACATTTCTTCGCTGCCACTTGATCAGGTTGCAGAGTGCGCTCGACGCTGCGTTGCTGTTGAGGGTCTCAGGTCTCTTCAATATGGCAACTCTGATGGTCGTATTGAGTGCAGAAGGACTATTTGCAAGATCTTGGCTGCTCAAGGCGTTGAAGCCGATCCTGATGAGATGATTTTGACTTCTGGTTCTCAGCAGGCGCTTGATTTCTTGGGTCGCGTCTTCCTTAACCCAGGAGACGATATTATCTGTGAGGGCCCAAGTTACCTTGGTGCGTTCCAGGCATTTTCTGCGTATGAGCCTACTGTTCACACCATTGATATGGACGAAGAAGGCATTAGAACAGACCTTCTTGAGGCAAAGCTTAAAGAGCTCGCTAGCCAAGACAGAAAGCCCAAGTTCATCTACGTTATTCCTAACTTCAACAACCCTGCGGGCATTACCATGTCTATGCCAAGGCGCCTGCGTCTTCTTGAGTTGGCTCACCAGTACAACATTCCTGTTGTTGAGGATGATCCGTATGGTCTTATCCGCTTTGAGGGAGAAGACCTGACGCGCCTCAAGACACTTGATTCAAACGTCATTTATCTGGGAACTACGTCAAAGATTTTTGCTCCTGGTTTGCGTCTTGCATGGATGGTTGCACCTCGTCACTTCCTTGAGCGCATCAACCTTGCTAAGTCTGGTTCTGACCTGTGTACCAGCCCCTTTAACATGATTCTTGCCGAGCATTACTTCAATGAAGTTGATTGGCAGGCGGCACTTGAGGTGTCTAAGTCTCGCTATAAAGAGAGAAAAGACGCTATGCTGGCAGCGCTTGCAGAGTTCTTCCCCAAAGATGTTACCTGGACAAAGCCAGAGGGTGGCTTGTTCCTGTGGGTAACTTTCCCGCCATACCTCAACACTGAGCAACTGCTTCCTCGTGCAATCGAAGAGGGAGTTGCCTTTGTACCAGGCGTTTATTGCTATCCTGACCAGCGTATTAGTTCAAGCATGCGTCTGTGCTACTCATTTGAGACTCCAGAGCGCATCCACGAGGCAATCCGCAGGCTGTCTCTGTGCGTCCAAGATCGCATGGCGCTGTATCGCGCATTCCTAGAGGCTGGCGCGCTACCTGAGTCTTCTCATTCTGAATCTTATTCTTCTGCAAGGGAGTGTTAAGTATGGCTACAAAAGTTGCTGTCATTATGGGTGGAGCCTCATTTGAGAGGAACTTCTCGCTCAAAAGTGGAGCTCTTGTTTCTGAGGCTTTGGAGAAGCGTGGCTATGAGGTTTTGCCGCTTGACGCTGACGCCCACCTGGTAGATACCCTTCGTGCCGAGAAACCCGATGTTGCGTTTGTGTGCCTTCACGGCGCGGGCGGAGAAGACGGTGCAGTACCTGCACTTTTGGAGTTCCTCAAGATTCCGTATGTGGGTTCAAGGCCTGCATCTTGTAGGGCAGCCTGGAACAAGGCTGACATGCCGTTTATTGTGCGCCAGGCCTGGTCAAAGGAGGAGTCCGAGGTCATCTGGCCTCCTCAGATTGTGTTGACTGCCAGCGCATTTAAAGACCTTGGCGCAGCTGCCGCCCTTGACCTGGTTCCCGAGCGCCTTGGCGGCGGCGTTGGCTTCCCTCTAGCAGTTAAGCCTGTTCACGGAGGCTCTGCCATGGGCCTTTCCAAGGTTGATAGCGCTGACCAGCTTGGACCAGCACTTCTCGGTGCACTTGGTTTTGACGACTCCGTCATTATCCAGCAGTGGGTTGATGGCGTTGAGGTAAGTGTTACCGTGCTCTCTGACGCAGATGGCGAGAAAACCCTGCCACCAGTTGAGATTTCGGTGACCGAGGGTATTTACGATACGGATGCTCGCCTTGATCCAGAGCGTATTCAGCACTTCTGCCCAGTTCGTCCTGAGTCGCTTGCTGCTCTTGGCGCAGATCCAGCTGAGGCTCGTGAGGCGCTTGAGCGCGCAGCTCTTGAGGTGTTTACGGCGTACGGCTGCAGAGATCTTGCTCGTATCGACTTTATTTGGGATGGACATCACGTTATGGTCATGGGTTTGAAGACGTTCCCAGGACTTACCGAGACCTCCCTTGTTCCAATGGCTATTGAGGCTGCAGGATACGCTGTTGAAGACGTTCTTGCGCAGCTTGTTGAAGGCGCACTTAAGCGCGGTAACTAGGGGGTTTCATGGAATACGTATTGGGTATTGATGTTGGTGGAACTACCATCAAACTGGGACTTTTTTCTGCAGAAGGAGAGCTGCTTTCTGAGCAGAAGGTCAAGACGCCCTCACTTGATAACGAGGATGGTTATCAGACAGTAACCGATGCCATCAAGCTGATTGTTCATGGTCAAAAGGCAAGCCGCAACGATGTTATTGCGTGTGGTTTGGATATTCCAGGTCCTGTTGCAGATGACGGAACCGTTGGTCTTCTCGCCAATGTAGACATTGACCCTGAGGGATTGGTGCAGTCAATCAATATGTGCCTGCCAAACGCAACCATCGCGTTTGTCAACGACGCTAACGCTGCAGCTTTGGGCGAGGCGTGGGCTGGCGTTGCTGTGGGCGTGCCTTCGTTTGTGCTGATTGCACTGGGAACAGGCGTTGGCGCAGGCGTTGTCGTAGACGGCAAGCTTGCTGCGGGTGCTTTTGGCGCTGGCGGCGAGATTGGTCACATTATTGTTGAGCCAGAAGAGACGCTGACCTGCGGTTGCGGTCGTCACGGCTGCTTGGAGCAGTATGCTTCCGCTAAGGGAGTTGTCCGCCTGTACCTGGAGGAATGCGTTGCTCGAGGCGTTGTTCCTGTAAACATTGAGCACGAGACCGATACCGTGTCTGTGTTTAGAGCTCACGCTCAGGGTGATGAATGCGCAACCCTTGCTATCCACAAGATGTGCCACTACCTGGGCCTTGCTATGGCACAAGTCTCGTGCGTGGTTGATCCTGCTATGTTCTTGATTGGTGGTGGCGTTGCGGGTTCGTTTGCAACATTTGCTACTGAGCTTCGCGAGAGCTTTGAGCAGTACGCTCTGCCAGTAAGTAAGGGCGCTCGTATTGAGGCTGCTAGCTTGGGCAATCAGGCTGCAATGTATGGTTGTGCATACGAGGCACTGCGTCTGAGAAAAGAACGCTTTGGCCAGGAGGATGCAGAGTAGGAGTAGGTTTCTGGTGCACGTTCTTCTCGCCCAGAAAAGCATGGGTACGTTTGAGTACCTGGCGAGAAAAACATCAGAGTTTCCGACACAAACGCCGCACTAAATGAAAGTACGTTCAATAACATAATTTTCTGGTTACAATTTACGTAAAAGCGTAGGTATTTAAGCTGCTCAGTGCTAACATTGAGCAGCTTTTTTGGTTGTGTTTGGAACAATTCCGAACACTAGGATGAAAGGGGAGTGCTGTGGCTGACGAGTCAAAGTATGACATCGTTGCTGCTACTGGTTGCCCAACCGGTATTGCGCACACCTTTATGGCTAAGGAGGCCTTGGAGAAGGCCGCCGCAGCTAAAGGTCTTACCATTAAGGTTGAGACGCACGGCCAGGTCGGTGTAGAGAACGAGCTCACCGCAGCTGAAATCAGGAACGCCAAGGCAGTAGTTGTTGCTGCCGATAAGGACGTTCAGGCCGAGCGTTTTGCCGGAAAACCAATGGTAAATGTTGGTGTTACTGCAGCTATTAAGGATGCAGAGGGTCTTATCGACCGCGCTCTTGTTGCTCAACCTGAGGGCGAGCTGGCAGAGGCAGACGACGCTCCTGTTTCTAGCACCATTGAGAAAGAGTCTGTAGGCCACATCATCTATAAGCACCTCATGAACGGCGTTAGCCACATGCTGGTCTTTGTTGTTGCTGGTGGTGTTCTGACTGCAGTTTCATTCCTCTGGGGCATCACTTCCTTCAGCTCCACTCAGCCTGACTACAACAGCTTTGCTGCCATGCTCAAGATCATCGGTGGCATTGCAATGGGCCTCATGGTTCCAGTTCTTTCTGCTTACATTGCTGAGTCTATCGGCAAGCGCCCTGCTCTTGTTCCTGGTTTTGTTGCAGGTATGATTGCTATCCAGGGCCTTCCAATCAACCCAACTACTGGCATGATTGATGCTGGCGGCGCTGGTGTTGGTTTTGGCTTCCTGGGCGGCATCGTCGGCGGCTTCCTTGCCGGTTATGTCATCGTTGGTCTTGAGAAGCTCCTTGCAGGTCTTCCAAAGAACCTTGATGGCCTGAAGGCAATCTTCCTGTACCCACTGCTTTCCACCACCATTGTTGGCCTGGTTATGCTGGGTATTTCTGGTCCTATGGCAGCAATTAACACTGGCATGATGAACTTCCTGCGCGGCCTGTCTGCTTCTGGCCCAATTGTCCTTGGTCTCGCAATTGGTTGCATGTGCGCATTTGACATGGGTGGCCCAGTTAACAAGGCAGCTTACGTTACCGGTACTGCACTTCTGACCGAGGCTCTTGCTGCTGGTGTTGGTACCCCAACCTATGAGTTTGGTACTAACTTCATGGCTGCAGTTTCTGCTGCTTGTATTGTTCCTCCACTGATCACCACCTTTGCTGTCGTTGTTGGTAAGAAGTATTTCACCAAGTCCGACTTCAACGCTGGTCTGGTCAACTTCATTCTTGGCTGCACCCACATTACCGAGGGCGCTATTCCATTCATGACCAAGAACATTTGGCCTGTCATGCCTATCATGATGATCGGTTCTTCCATCGGCTCCATCTTGACGCTGCTCTTTGGTGTCCACGACCCAGCACCTCACGGTGGCTTCCTGGTTCTTCCCGTTGTCGATGGCGGCCTCAAGTGGGTTCTCGCCATTCTCATTGGTGCTGTTGTTGGCGGTATTCTCTTTGTTGCTTTCAAGGCATACGAGTACCGCAAGAACGGCAACCAGATTGTCGAGGGCTAAGCGTTACGCTTAGCACACTCGGCGGCGTTTGAGTTTTGCCCAGAATTTACGTACAGTTTGGGTGCAGACTCAGATAATCGAAGTAAAATATGGACTCGGCGATTTCGTCGGGTCCATATTTGTTTCAGAGGGAGCTTTGATGATTTACACACTTACCACTAATCCTGCAATCGACATGAACGTCAACTCGGGAGTTCCTTCTTATACGCACGTCAACCGCACAACCGATGCCGTTTATACACCAAACGGCAAGGGTCTGAACGTTTCATTTACGCTTGCTCACTACGGCGTTGAGTCCACTATCCTGGGCTTTTTTGGTGGATTTTCGGGCAATTATATTGTTGAAGAGGCATCCAAGATTTGTCCGGTCAAACCAGTGTGGATTGACGGTATTACCCGCGTAAACATTTTTGTGACCACGCCAGAAGGCGAGCTCAAGTTCCCTAACGCAGGCGCTCCCGTTATTCGTTCCAAGCAAGACGAGATGCTTGAGCTGCTGCGTACTGCGCCTGACTTGGACGTGCTGGTGGTCTCCGGCTCGCTTTCTCCTGAGATGGATCCAACCTTCTACGACGAGCTCTTTGATCTTTGTCATGAGCGCGGCGCTGAACTGGTCCTGGACATCTCTCATAAACACCTCGCAGAACTTGTCGAGAAAAAACCACTGCTCATTAAGCCAAACGACGAAGAAGTGGCAGAGATTTTTGGTGTCGACGTCCATAACGAGGCCGACGTTCTTCTCGCCCTCCACAAGATTCACGAGCGCGGTGCAAAGAACATCCTGCTTACGCTTGGCGGCGAAGGCGCGTACTTCTTCAACGGCGAGCACGTCTGGCATGCAAACGCTGCACAGGTAGAGGTACTTTCGACGGCATGCGCGGGCGATTCGACACTGGCAAGCTTCATGTCGGTTTGGCTTGAGGATCCGTCGGCTGTCGAGAAGGCTCTGACGCGCGCGATGGCTACCGGCGGAAACGTTGCGATGAGCGCTGGCTTGGGCGACTTTGCGCTGGTCGAGAAGATCGCGGAGTCTATTCACGTTGAGCTGGTGGAGTAGGAGCGGGGATCGTTGGATTGAAGTGCGTTTAGTCTTCATATCTGCAAAATAAGTCTTTTCTCGCTTCTTGATTTCGTGTAACGTATAAGGGCTAATGTGATAATTAGGTTTTCAAACCTCTAAAGAAGGAGAGTGCAATGTCCGGACACTCTAAGTGGGCCACAACCAAGCACAAGAAAGCAGCTATCGACGCTAAGCGTTCCTCGCTGTTCTCTAAGCTTTCCCGCAACATTACTGTTGCCGCAAAGATGGGTGGCGACCCAAATCCGGACAACAACGCTAGCTTGTCTGCCGCTGTTGCCCGTGCTCGCATGGTCTCCATGCCTAACGCAAAGATTCAGGCCGCTATCGATAAGGCATTTGGCGCTGGCGCTGATGCTGCCATTTACGAGGAGATCGTTTACGAGGGATACGGTCCTGCAGGCGTCGCAGTTTACGTTGACTGCCTGACTGACAACAAGAACCGTACCGCAGCAGACGTTCGTTCCGCATTTACCCACTCTGGCGGCAATCTTGGTACCGCAGGTTCCGTTGCGTTCCAGTTTGAGCGCAAGGGCTCCATCGCAGTTGACAAGGTTATTGTCTCCGAGGAGAAGAAGGTTGCTGACCGCGAGAACGCTGTCGACGAGGACGAGTTCATGATGGCAGTTGCCGAGGCTGGCGGAAACGATTACGAGGACGCTGGCGATCAGTGGATTGTTTGGACTGCATACGACAAGATGCAGGATGTCCAGAAGGGCCTCGAGGCTCAGGGCATTGAGGTTAAGGGTTCCGAGCTTACTATGGTTCCAACCACCCCAACTGACGTCTCCGTTTCTGATGCAAAGAAGGTTCAGCGTCTTATCGATAAGCTCGACGAGCTCGATGATGTTCAGAACGTCTACAGCACTATGAACATTACCGACGAGATTGCTGCTGCTCTCGAGGAGGAGTAAGCTCTCTGGTCTGTGCCGCGCGACGCGCTCCGCTCTGTGTGACGATACGCGACGAGCGCAAAATCGCGAGCGGCAACAAAACTGCACTTCAAAGCCCTGCCAGTTTGAACTGCCTCCCATTTCTTGGACATAAGAAATGGGAGGCTTTTTATGCGTATGG
>CALKRF010000136.1 GCA_937990665.1 uncultured Atopobium sp.
CAATATCAAAAGTCACAACAATCTTGTTTTTACTTACACGAACACGAGGCTCAGTCGTCAAAGAAACGTAGTATTTCTCGGACAACTCAGCAAAACTCTGCTCCATTTTTCGAGAAAAGCTGCTGATATCAGCCTTACTCATCTTGAGACCTCGGTGGTCTTTCATCAGATCAACTTCGCGAGAAACCCCTTCAGGTTCAACAGTGTGGCTGACTTGTGCATACACACTACGCAAAGGCTTAATCTGCTCAGCAATAATTCTGTGAGCAGTTCTATCTGACATAGAAAGTCCAAGAGACTTACAAACCTCAGAAAGCTCTGTTGCATCTGCCGCTGCTCTAAAGCGCTCAAGAACAGGAACGTTTTCAAAGCCTTCAACAAAGAGTAGGTCAGCGATATCAAGCGTCTGTGCAATTCTGCGGCGAGCGGTAGCAGCAATCTCTGCAGCGGAACCCAGCATTACCTCACACGAGCCTTTGACCTCAAGTGCAAAGTCACAGCAGATACGAATGATGTTATGTGGACCTTTAACGGTTGTTTTGATTCCATCCTCATTCAAACCACATGTTGGCCAAGTGGACTGGTCTACTCGCTCGGAAATTTTAGTAGTGTCTACCACAACCTGAATAACAGAACCAAGTCCCGGAGCCGAAGCCACAACCTGGGCTGATTCACAGTTTTCTTTGATGGAATAGAGGGCCATGCCTCGACCATGAATTCCCCAACGGTCCATGTGCATGCTCTCAAGCTTTGAAGTTACGCGAGCTTCAAAGATTTTCTCCTGCATGTCTTTTGGAATGCCCTGACCATCATCAAGTATGGTGATGGTTCTGAGCATGCCTTCTTTTGATGTTGCCACATAGATGTGACGGGCGTCTGCATCGCGGGAATTACGTAAGAGCTCGATAACAATATCTTCTACCGAACGGATATCGTGCTTTGCCTGTCTACGCTCTGCCTCTGCTACGCGTAAACGAACGTACCCCGCGCCGAGGGATTCCTCGACACGGAGTGCGCGTTCACCTCCCATGGAGGCGACAAAACCTGTTAAGTCAGTAGAAGTGGCTGCCATAAATTACTTAGCAACATCCACAGCACGAGACTCGCGAATAACAACAACGCGAACCTGTCCTGGATATTCCATCTCATCCTCAATCTGCTTAGCAATATCGTGAGCAAGAACAGTTGCCTCGGAATCGCTAATCATCTGAGGCTCAACCATTACATGAAGCTCACGGCCAGCCTGCATTGCATACGTACGCTCAACACCCTCGTGTGCATTGGAGATAGCCTCAAGCTTCTCAAGACGCTTGATGTAGTTCTCAGCGGACTCACGACGAGCACCAGGACGTGCAGCAGAAATAGCATCTGAGGCCATAACAAGCATGTCAAGCACGGTGTTTGGCTCAATGTCTGCGTGGTGAGCTTCAATAGCGTGAACAATCTCAGGACGCTCGCCATGACGACGAGCAAGATCTGCACCAATTACAGCGTGTGGACCCTCAACCTCGTGGTCAATTGCCTTACCAAGGTCATGAAGCAGACCAGCGCGCTTAGCTGGAGCAGGCTCAAGGCCAAGCTCTTCAGCCATAATGCCGCAAAGTACTGCAACCTGAACAGAGTGAGCAAGAACGTTCTGACCGTAAGAAGTACGGTAGCGAAGCTTACCAAGAGTCTTTACGATCTCTGGATGAAGATCGTGAATACCACAATCAAATGCAGCCTGCTCACCAGCCTCAAGAACACGCTCGTTAACAAGGGCTTCAGCCTTCTTGTAGAGCTCCTCAATACGTGCTGGATGAATACGACCGTCTGCAATGAGGTTCTCAAGTGCAACACGAGCGGTCTCACGGCGGACTGGATCAAAACTTGAAAGAACTACAGTCTCTGGAGTGTCATCAATAACAAGAGAAACACCAGATACCTGCTCGAAGGTACGAATGTTTCTACCCTCACGTCCAATGATCCTACCCTTTAGATCATCAGATGGAATATGGACGGAAGTTACCGTAATCTCAGAAGCCTGATCTGCAGCAACGCGCTGAATAGCGGTAGAAATAATTTCACGTGCAGTTTTATCTGCCTGTGCACGAACGCGCTGCTCAGACTCACGAAGAATCATTGCCTCATCGCGAACGCTTTCAGAACGAACTCGAGCAAGAAGCTCATCATGAGCCTCATCTTTTGTAAGAGCTGCAATGCGCTCAAGCTCTTGAGACTGCTGAGAAACAAGAGAATCCAAATCGTTCTTACGACGATCAAGCTGGCCCTGAAGGCTGGAGAGCTGATGCTCGCGTTTCTCTAGTGCATCAGTACGGTGATCAAGGGACTCTTCACGCTGAAGAATACGATTCTCCATGCTACGGAGCTCACTCTTACGCTTCTTCTCTTCTGCCTCTGCTGCCTGCTTAAGCTGCAGAACTTCTTCTTTAGCCTCGAGAACAGCTTCTTTTTTAACTGTTTCTGCCTGGCGAGCTGCTTCAGAAGCAATACGATCTGCATTAGTCTGAGCATCTTTTAACTGCTGTTCTGCAGTTTTAATCTTTGAATTACTAATGTTAGAGAGTACGCCGTATGCAAGGCCCACTCCCACAAGAAGGCAAATAATGCCCACTGCTGCTAATTCCATACCTACTCCTCAAATGGCGATTACAAAAGTGTTCAGGAGACTTTAGACACAACAGTATCTAAAGAACCCGCCATGAGCAGGGTTCATTGGCTGGTCATGCCACATTCAGAGATAGATCAAATGTATGAGATACCTACTGTATACGTGACGCTGGTTGCCCAGCGGAAATGAGCCTATTCACGGCATATTTATCGTATAGAGCATTGTAACTTTTGTCAATAAATAGCAGGTAGGAAAAGTAAAACACACTAATACAACAGACTTATAAGCTAAGCAAATATAATCATTCAGATGTGGCGTTTTCATCTAAAATCTTTTTAGCAACAGATGATGCTATAGAAAATGAATATCCCTTTGTGGCGAGAAACCTGACAAGCTTCTCATAATCATTTTTTCCCGACAGGTGTTTTCTCTGGGCCAAAGAATACGCAACTTCAAATTCATCCACGTCAGAAAAATAAGCGTCAGGCCATCCAGGGAGTGTCTCAACTTCAATCCCTTTTTTAGAAATTTCAGTTTTAATTTTAAGAGGACCCCAGCCTTGCGAAATTTTAGAACGTATATAGACGTCTGCAAAACGACTGTCATTAATCAAACCAACTTCAACAGCCCTCTGCACTGCAGGGTCTCTTACATTCTTCTGATAGCCATCAAGCATGAGCTTTTTTTGAAGCTCAGCTGTAGAGTAGTCCCTTTTTACAATCAAAGCCTCAATACGAGCTTTAATGCACTGCATTGAAATCTCTTTTAGCTCATATAAAAACTCATTACGAGAAGAAGGTGTAAAAACACCATCTTTCTCTTTGTTCTGAAGAGCACGAGCTACTGTTGGAGGGACAAAGAATTCCTCCGTCCCTCCAACTTCAGTTTCTAAAAATATCTTTGCCTTAGGCTTTGCCTGACCTAGAACTGCTTGTTTCTTTTGTGGAAGCTCAATCGTCCAAGAAATTTCTGACATTATTCAGCAGAATCTTCCGATGCAACTGGAGTGCCAACTTCAGAATCTTCATCAAATACAAGACCACAAGCAACTCGTACCTTGTGATCAATCTCTTCCATGAGATCTGGATTGGCAGTAAGGAAAGATTTAGCTGCTTCTCTACCCTGGCCAAGACGCTCACCCTCATAGGTAAACCAAGCTCCAGACTTGTTGACAATCTCAAAATCAACAGCCATATCAAGAATGGAGCCCTCTTTGGAGATGCCTTGACCGTACATAATGTCAAACTCAGCAACCTTAAAAGGTGGAGCAACCTTGTTCTTTACAACCTTAACGCGAACACGGTTACCAACGTTTTCTCCGTTAACCTTAATGCTGTCAACGCGGCGAATATCCATACGGACAGTAGAGAAGAACTTAAGAGCCCTACCACCAGAAGTGGTCTCTGGGCTTCCAAACATAACGCCAATCTTCTCTCTAAGTTGGTTAATGAAAATACAAAGCGTATTAGACTTTGAAAGAGAGCCAGCTAACTTACGGAGAGCTTGACTCATGAGACGAGCCTGAAGGCCAACGCTAGAATCGCCAATTTCTCCCTCAATCTCTGCACGAGGAACAAGAGCGGCAACAGAGTCTACAACTACAACATCAATGGCGCCTGAGCGAACAAGCATGTCACAAATTTCTAGAGCCTGCTCACCAGTATCTGGCTGAGAAATTAAAACATCATCAATATCAACGCCAATACGAGCCGCATAACCTGGGTCTAGTGCGTGCTCTGCGTCAATAAAGGCAACAACACCACCGAGAGCCTGAGCTTCTGCAAGAATTTCTAGTGAAAGTGTTGTCTTACCAGAGGACTCTGGGCCATAAATCTCTACGATACGACCGCGAGGAACGCCGCCAATACCCAAAGCTGCATCAAGAGCAAGTGAGCCAGTTGGAATAGCTTGAATATCAAAGGCAGGACCACCCTCACCTAAACGCATAATAGCGCCTGCACCAAATTTCTTCTCAATCTCTGCAGTGGTTGAAGAGATAACCTCATCTCTCTCATCACCAGTAGTACGAGCTTTAATCTCTTTTGAAACTGACTTTTTAGCCATGGATTCTCCTTGCTCTTTTTGTTACTAGAATAATATAAGAACAGACGTTCTATGTCAACGTCAAACATATACTCTATAGAGGGAATTTGTCTGAATTCTTACCTCTATTTTTCTGCTCTTGAGCAGCTAATTTCTTCTTAATTCCAAATTTGACTGTATAAGTCCTGCATAGTCGCAGAAAATAAGAAGCTCAAAACAAACTAGTTTTGAGCCTCCCTATTAAAATCGAATTTTAAGCCTTCACAATTGCTTCATGAATTAATTGTAAAGCCTGCAAAACAGCAGCTTCTCGCACCTGTTCCCTATTACCAGAAAAATGTTTGCATACCGTATGGGTAAAGTTTTTGCTGTTAATACCAAACCAAACTGTTCCAACTGGTTTACCAGGTTCTTCTCCTGTTGGTCCTGCTATTCCTGTAACGGAAACTGCAATATCTGATCCAATAACGTCTCTAACGCCCGAAGCCATTTGAGCTGCGCAGGGCTCAGAAACAGCGCCAAGAGACGGTTCATCAAAAATGTCTTTTGAAACGCCTAATACCTTTTGCTTAATCTCAATGGTATAGCTTACAACAGAGCCCTTAAGCACGCTTGATGATCCAGAGATGGCTGTAAGAGCGCCTGCAACAAGTCCTCCCGTACAAGACTCGGCGGAAGCAACGGTAAGACCTGATGCGAGGGCATCTGAAATAACACTTTGAGCTTCTTTGAGAACTTCTTCAGAGAACATGATCTTCCTCACTTTTAATAAGATTTGATACAAAAGCGGCGCCTCAGAGAGACGCCATCTTGTTAAACTTCAGCAATGTATTGCCACGACTTTACAAAGTAGTCAATTCCTGACCAGGCCGTTAGAACTACTGCAACCCACATGGATGCGTTGAAGATAAAGAGCAAAACATCCTGAATCATTCCACCAGGAATACTAGGCAAGAAGAGTAAACCACAGATAGCAACCATGGTTGTTGCGGTCTTCCACTTGCCCAAGTCAGAAGCTGCAATAACAACTCCCTTTGAAGCAACAACCATTCTAAGGCCCGATACCAAAAACTCACGTGCAACAATCACTAAGAGCACCCATGGAGAAACCATATGCCACTCTAGTAGTACAAAAAGAGCTACAACAACAGCGAGTTTATCGGCAATTGGATCTAAGAACTTGCCAAAGGTAGTAACTTCATTTCTACTACGGGCAAGGTAACCATCAAGCTTATCGGTCAAAGAAATAACAACATAGCCGATAAAGACAAGAAAAGCTCCAAGTTTAAAACCAGGTGTTGCCAGAGAATCTGCCAGAGATACACCTAAAAGCTGCGCCAAGAGAAGCCAAAAGGGCACTAAGGCCACACGAGCACAGGTAACAATATTTGCAGGTGTCCAAATTGTCTTTGATGACATGACCTATCCCCAACTAAACGGTTTTCTCGCCAGACTGTGTGTCTGTAGTGTCTACGATCTCGCCAATCATTTCATAGCAGAAAGAATCTACCAGATCACAAAGGACAATATCTCCGACTGCGGCCTCTCCCTCTGCAATGTGAACAGCGCCATCACAGTCTGGAGCCTGGAACCACGTATGGCCGATAAGCTCAGTGCCCTCGTCGGATTCTTCAATTCCGTCAATAATGACCTCACAGCGCTCGCCAACGTGACGAGCGGTGGCTGCAAAACCAAGCTGTTCAACAAGGTCAAGCAAGCGCTGAGTGCGCTCAATCTTTACCTCATCTGGAACCTGATCAGACATCTTTGCACCCAGAGTTCCCTCTTCTGGTGAATAGGTAAAGACGGATGTGTAATCAAACTCCTGCTCCTGAATGAAGTCGTAGAGCTCATCTGATTCATCATCAGTCTCACCTGGGAAGCCGCACATTCCCGTAGTTCGAAGAACCATGCCAGGAATCTCTGTTCTGAGGCGATCAAAAAGCTCACGAAGTTCCTGCGTAGAGCCAGAACGACCCATGCGCTTAAGAATGCGCTCGTTGCAGTGCTGAATTGGAATATCAATGTAAGGCAGAACCTCAGGTGTATCGCGAATGGTGCTGATGAGCTCATCGGTCATACCTTCTGGCTGCAGATACAAAACGCGAATCCATCCCTTATAAGGACGGACTACCTCAGCAACCTGCTGCATAAGCTTGGCAAGCGTTGGCGTCTGACCATCTGCTGTATCAGGCATATCCGAACCCCAGATACCGGTGTCCTGGCCAATCAGAATGACCTCACGGACACCGCCCTCCATCAGCTCATGCACCTCTTGAAGAATCTCTTCAGCGGGTCTTGAGTGATAGTGACCACGAATGTACGGAATGGCGCAGAAAGCGCAGAATCTATCACAGCCCTCGGAAATCTTTACAAATGCACTGGCGCCATCAATAGTACGCAGCATTCCATGGGCAGCCACAATAGACTGTGTAGGCTCAGGGATATTCAGAACGTCTGCAACAACGCTGACAATGCCATCTTCTTGATCTGCCGGAACAAACGCAGCAACTTCAGGGAGCTGTTCGTTAAGCTCTGCGCCGTACCTGGAGGGAACGCAGCCACACATAATAATAGGCAACTTGCGCACTCCCTCGGAAGCGCCTTCAGCAATCTCAAGCGTAGTCTCAATGGACTCCTCTGTTGCTGAGGCCAAGAATGAACAGGTGTTGATAATTGCAACGTCTGCTGAGTCTGGATCTGCAACTTCACCAAAACCAGAAGCTAAAAGACGCGCACGCATGCGATCTGTATCAACCTCGTTTTTAGCGCATCCTAACGTGATGTATAGGACGTTGTAGCCCCTATCGATAGTTGTTGAACTGGAGGGGCTGGCCATAGTCTTTCTCCTTAAGGCTTGCAATCACAGACTGAAGAACATCGCGAGAAGCGCTAGAAACACGCAGCTTATCGCCCTCAACGGTTGCCTTAGTCTTAACTTTCATATCACGAATATCTTTAGCAATCTTCTTGGCTGTTTCCTGGTCAATTCCAGAAACAATTGAGCCAATCTGACGCACGGTAGAACCTGCTGCAGGAATGGGGTCTCCCCAACGAATAGCAGTAAGATCAATTCCTCGCTTTACCAGCTTGGAGCCAAGAACATCCCTCACCTGAGATGCAACAAAGTCTGCAGGAGCCTCAATAGTGAACTTGCCCTCTTTTTTAGAGAGCTCAAGTGTTGCACCAGAATCTTTAAGATCATAGCGCTGCGTTAGCTCACGAGCTGCCTGCTGAAATGCATTATCAACTTCCATCATGTCTACTTCAGACACAACGTCAAAGCTTGATTCTTTAGCCATTTCCCCTCCGTATATTCAGGGCGAGAAGAACTTCTCGCCCCATGGCGTTTAGTTATTGTTTGAATTGCTGTTGGAATTCTGGTTGTTAGTGGTGCCAGAAGTTCCACCGGTAGTACTTGTTGACGTGCTGTTTGTTTGAGTTCCAGAAGCATTTGCTGCAGTACCGTCAGCTGGCTTAGTGCCCTGAATGGTCAAGGTGCCAATACCAGAGGCATTTGCGTCAAATGGCTTAGCAGTACCATTAACGGTAACCGCAACAGCGCCAGGTGTACCTGCAAGAACGCTCATAGAATCAGTGACGGTGTATGTCTGAGACCATGGACCAGTGATTGCATCAGCCTCAACACTCTTACCATCAACAGTAATTTCAACCCAACTGGTCTGACCATCTGCAACAGTAACCACTACGGTAGTCTGCTTAGGAGTCTCTTCCTTCTTTGGCTCAGTTGTAGTGGTGCTCTTAGAAGCATCAGTTGAATCCTTCTTAGAAGTGTCCGTGTTGCTATTTGTAGTAGTGGAATTCTTTGAAGAATCAGTTGTTGAATTATTAACGCTTACAGTCTTTGTTGTAGTAGGCGTAGTACGAGCTGTCATGCAGGAACGAACGCTGAACAGCAAAACAGCGGTGATGATGACCACTACAAGAGCAAACACGGTAGCAATAGTGCGGCCTGTATCAGAGAAATAGTTCTGAAGTGCTCCCATAACACCTGGTCTTTGAGGAGCACGGCGTTGCTGAGCAGCACCGCCAGATGGCTGGCGACGGCGAACATTAGGCCTATCTACCTGTGCGATATTTCTTGATCCACGACGACCAGAAATAGTTGATGCACGCTCGTAAGGAGCAGTTACATTGTCATAACGAAGGTCATCGGTGTAATCGCTTGGAGCAACAGTTCTTCTGGTTACATCGTCTTTGTAAGCTGGAATGCTAACGCCTGCAATACCCACACGCTTGCGCTGAACGCCACCGCGCGTACGGCTTGCCATAGTCTTCTGACGAGAAGCCTCTTCAATACCGGCATTGTACGCATGACCTGTAGCATAGCGAGAATACGAGTAGCCACCAGCATCCTCCTCAGATGCCTGAGCACCCAGAGGAACACCGGTTTGTCTGGAGCGAACACCAGACGTAGTTGCAAAGGCACCCATATCGCCAGCAGGGCCTCCCGATGTGGGGAGAAGACCGTGGTACTGTACGTATGCCTTTGGCCTGCTACCGGACTCGTTTACGACATCATAACCAGCAATACCACGGCCAGACTGGGTATCGCGCGTACGACGACGCAGCTCATGGGAATAGGTACCGTTTTCAAACTCGTAACTCTCTTCCTGGAAGAGATCTACAATCTCACGCGGATTAAGTCCTAGGTAGCGAGCATACGAAGAAAGCATGCCCTGAGCATAACCACTCTGAGGCATATTCGTAAAATCGCCTTCCTCAAAAGCAATAAGTGCCTGCTCCTTGAGGCGAAGAATCTTTGATGCTTGAGTGATAGAAAGCCCGAGCTGACGTCTACGTTCTACGAGCATCTCACTAAAACGAGGGCGTGGCATGCTTACTCTACCTCCCTATAGGCAGCGTCTTGAACTTTGAGCTCTTCAAGAGCATCTTTATCGATAAGAACTTCTCGAGGCTTTGATCCGTTGGCTGGGCCAACAACACCTTTTGCCTCAAGCATATCCATAATTCTACCAGCACGAGCATACCCAACAGAGAGTGCTCTTTGCAAACTAGATGTAGAACCTAGCTGAGAATCCACAATAATGCGTGCAGCTTCCCAAATAAGTGGGTCGTCTGCCTGTGCCATACCACCAACTCCGCCAGCGCCATCGGCCTGTGTTGGAGTTGCAACGGTCAAGATGTTGTCATGATATTCGGCCACGCGCTGAGTGCGGATGTACTTAACGGTCTCCTCAATCTCCTCGTCAGAGACCCAGCAACCCTGTGCGCGATTAGGCTTCTTACCACGAAGTTTAACCAGCATGTCACCCTTACCCAGCAGCTGCTCAGCGCCCTTTTGGTCCAGAATAATGCGGGAGTTCAAAGAGTTATCAACTGAGAGCGCAACACGGTTATCGATGTTTGCACGGATTAGACCAGTTACGACGTCTGCAGAAGGACGCTGCGTTGCAACAATCAGGTGAATACCTGCAGCACGACCAAGCTGAGCAATACGGACAATGGAAGACTCAACGTCTTTGCCAGCAACCATCATGAGGTCAGCAAGCTCGTCGATGACAATGACAAAGTACGGCATGTGCTTTGGAGGATTCTCCATATCAGCGTACTTATCGCCATCAACATTTCTGTTGTACGTCTTAATGTCACGCACTTTGTAGTGCTCAAATACCTTAAGGCGGCGCTCCATCTCGGTGACGCCCCACTGAAGCGCACTTGCGGCCTGCCTTGGCTCGGTAACAACTGGAACATACAGGTGAGGAAGACCAGCGTAACCCGTAAACTCAACGCGCTTTGGGTCAACCATGATAAGGCGGACCTGCTCAGGAGTTGCGCGCATAAGCATAGACATGACAATGGCGTTGAGCAGGACAGACTTACCAGAACCGGTAGTACCTGCTACCAGCAAGTGAGGAAGACTTGCAAGGTCAACAACAATTGGCTTGCCCTCAGAATCGCGACCAAAGGCGCACTCAAGAGGACCGCCCTTTGCAAACGGAAGAACGTCAGCCAAGTTGACTGCCTGGGCTTTCTCGTTAGGAATCTCAATACCAACCAGAGAAGTTCCAGGAATTGGAGCAAAAATACGAACAGACTTTGCCGCAAGTGAAAGCGCAATATCGTCCTCAAGATTGGTGATCTTGTTGACACGCTCTCCCTCGCCCATCGAAATCTTAAACGTAGTAACAGAAGGACCTGCAGTCCAACCAACCACCTGGCTGGAAAGGCCAAACTCCTCAAGCGTAGCCTGGAGTCTCTGAGCAGTAGCTTCAAGCTCATCATCGCTTACGGCAGAAGTGGCCGAGTTCTTGTTTGTCTTCAGAATGGTAAATGGTGGCAGCTCATACGACTCATCGTTGTCGCCTGGCCTCTTGAGCTGGTCAGGTGTGGCGAGAAAATCGGGTGTCGTTTTAGCTTTGCTCTTAGGTTTAGCCTGTTTTGTTGTAGGAGCAACATCGGCTACAGCAACATCGTTTTTCTCGACAACTGCATCATCTGGCTGGTCTTTCTTCTTAGAACGAAGCTTATTCTTAGCCTTATCAATGAGCGTAGTAGGAGCATCTCCTGCGTCCTCTTGCGCCTCTTCTTCCTCATAAAGACGGGCGTCACGCTTAATGACAGAAGTCTTGCGATTGCCCAGATACGTGGTCTCCCCTTCACCGGTCTCGTCAAAGAGAGAAGACTGGTTGTTTGCGCCACGTCTACCCTGCTTCTTTGCAGGCTGTGGAGCATTTGCAGCGTAGAGCGCCTCTTCTTTTGCAAGAGCACGCTCTTCTTTACGGTAGCGATGATTCTCGCGCGCTTCATCCAAGCGAAAGCTTACGCGCTCAACCATGTCAGAAATGGAGAAGCCGCAGATAACAACACCGGCAATAATAAAGCCAACCAAAAGGACATTGCCCACCACGCGACCAACAAAGCGCAGCAAAACCCAAGCAATACCGCCGCCCACATAACCACCGGCAGCCTCTAGGACTTTTGTGCCCAAAAGCATGTCTGGAGCAGCCTCGGCACCTGGGAAGTTAAGTGAAATAAGAGCAAGGGCAGCAAGAACGTCCAGCGTTAGACCAATAGCAATACGCGTAGAAATTCCCTGATCATCACGCATAAAGAAGGTCATAGCAAAGACAAATACTGCAATGGGAAAAAGTAGCGCTCCCGTACCAAAACAGAGCTTGAGCCCATGACCCATTGCGCTGGTAATAACAGCGTTAGAAGGGACAATAATGGACAAAAACAGAGCAATTGCAATCACTGCAAGAACAACACCAATGATGTCATTCTGCAGTGGGCTCAAGCCTACTGCCTGGGCAGAAGCGGCGTTTCTAGAATTTCTTTTTGCTGCGTTTGAGGTGCGTTTAGAGGGCATTGGGCTTATACCTCCATAATGACCGGAATAACCATTGGTCGAGTACGAGTTTTGCTCCAAAGGAAGTTAGAAAGGGCATTACGAACGCTCTTTCTCATTGCTTCAATGTTTGCACCTTCGGATTTAGAGGCCTTCTCGATTGAATTTCTCACAAGATTCTGCGCGTCATTCATAAGCTCGTCATCGTCGGCAAATGAAACACCACGGCCAGAAATCTCAACAACACCTGGCTTAAGGTTGCGACCAACAAGGGTTACTACAGCGGTAACAATGCCGTCCTGAGAAAGACGCTGACGGTCACGAAGAACAACAGGGTTAGCGTCGGTGACAGAGAGGCCGTCAACGTACACTACGCCAGACTCAACCGTCTGACCACGGGTAACCTTGCCGTTTCTCATCTCAAGTGTGTCGCCGTTATCCAGAATGAAAATACGGTTAGCAGGAACACCCATCTGCTGAGCAAGCTCTGCATGAGCACGCAGGTGAACGGCCTCACCGTGGACTGGCATGAAGTTCTTTGGACGAGCCATACCAAGCATAAGCTTAAGCTCTTCCTGGCTACCATGGCCAGAAACATGGACAAGTGCCTTTGACTTGTCGTAAATCTCGCAACCAATCTTAGAAAGCGCGTTGATGATGGACTGAACGCTCTTCTCGTTACCTGGAACAGGAGTTGCAGAGATGATTACGGTGTCCTGAGGACGAATGGAAAGCGACTTGTGCTCTCCGTTTGCCATGCGTGCCAAAGCACTAAGAGGCTCTCCCTGGGAACCGGTGCACAGAACAACAATGCGATCATCTGCGAGTTTATCAACATCGTACGCATCAATGATGTCTTTATCGGCAATGTTGAGGTAACCAAGCTCACGCGCAACCTTGGTGTTGGTAATCATAGAGCGACCAGTAACAACAACCTTACGCTTTACCGCAACAGAGGCATCGCACACCTGCTGTAGGCGGTGAATGTGGCTTGAGAATGACGCAACAAAGACGCGACCAGTTGCATTCTTGATGATGTGACGAAGCGCCGCACCAACAGAAGCCTCGGATGGAGTCATACCAGGACGATTAGCGTTGGTGGAGTCAGACAGCAGCAGGTCGAGGCCATCGGAGCCAAACTTGGTGATAGCCGCATAATTTGGACGCACACCATCAATTGGAGTCTGATCAAGCTTAAAGTCACCAGAGTGAATAAGCGTTCCTGCAGGGGTTTTCATATGAATACCAAAAGCTGCAGGAATAGAGTGGGTCATCGAGAAGAACGTAATGTCAAAGGCGCCAAGCTGGACCTTTGAGCCATCGGTAACCTCGCGAAGCTTAGTGCCCACAATCTTGTGCTCAGCAAGCTTGCCTTCAATAAAACCAAGCGAGAGCTTGCTGGAATAGATTGGCACCTTACGAGTAAGGTCCATAAGCAGGTACGGAAGAGCACCAATGTGATCTTCGTGACCGTGGGTAATCAAAATACCGCGAAGCTTATCTTCATTTTCTAGTACGTAGGTGTAGTCTGGCAAAACTAGGTCAATACCAGGCTGTTCGTCATCTGGGAACATCAAACCAGCATCAACAAGCACCATATCATTACCGTACTCAAAAACGGTCATGTTCTTGCCAATGCCATCAAGTCCGCCCATAGGAATGACTTTAAGAGCTGGGTCTTTCTTAGGCATTAAAAAACTTTCCTTTCAAAACAACTTTCTATAACAGACGCAACCCAAAGGGCCGTCTACAAGACTTTTTGCAAAATCTACATGTTGTTTAATTATATAAAAAATCAGCACGTATTACGCTATATATTCCCAAAGAATCAAAATCTCAACAGAATAACAAGAGAGCTCCGACATACATCGAAGCTCTCTTTACTATCTCATGTGTATAAGGGCTCGCGTGGCGAGAAACCCAATGAGTTTGAGCGTGCCTTATGCGTCGTGGTGACGACGTGGCTGCCTGCGCTCAGAGTTGCCGTTGTCGTTCTGACGACGTGGGCGACGCTCCTCACGGTCCTTCTTTGGAGCACCCTGTGGTGCCTCTGGCTTATCGAGACGGTCAAGAGAAATCTTGCCCTTCTCGTCTACCTCAAGGACCTGAACCTTAACCTCGTCGCCAACAGCCAGGACATCCTCGATCTTCTCGACACGTCCCTGTGCAACGCGGGAAATATGAAGCAGACCGTCCTTGCCAGGAAGGAGCTCAACAAAGGCGCCGAATGGCTGAAGACCAACAACGCGACCAGTGTACTCCTCGCCTACCTCTGGAACCTTGACGATAGCCTTGATGCGCTCTGCAGCAGCCTCGGCAGCACCGTTAGTGCCAGCGATAAAGACGGTGCCATCCTCCTGGATGTCAACGGTTGCGCCCGTATCCTCCTGGATACCGCGGATAACCTTGCCACCAGAGCCAATGACGTCGCGAATCTTATCGGTTGGGATAGAAAGCGAGATGATCTGTGGAGCGGTCTCTTTGGTCTCAGTACGAGGTGCAGGAATCTGTTCGAGCATCTTGTTCAGAATGAACATACGGCCCTCTTGAGCCTGAAGAAGTGCGCTGCGCAGAATCTCTGGAGTAAGACCAGTTGCCTTATTGTCCATCTGCATTGCGGTAATACCCTTGGTGGTACCGCAGACCTTGAAGTCCATGTCGCCGAGGAAGTCCTCAAGACCCTGGATATCGGTAAGAACAACAGTCTTGCCGTTCTCCTGGATAAGACCCATTGCAACACCAGAAACAGGACGCTTTAGAGGAACGCCAGCATCCATAAGGGAAAGCGTAGAACCGCAGGTAGAAGCCATGGAAGAAGAACCATTGGACTCCATTACCTCAGAGACAACGCGGATGGTGTAAGGGAACTCTTCCTCAGATGGAATGACAGGTAGAAGAGCGCGCTCTGCAAGAGCTCCGTGCCCAATCTCGCGGCGCTTTGGACTGCCCATACGGCCAGTCTCACCGGTGCAGAATGGTGGGAAGTTGTAGTGGTGAATGTAGCGCTTGCCATCCATTGGCTCAATGGTGTCAAGACGCTGCCACTCGTTGAGCATGCCAAGCGTACAAATGGAGAGAACCTGAGTCTGACCACGCTGGAAAAGACCAGAGCCGTGAACAAGTGGCAGGTAATCAGGCTTGACCATGATTGGACGAATCTCGTCTGCAACACGGCCGTCAACGCGCTCGCCGGTCTCAACAACCATGACGCGCATAGCGTGCTTCTCAAGACCCTTGAGCTCAACGGCAATGGCGCGGCTCCAAAGCTCCTGCTCCTCCTCGGTGAACTGAGCCTTGATCTCATCCATCAGGTCAGCAACCTTCTGCATACGGGACTGCTTGTCAGCGTCCTTAAGAGCAGCACTCATCTGGTCATAGTAAGCAAAGATGCGGTCGTGGACCTCAGCAATTGGCTCGTCAAGGATGTACTCACGCTTAACGATAGGACCGTTAACCTCTTCCCACTTAGCAATAAACTTCTTCTGCTCCTCGCAGAAGGCTGCAATTGCCTCCTGGCCAAATGCCATAGCGGAGAGCATATCCTCTTCGGAAATCTCATCTGCACCAGCCTCAAGCATGGAAATAAAGGTGGAAGAACCGCCAAGCTCAAGGTCAAGGTCAGAGTGATCGCGCTCTTCATAGGTTGGGTTAACCAGGAACTCGCCGGTATCAGCGTTGCGACCAATACGGACGCACGCAAGTGGTCCCTCAAAAGGAACGCCACCAACGGCCAGAGCAGCAGAAGCGCCCATGACAGAGATGGTATCAACAGCGTTTACCTGATCAGCAACAAGGGAAGTTGCAACAATCTGAACCTCATTACGGAAGCCATCTGGGAAGGATGGGCGCAGAGGACGGTCAATCATACGAGCAGTAAGGGTTGCCTTCTCGGATGGACGAGCCTCACGCTTGAGGTATCCACCAGGAACGCGACCAACTGCGTACATTTTCTCAATAAAATCAACAGTCAGTGGGAAGAAGTCGTAATCCTTACGCTCCTTGGAAACCACTGCAGTGAGAAGTACGGTGGAATCGCCGCACTTAACGATACAGGCACCTGTTGCCTGCTTTGCGAGCTCACCAGCCTCAAGGGTGTAGTGCTTACCATAGAGGTCAAATTCGTGAGTTACTTTAGTCATTTCTTTCCTCTTCTATCTCCGTTTGCCCCATTGCAAACGGGCCTCAAACATAAAGGGCGCCAGACGGCGCCCTAAAAAGCCAACTTACTGGATGTTGTCGCGGATACCCAGGGAAGCAATAAGAGTACGGTACTCTTCAATGTCGTTCGACTTGATGTAAGAAAGAAGACGACGACGCTTACCAACGAGCATCAGAAGACCACGACGAGTGTGGAAGTCCTTCTGGTGGGACTTCATGTGGTCGGTGAGCTGACGAATACGCTCAGTAAGAAGAGCAACCTGAACCTGTGCGGAACCGGAGTCCTTCTCGTCCTTGCCGTACTGCTTGATGAGCTCAGCCTTACGATCCTTAGTTACTGCCATAATAAACCGCCTTTCGCGTTGAATACTCCTTGTACTGAGAAGGTAGCCGGCAGTGACTAGCCCCTAAGAACAAGGAAATAACCTACAAAAGGATACCAGTTACTGGTGAACTTTGCTAGCAAAAATCCACTTCAACTAGATACTGAGCAGAAATTCAAATGCTTTAAGGCGCGCTTCAAGGTGTGTGGCTGCCCAAATATGCGCGCTTGTGAGCAAAAAGAGTGCAGTTTCTGGAGCAATCTCAGCAATAACAAGCTGGTCAAAAGTAAGTTTTAGAAGCGACGACAACCACGAGAGCTCAAGCGGAGTTACCTCAATGGCTCCCTCAATCTCATGCGCACAACTTCCACACAATGCGCCACCAGCAGCTGGCGAGAAGTACGTCAGAGCTTCATCTCCACAGGCAATGCACGATTCCAACTCAGGGCGCCAGCCTTCATGTGCCAAAACCTTAAACACATAAGCAGCGACAACAAGATCTAAGTGTTTCTCGTCATCTACTTCTTCGCAGGCCCTGAGAGCACGAGAAAGCAATGGATAGAGAAACGCGTCCTCAATGCCTTCAATACATGAAAGACGCGCAACTTCGCAGATTGCCGACGCAGCTGCTACCTTAGAGAGATCTCCACGCAGTGATGCGTGCGGCTCAAGCAAGGTTGCCTCGGACAAGATATCAAGTGAGCGACCTTCTGCCAGCAGTACGTCTAGCTCACAAAACAGTTCAACGCGAGCAGCAAATCGGCCGCCTGGCTTTCTAGCACCCTTTGCGACTGCACGACGCTCTTCTCCTGAATCGGAGAGCATGGTTAAGATGAGGTCTTGCTCAGCGAGTTTTGTTCTATCAAGCACAATTGCTTTAAGACGCGTAGTCTTTCTACCAGGCACAACTAGTCCTCAGTTGAGTAGCCCAGGCGCTTAATCTCATTGGCATCACGCCTCCAGAGAGGCTGAACGCGCACCTGCAGGTCAAGGTAAACCTTGCGACCAAACAGTTTCTCCAAGTCTTTTCTAGCCTCAACGCCAACGCGTTTAATCATAGAGCCGCCCTGGCCAACTACGATGCCCTTTTGTCCTTCTCGCTCAACCAAAATGGTGGCAGAAATAGAGAGGTGTCCATCTGTTGCCACCTCATAGGAATCGCAGACAACGGCAACAGAATGGGGAACTTCCTGACGAAGATTCAACAAGAGCTTCTCGCGAACAAACTCTGCTACCAGGTCTTCTGGCAATGCGTCAGTCTCCATATCCTCTGGGAACCACATAGGACCCTCGGGAAGATGCTCAGAAACAAGCGCAATAAATGCCTGAATATTAAAGTCTTCTGGTGCGGAAACAACAAGCACGTCATCAAAGTGAGCAAGAGCTTGTGCAGCCTCAAGCTGCTCCGACACCTGCTCTGGCGTTGCAATATCTGCCTTAGTAATAACCAGCAGCTTAAAGGCGGCGTGCGCCTGCTCAACATGATTGGCAACCCACTCATCACCACGGCCAACGGGCTTAGTGGCGTCAATCAAAAAAGCAATTACGTCAGCGTCGTTGAGTTCTCCCAGCGCGGCCTTATTGAGCTCTTTTCCAAGAGCATCTTTAGGCTTGTGAAGGCCTGGAGTATCTACAATGACCAGCTGAGAGTTCTCACCGTTTACCACTGCCCTAAAACGACGGCGCGTTGTCTGGGCAACAGGGCTTGCGATAGCTACTTTCTGACCCATGCAAGCGTTTAAAAGCGTAGACTTGCCAACGCTTGGACGACCAACTAAAGCAACAAAACCGCTCCTAAATGGAGTGGTCTCAGATGAAGTATTTTCAGAAACTGAATTGGCGGTCATACGTCCTCCAACTTACCAATGAAAAATTGCACGCGAGAAAATCAAAAGTCCTATAAGAGCTGCGGTAATGCTAATACAGCATGAAGCTGCCGCCGCAATATCTTTGGCTTTACCAGCCATAGGATGAAACTCTGGAGAAACCAGGTCCACTACAGTTTCTATTGCCGTGTTAAGGAGCTCTGTGGTTAAAACCGCACCAATACACGCAAGAACAAGTGCCCAGCTCACAGCGTCTAAACCAACAAACAATCCCACCACCACAGTTACTGCAGCAGCAACTGCCATACGACGCAAGTTTGCTTCCTGAGCAAATGCTTGGCGAGCGCCCTGTAGTGCAAAGAGAAGGCCGCGCTTAAAGCTTGGATGTCTGCCTTTAGATCCCGGAATCATTACTCGTCAATCCCCTCACGGTGGCGAGTCAATACAACTGGCTCAATAGTCCTATCTGTTGAAAGCAGAGCAACAAGAGCGTCTTCACGAGCCTCCATAACCTCTGCCTCATCATCTTCAATATGGTCATATCCAAGCAGGTGGAGCATGGCGTGAACAAGCATAAGCCTAAACTCATCTGCCTCTGTAGTGCCATATTCTTTTGCCTGGCGAGCAATAAAATGAGGAGCCAGAATAATATCGCCCAGCTCACACATCTCACCGGGAGCCAAATCTGGATCATCAGGGCGCTCTACCTCAAGTGAAATAACGTCAGTAGGTACATTTTTTTCTCGCCACTCAAGGTTTACCTGCTGAATCTCTGCATCACTGACTACAGAAATGGAGACGGTACAGGGGCGCTCCACGCCCTCTTCAGAGAGTACAAGATTGCAATCGGCTTCAATCTCTTCCACAGAAATTGGCGACTCCACGCCTTCTTCAATCACAATGTCGTACTCGTTAACCACGTTACTCCCCTAGCTGTTTTTTCTCATACGCAGTGTATGCATCAACTATCTTACCAACCAACGTGTGGCGAACAATATCATTTCTATCTAAATCAACAAAAGCAACGTCTTCAAGGTTGCCAAGAACCTGCCGAGCAACATCCAAACCGCTTCTTCCTACAAGGTCTCGCTGTGTTGCATCGCCCGTAATTACAAACTTTGACGAGAAACCCAGGCGTGTCAGAAACATTTTCATCTGCTCAGGAGTGGTGTTTTGCGCCTCATCCAAAATGACAAACGCGTCATTCATGGTACGACCACGCATAAATGCAAGCGGCGCAATCTCAACAATTCCCTGTTCAATGAGGTTATTTGCGTACTCCATGGAAGTCATATCAAAAAGCGCATCGTAGAGCGGCCTAATGTAGGGATCCAGCTTTTCTTGAAGTGTGCCTGGAAGAAAGCCAAGAGACTCTCCTGCTTCTACAACAGGTCTTACCAGCACAATTCTGCTAATTTGTTGAGAAGTTAAGGCGGCAAGTGCCATGGCAACTGCCAGATACGTTTTACCGGTTCCTGCAGGACCAATGCCAAACGTAATGGAATTGTTTGCTATTGCCTTGGTATACGCTATTTGACCTTTTGTTTTAGGTTGAATTGCTTTGCCCTTATGCGTCACAAAGAGTGTACGTGTTCCCGTCTGCTCTAAGCTGGCATTTCTTTTTGTACTATCAAGCAGGAGCTTTACGTCTTCAAGCGTGGGCTTTGAGCCTGATTCGACCATTTGAATCAGGTGAGAAAAAATGAGCGTTAACTGCTCAATTTCTTGAGAAGTTCCCGACAAAAAGATGGCTTTACCTCTGACTGAAATAAGAGCCGCACATGACGCTTCAATTTCTCTGAGCAAACTATCAGCAGGACCTGTCAGATACAGAGGATCCACTGAATCAGGAATAGTCAAGCGAATCTGTGTTGGCTCCATGTTCCCCCAATTTACAAACGAGTAGCTTTTAGCATTCCATTAGGTAAAACTTCATCGAAGCGCATAGCGATAAGTTCATCAAGTTCAATAGTAGGATCAACCTGGACATCAAAAAGACCGCCAGAAATTCCCCTACCAGGATACTGTACCACCACATTATCGCAGGTACCAACAAGCTTCTTTGCAGCTTCAAAGCGCATAGCATTACCCAGATCACGCATTTTCTTTGCGCGCTCAGCCATCACTTTTGGATCTACCTGATTTGGAGCAGTAGCCGCGGGCGTTCCAGGTCGCTTGGAATACCTAAATACATGCATCTTTGAAAAGCCCATCTGACGACAAAACTCATATGACTCTTCAAATTCTTTATCAGTTTCTCCAGGAAAACCAACAATAAGGTCCGTTCCCAAAGCAATAGTTGGCAGTACCGAGCGAGCTTCCTCAACAGCGTTGCGATAAAGTTCTGTCCTATACACCCTGCCCATACGTGCAAGCGTAGCGTCACATCCGGATTGAAGGCAGATGTGCAAAAAAGGTGCAATTCTTCCGTTGGAAGCAGCAATAACCTCTACTAAACGAGCATTTACATCAGGTGGCTCAAGAGAAGAAAGCCTGAGGCGGCCTACCTCTGTTTTTTCAAGAACATACTCGAGAAGATCTGGGAGCCTGAGGGTTTTCTCGCCCTCATCCTCAAGTTGAGCCTTATAGCTACCAAGATTAATTCCCGTAAGGACAACCTCTTGAGCTCCCCTGCTCATAGCATCTTTTACCTGCGAAACAACCTCACGAGGATCAAGGGATTTTCCCGCACCGCGTGCCTTCCAGACAATGCAGAAGGTACAACGATTATCGCAACCGTCTTGAATCTTAATACCAGGGCGTGTGCGACCTGTTGGAGTTGGCTTGGAGATAACAAGTCCGTCGTCGCTTACGGATTCTGGAGCAAAGCCTAGCTCTTCAAGAACTCTATCTGCAACTTTGTCTTTCTCGGCTTCTACCACAACGTTAGGAGCAAGAGAGGCAAGCTCGTCAGCAAAAAGACTTGCAACACAACCCGTTGCAACTACAAGAGGAGCCCCTGGCATAAGCGCAGCTTTACGCACGGCTTTTCTCGTCTTAGCCTCAGCTTCTGCAGTGACAGCGCAGGTGTTGATGACAATAGCTTGAGCCTCATCCTCTTCAACAATGCGGCATCCCATACGGAGCAGAGAGTCTGCCATTAAATCAAGCTCTACGCGATTAACTCTACATCCAAGATTTATGAGCGCAATTCCATGAGCCATTAGCGCCTCTTCTTGGAAGCCTTTTTATCGTTCTTATTTTTGTGGTCTGAAGAATCTCTGCCTTCAGACTGAGCAGCGTGTGACTCATCTTGAGCGTCTTGAACACTACTTTGTTTACGCTCATCAATAAGTGAGGTGAGTGTATCTAACTGATCTTTGGTCAGTCCTGTTGAAGTCTCAATGTGAACCAGAACGTAAAGGTTCCCACGAGCCTTAGTATGCAAACGAGGCATGCCTTTACCAGCCACGCTTAGCTGCTGGCCATACTTACAACCTGCAGGTATAGAAATCTCAATAGTTTCATCTTTGATAATTCCGTCAATGGTAACGGTAGTACCAACAATTGCCTCAAGGGAATCAACGCTCACTGAGGTAAAGAGGTCGTCTCCCCTGCGCTCAAAATCCTTATGCTGGGAAACCTCAATGGTTACGATAAGGTCACCAGAGGTATCACCCCTGACACCAGCCTCGCCCTTGCCGGTAATTGAAATTGACTGACCAGAATGAACGCCTGCTGGGATTTCTACAGAAACACGCTCGTGATCAGGAGTTCTTCCCTGACCTCCACAGGTCTCGCAGGCATGCTCGACCTTCTTACCTGTTCCTTGGCACTCTGGACAAACTGTCTGAGACTGCATTTGGCCAAAGACAGTATTTTGAACCTGGACTACCGTGCCCGTACCGTGACAGCGTGGACAGTCTTCAATTTTTCCGCCCTCACCAAGACCAGTGCCATTACAGTCATCACAGGTAGAAAGTCTGTTATACGAGATAGTTTTTGTAACACCCGCAGCAGCCTCTTCCAAAGTGATAGAGAGTCTAATTCCCATATCACTACCACGAGTACGCTGAGCAGCACCTCGGCCACCATGGCTTCCGCCAAAGAAGGAATCAAAGATATCTCCAAAGCCACCAAAACCGCCGCCAAAGATATCTGACATATCCACATAGCCGCCGCCAAAACCGGATGGACCATTAGGATCACCATAACGGTCATAGTTGGCTCGCTTTTGCTCATCTGAAAGTACAGAATAAGCTTCGTTTACCTCTTTAAACTTTTCTTCTGCATGAGGGTCATCAGAAACATCAGGGTGCAGCTTTCTTGCAAGCTTTAAAAAAGCTCGCTTGATAGTTTTTTGGTCTGCATCACGAGCAACACCTAAGAGCTCGTAGAAGTCTTTCTTCTCTGCCACGCTTACTAACTCTCCCCTTGTAAAACCTAAAACTTAAATTCCCATATAGCCAACATGGCCCAAACCGGCCGTACAAGCATACAAAGTCATAATAATAATTGAGTAGAAGGCACCATTGATGATTCCCGAAACAAATGCATTCGCAAAGCTTCTCCACCAGCCGGCGTTCATCTTGACGCCATCTGCAAGAACATTTCTAATGCCAAATATCAAAAGTGGAATCAAAACAATGGCAAATAGCGGTGACCTCAAATTAAGTGCCACAAATACTAAAAGCATTGCAGTAATACCAGTAATACGAGCTCCCGCGCGCTGACGGAATGTCAACTGCTCTGAAGGAACCTTGATATTTACGATAAAATCGCCAGTTGCAGAACCATTTGTTCCTGCATTTCCCATTCCAGGTACTCTGATTTGATCGCCATCATGTGAATTAGCTGGTACATCAACCATAATTTCACTTGCAGATAAAACACGTCCCGAACCACCACAAACATCACAGGGGTCCTGTACAACGTGTCCGGCACCATCGCACTCTGGACAATCAACTCTAAACTTTCCAACTCCAAAAATGGAAGAAAGATCAATATCAATGTGGCCTGTTCCATGACAGGTAGGACAGGTGGTTGCCTCAGTCTTATGCTGAGATCCCTTACCATCACAAGCATCACAGGTTACAAAACGCTGATACGTGATGCCTTTCTTAACACCATTTTTAGCGTCAGTATCATTTAGTGTTAAGTCGTAGACAATATCTGCACCTGTCTGAGGCTTATATGCGCGAGAGCGCTTTTGAGATCCAGTAGTCCAATTATTAAAGTTAATATCGCCAAACGGGAATCCTCCCTCAAAAGGAGAACCTCCGTACGTGGATCCACCAGGATAACCAGAGGGGCCATAACCGCCGCCGTAGAAAGAGCCGCTTCTCATTGCGTCATAGCGACGGCGTTTCTCGGCATCTGACAAAACAGCATATGCCTCAGAGACCTCTTTAAAACGCTCTTCAGCATCAGGCTCTTTGTTGACGTCTGGATGAAGCTTGCGAGCTTTAGTTTGAAAAGCTTTTCTAATTTCTTCAGCTGTCGCGGACTCAGAAACACCAAGAATGGTGTAGTAGTCCTTTTCGTTCATAGCAGCCATGAAATCTCTCCGATTCAACCCATACCTAAATCTGCATCATGAGAACGTTTGAAAGTGTACCCACTTGTTTTGAAGTTAATGCAGTACAAATCCCATTAAGAATATTCATTAACTACATACATAAAAATTCGACATACTATCGAATATGTTCATGACTTTTTCAAACTACTAGTAAAGAAGATTATCAAATGTTTACTTATGATATTCCCGTATTTTAAGTGCATACTTAATTAATAAATCTTTCGAGTAGGTTTTTTCACCTTTTGAATCTCTAACTTCTTTCCAAAGAATAGAAGCCACCTTTAATTTATTGGAATAGCTATAGCTATTTTCATCTGTACAAAAATCTTTTAAAAATTGATTCCACTGACAAGCCGAATTATCGTATTTCGCATAATCTGAATCACCATAAAATACATTTAACAAATCCCTGATTGTAAATGAACTATTGTTCTCTCTCTTAACTTTTCTCCAAGCAGCAGCCATATCAGCAGTAAATTTAAATGGTGTAACTTTTGTTAAAGAAGAAAAATATTCTCTAAATTTTGAATTAAATGAGAAGCCACACTCAAGCAATGGTGAATTTAAAGTAACAATTTTTTGATTAACTTTTTTATTCTTTGTAAGTTTTTTCTTAATTAAATTACCTTTAAAATACTGTTCGATAATATAATTGAGTTCTCGTTTTGTACCTCTATATTCTAAACCTAAAGACTTACATATTTGCATAAGTTCTTCACGATACCAGTAATACTTATTAAACTCATCAAAAGATGTAATATCATCAAAACTAGGTCTTTTTTCTGCCATTCTTCAATCCTTTTTTTATTATTCATTTTATTTTGTAACATCAATTAAATACTAACTGCATCAAATAAATTTTTCTAACATTATCTTAACTCCCAAAAACGGCCATAAAGCTCGTTTCCAAGCAGCCAGCCCTTCTTGGTAGGCCTATATGAAGCCTTAATCCCAGAATCTGCTGCATCAACGCATTCTAGTAACTCATCTTGTACACAGGCATCAAACACTTCTTGTAAAGTTAACGCACCAAATACCTGCTCAGACTCACCCAAAAGCGCAGGCGCAATTGGCTCTGTGAGGCGTACATGGAGCATCAAATCTTCTGCCACAGCCTCTCTGTAGGTCAAAAATTCAACGTCAAACTCTGTCGAGAAAAGCGATACGCCTTCAGCAATTTTATTTGGAGAATCAAGCACCACAAGTCGCACACGAATAGCGTCTTGTGGTCGCGTTGGTAAAGAGATGTTTTTCTTTGCCAGAGCATCATACTCATACGCTGTCAACATACTTGCAGCACTGGTACCTAGACCAAGATACGACTCACCTGTCCAGTATATCTTATTATGCTTGCAACTTTTCTGATTGCGAGCATAACTTGCCACTTCGTAGCGCTCAAATCCCGCTGCTTGAAGCATCTTTGAAGCCGTTTGCATTCGATCTGCCTGCACGTCATAAGCATTCCATGGAATGTCTTTATCTTGGGTTTGCTTAGCTAATGCCGTGCCGTCTTCAATAGTAAGTGGATAGACACTCACATGATTTACCCCAAGCGAGATAAACCTTGAAAGCGTGTACTCCCAAGAACTCTCTGTTTGCTCAGGAATAGCGCACATGAGATCAACCGACACTTCGTAGCCGCTCTCTTTTGCAGCTAAAACTCCATCGTATGCCAGATCAGCTGAATGAATTCTGCCAAGCTCCTTAAGCTCATTATCATTAAAACTTTGAACTCCCAAAGAAATTCTCGTTACTCCTCCTGCAGAAAGACTAGCGAGAAGTTCCTCAGATAGTGAGTCTGGATTTGCTTCCATACTAAATTCAATAGAATGTGTAATAGATGAGGTATGATGCGCCAGATCGACCGCACCCTGACCAAGTAAGCTGGGAGTTCCACCGCCCATATAAACTGTTTTTGTGGCTGATAACAGACCAAGCTGGGCAGCCTCGTCTAGCTGATGCTTAAGTGCTTTAACGTAATTATTCATGCGACTGTCATCTTGTCTTGTAGACCAAGAAGAGAAATCGCAATAGAAGCATTTTTGAGAACAAAACGGAATATGCAGATAAAGTGCAGAGGTAGCCGTTTGATTGTATTTAGACTGCCAGGAATCCACAACAGACCACTAGCTCATAGATGGATTGTGCTGATGAGATTCCTGCTCACCCTCAAGTTGCTTGACGGTTTCTTTAATCTCTAGCGCCAGATCAATGAAATCTTGAGCAGTAACACACCTTACTGACTTACCGCGCCAATAGGCAGCGTTTGGAATACCCCTAAAATACCAGGTAGAGAGGCTTCTTGCGCGAGCAATATGAATGTGGGCAGCGTCAAGTAAACGTACGTGCATCATAAAAGATGCAAGCATCTGATCTAGTGTTGGAACAAGTGGAGCTTGACCTTCAACTAAAGCTTGAGTGTTCTTGAAAATCCATGGATTACCATAGGTTCCACGAGCAATCATTACAGCTGTCACACCTGTCTCTGTAAGGGCATGAGACGCCGCTTCAGCAGAGAGCATGTCACCAGAGCCTATTACCGGAATTGAAACAGCATCACAAACTCTATTAACGGTCTCCCACTCCGCCTGTCCTCGATACATCTGAGTTGCAAAGCGGCCATGAATAGCAACGGCAGACGCTCCCGCAGCTTCCATGGCGCGAGCAAACTCAGGAGCTACTTCCTCATCCTGACGTCTACCTCGTCTAATCTTAACGGTAACAGGCACCGCAACCTCAGAAAGACAAGCTTTAACCAGATCTGCAGCAAGCTCTGGGGTATCGAGAAGGGCTGAGCCCTCCCCTTTTTTGACAACCTTAGGAACAGGACAAGCCATATTGATATCGATAAGAGCAAGTTTATTTCCTAGGCGTTCACTAATCTGAGCTGACGCTTCTTTAAACTGCTCTGGCTTTGAACCAAAGAGTTGAACAGCAATATCTGGCTCAGTTGAAAGAGGCTCTACAAGCTCCCAGGTTTTCTCGCCACCGTAATGAATTCCTGCAACAGAAACCATTTCTGAATACGCAAGACCTGCTCCGCCCGCTCGAGCCATAGTACGATACACACCATCGCTGACGCCGGCCATAGGAGCCATAAGCACAGGATTTGCAGACAAGCGCTCCTTAAGTGAAGTACCTGACGCAAAAGGAATAATGCGAGAAGAAAGACCAGCTTCAGGGGCACAGGTTGCAATAATAGTTTGGAGCGATTCCACAGATACCTTCTACTCGTCATCAACCTTGAGAACAGCCAAGAACGCCTCTTGAGGTACTTCGACTGAGCCAATCTGCTTCATGCGCTTCTTACCCTCTTTTTGTTTTTCAAGCAGTTTGCGCTTTCTGGAAATATCACCGCCGTAGCATTTAGCCAAGACGTCCTTTCTACGTGCGCGAACGGTAGAGCGAGAAATGATTTTATTGCCAATAGCACCTTGAATAGGAACCTCAAAGAGCTGCTGAGGAATAATGCCTTTAAGCCTGTCGCAAAGACCACGAGCAAGATCATATGCTTTGTCTTTGTGAACAATAAACGAAAGCGCATCAACAACGTCTCCAGCAAGCAAGATATCAAGCTTAACCAGGTCAGAAGTACGATACGAATCAAACTCATAGTCAAGTGAGGCATAACCTTTGGTTCTACTCTTAAGCTGGTCAAAGAAATCCAAGATAAGCTCGGCCAAAGGAATGCTAAAGATCATCTCGACGGACTTATCAGACAGATACACCATGTCTTCAGATACACCACGATGATCAACAACAAGCTGCATAACCGTACCAACAAACTCAGGAGGCACAATAATCTTTGCCTTTAGGTATGGCTCATCAATGCGGTCAATCTTGGTAACCTCTGGAAGATCTTGAGGACTGGTAATCTCAATCATAGTTCCATCGGTCTTATATACGTGATAGTCAACAGAGGGACTGGTAGCAATCAAGTCCAGGTCAAACTCACGCTCAAGACGTTCTTTGACAACCTCCATGTGGAGAAGACCCAAAAAGCCTACTCTGAAGCCAAATCCCAAAGCAACAGACGTCTCTGGAGACCACGTAAGAGATGGATCATTAACGTGCAACTTATCAAGTGCGTCACGGAGATTCTCGTACTGTTTGTTATCAACCGGGAAAAGACCGGTAAATACCATTGGTTTTGCCTCACGATAACCTGGCAGTGGTTCTGCACAAGGATTTTGCTTATAGGTAAGCGTATCTCCAACGCGGACAGCTTCAGGGTCTTTGAGGCCAGTTACCACATAGCCAACCTCACCAACGGAAAGCTGCTCAACAGCCATCTCAAGAGGCCTCTTAGCGCCAACTTCCTCAACAAGAAAAGGCGTAGAGCTCTGCATCATAAGCAGCTGATCGCCCGCTTTGATTGAGCCGTCAAAAACACGTACTGTAGCTACAACACCTCTGAACTGGTCAAAGTACGAGTCAAGAATAAGCGCCTTAAGAGGTGCCGTAGGGTCTCCCTTTGGAGGAGAAACCAAGTACACCAAAGCCTCAAGAAGCTCATGGATACCCTCGCCAGTCTTGCCGGAAACGCATACGGCATCATCAGCTGGGATTGCAAGAACATCCTCAATTTCTGCACGAACCTCTTCAGGACGAGCAGACGGAAGATCAATCTTATTAATTGCAGGAACAATATCCAGGTTGGCATTCATGGCAAGCATAGCGTTTGAGACTGTTTGAGCCTCCACACCTTGCGTTGCATCAACAACCAACACCGCTCCTTCGCAGGCAGCCAAAGACCTTGAGACCTCATAGGTAAAGTCAACGTGGCCCGGAGTGTCAATCAGGTTGAACTGATAGCGCTCTCCATCATCTGCGTCATACATGACGCGGACAGCGTTTGATTTGATGGTAATTCCTCGCTCACGTTCAATGTCCATAGTGTCCAAGAGCTGTGACTCCATATCACGTTCTTCAACGGTATGAGTAAGCTCCAAAATGCGGTCACTGATGGTAGATTTACCGTGATCGATGTGCGCAACAATAGAGAAGTTGCGAATATGTGAAGTATCCTGTGTATTCATAAGGAAAATAATAGCGTAAAGTACCCCCTTCGTGCTATACTTCTAAAGCTGCCTCAAACGTGTCTCAGCGAAGAGGCCTCACATAGTAAACACCGAAAGGAACCGCACGTGGCTAACATCAAGTCTCAGAAGAAGCGTATTCTCACCGCTGAGAAGGCACGCCAGCGCAACAAGGCTGTCCGTTCCGAGCTTAAGACTGCTATTAAGGCAGTTCGTACTGCTGTTGAGGCAGGCCAGCTTGAGGACGCACAGGTTGCAGCTAACAAGGCATCCCGTCTTCTTGACAAGGCTGCTTCTAAGGGCATCGTACACAAGAATCAGGCTGCTCAGCGTAAGAGCGGCGTTCAGAAGCTTGTTAACACCCTTAAGTAGCTCTTATCTACTTTTAACTTTTTAAAACGGACTCCTTGGAGTCCGTTTTTTCTTACCTTAATTCTTTGAATCTACACATTTGAGACGCCACGTAAAGCAAAGATAAGCTTGGTCATTGTGGTTGTTTTATCTTCTCCACTCTTAAGACCACGTTCTGCATCTGCACAGAGACTCAAAATATGCTCAAGCTCGCCATCAGCAAATTGGCGCGCCCACCGTGCATAATTTCTTACTTGCCAGTCCTGCTTACCTAAAACTGAGGCAATTTCCCGTTCTGTACCGCGCTTGACCATAGACCTAGCGCAAATGAGTTCTCTTACACGTCCGGTCATAAGCGATAGATTGCCAATAGCTCCCGACTCATCCATCTGACTGTAAAGCTCCAGAGCCTTTGGAGCATTTCTCGCGGACAAACTGTCGAGAAAATCCCACGGCTTGACCTCAACCACTCGTGCAACATGAGTTTCTACAAACTGAACGTCAATTGCACCAGGACGACCCAGCAGAGCTGCTAGGGATTTGACTTGAGAATCAAGCATGGTGGTATTATCGCCAACACGACTTATAAGCTCATTGGCCACATTTAGAGGAATTTGTAGTCCGTACTTTCTTCCAAGATCCCCTATATATTTAGGCAATTCTTTTCGAGAAATTGCACCACAATTAATAACTGCAAGCTTGCCTAATGCATCAACTGCTTTGTAAAGTCTTGTAGTTTTTGCAAGCGTCTGTGCAGAAAGCATCAGTGTAGTAGTTGGATTAGGATTTTTAAGATACTCGACAAGAGCTTCTGATACAGACTTAGGCAATTTACCAGCATCGTCAATAACAACAATTCGCCTAAAATCACCCATAGGAAGTGTTTGAGCAGAAGACAAAACAGATTCTGGAGTCAGCTCAGCACTTACAGAAATCTCATCAAGGTTAAAGGTAATAAAGCTCTGGTTAAGACGGCTTTTAAGCTTATCAATAGCCCTTGCACGCTTCATCTCATCAGGGCCAACAGCCAAATATGCAGCTAGTAACTTAGCCTGCTCCGCCATCTTTTTCCTCCTCTAATTCTGTATCTACTTTAGCATGTTGCACGCTCACCCTAGGTCCATGTTCTCCGGGAAATACGGTGACGTCTCCATAATCTTTTGTGCAATAAAATCTTGCACCAACACCCTCTAAGATATCCACTGCTTCCTGTTTAGGATGTCCATAACGATTATTCTTTCCAGCACTTGCAACCGCTACCTCTGGTTTTAGCGCACGAGCAGTTTCTGGATAAAGTGACTTTGCCGCTCCATGATGTCCAACTTTCAAAAAATCGATATCGCCGACATCACCCGATGTTACCGTCTCTTTTGTTTGATCTCTTTCAGCGTCTCCCGTTAAAAGCGTAGTTAGGGTATTCTGACCATCGTTATACGTTACGTACAACTCAACCGATGCATTATTAGCTTCTTTAGCTTTATATCCCCTATGTGGCCACACCACCCGGACATGAAAGCGACCTACATCAAATTCATCACCATATAAAACTTCATAAGAACCACTACCAGAAATCCTCTGAATGGCTTTTTGTAACTCAGGCTTTTCTTGCTTTGTTATTCCTTCTCCAACTAATACCCGACCCGCCTTTACCGAGCCAACCATATACCTCACGCCACCAGCATGGTCTTCATCAAGGTGTGTAAGCAAAATTGCATCAAGATATGAAATGTGTTGTCGCTCCAAGGCATCGTTAACTACATCTCCCACGCTTGTATCTACAAGCAGGGAGTGCGCGCCATCGCTCAGCAATATGGCATCTCCCTGACCAATATCCATCACACAAATCCTTGTTGGCGAGAAAAACCTCCAATAGATACTTAAACCCAAAATAAGCATAACTACCATTGAACATATGCCAACTAAAACCGCTCTTTTTCCCTTAGGCCAAAACAAATAGAGCACCACCATTGCCACAAACACAAGCAATGAAACTATCCAACTCATGTCAGTTAACGGCACACTTGCAAAAGATCTTTCAGATAAAAAAGAAGCGAGAATCTCTATAAGCTGACCAAGAGAATCAACTAGAAAAAGAGCAATATCTTGAACTGGCTTAAAGCCACTAAAAACTAGTACCCCAATTCCAAACAAGCTCAGAAGAGAAAACAAGCTTGTAATTAAGGCACTTGAGAGAGGTGCAAGTAACGAAAAGTGACCAAAATACACACATGAAATTGGAAGGCATGAGAGCTGAGCAACTGTTGTTGCACACATAGTGTTACGTACATGAGAAAACGGTTTTCTCAAAACCTTCTGCACTTTTCCATAGCCAGATAAGTGAAAGGCAATTTTTGCATAGTACTGAGCTAGACCACCGTATATATTTATTCCAAAAATACAAGCTAGTGACAAGGTAAAAGCAATGTTTACGCTCAGCTGCGGATCAACACAGAGCATGAGTAGAGCCATTGTAGAAACAGCTGATAACGTGTGTTGTTTCCTGCCAACACAATGCATAACGTATTTTTGTTCAACAAGAAGTATTGCCCTTATTGCAGACGCAGGTAATCCACAAAAAAGTGCGTAACTACTGAGTAGAAATAAATTCACTACTCCTCTCAAAAGTGGTTTTAACGTCAACTTTTTAAGCAAAGCATCAATAAAGGTAGAGAGAATTACTATGTGACAACTAGATATTGCTATAAGGTGCATAAGACCACAGCGCATAAATATCCGAGGAATGTTAAAACTATACAAGCTAGGTCTATAGGCACAAAGGCCACACGCAGCTAATGCTCGACCAAAGCTCGCCTCTGGTTGAAGTTGAGAAATGCAGCTTTCTCTAAATTGAGCAACTTCCCCAACAATTCCCTCATCATGAGTTGTGGAATTTACCTTGGTTATCTGAATTGAACCAAGTACTCCCCTCTTAAATTGTTCTTCTGAAAACTCTTTATCTTTATACCGAGTAAACCTCCCTTCGCAGCACAGATGTGTTTCTCGTAAGATTGGTTCTTTGGCATGTATGCCAACAGACCCGATACAGCCACCTTGGTAAAAGACAGACGCCTGACCAGTCCATGCATGATTTTTGTAGACTAAATCTCTTGAAACAACTAGCTCAAAATCATGTATGGAAGTTGACTCTAAAAGATTCACTGATGCCATTTGACTGTCGTATATAAAAGAAGATCTGATAAGAATACTTACAAGTAAGAGTAAAACTACCCCAACAGTCATAATGCTGGTATGCGCATGCTTTACATACCAAAATCCTAAAGCAGCAGCCGCACAGATTCCTAGAATATGAATCAGAGCAGTATTGAGCGTTGCGCTTTTTGCAATAAAAACTTGAAGCCATAAGCAAACAAAAAGCAAGGTACAGAGGCTATATGGAATAAAAGGGCGAGAAGGCTGCTCCATCGTCTTAGACACGAATATTGTCCTTAAGCTGATCAAACTTTTTCTGACCAATACCAGAAACGCGCATCAAATCTTCAGTGGTCTTAAAGGGTCCATTCTTTTGTCTGTCTGCAACAATTCGCTTAGCCAATCCTTCTCCAACGCCATGAAGCTTGGTAAATTCTTCTACGGTTGCTCGATTAATATCTACAACTGTCTTTTTGTCACTTTTCTTATCTGTCTGATTGTTGCTCGTGGCTTTATTTTGATCTGGCTGCAAAATCTCTGGCGGCGCCTCTTCTCCCTTTCGAGGAATATAAATTTTTTGACCATCTTCAACAGGAGACGCTAGATTAATGCCTTGACTGTTGGCATCTTCAGTCAAGCCACCTGCTATTTGAATTGCGTCGTTTACACGGGGATTTACCATCTGAAGTGCATACAGACCAGGTGATTTAACGGCTCCATCAACATGAACCATCATTTGAGGAGATGCTTCTTTAATCTTATGGTCATCTCCCGGTTGTTCTACAGTCTTATCCTCTTGCGAGTGCTGTGGATTTTCCGCAACAATCGCTCCCTGTGTAGAGCTTGCTTGATTATGTGACCTGTCAAAAGACTCTGATGTTCCAGCGCTTATCATCCCAATAAATACAACTACTGAAACAATGCCTAGGACAACCACAGCAAAAACCGCTAAGAGTTGCTGCTTAGAGAGGTTAGACCTTCTCATCAATTTATTAATTATTTGAGTGCGGTTATTTGAAATCTGAGCCATACAATCACCTCAGATTTATATTCAACTATTAGGTTAATAAGAAACGCGACTTTTAACTATTTATCTAGTGATCTTGTCCTAAAATTGCTGGTAATTTGACACAGTTATAAACAATTTCCAGATAAGTGAAGCAAACTGAAATCAACAAAATTGTCCTAAATAAGATTATCAATCCACTCAAATAAAAAATCCGCCCCTTCACGGGACGGATTCTTAAAATGCATCTAAGCAAAGCCATCAAAGCCTTTGATCTGCAGGAATATCCTAGTCAGTAATAAACTCTGCAGGAGCAAGCTCTTTATGACGAGCGGCAAGTGTTTTTGGTGGCTTATATGAAGGACACTGACTAAAGTCAATGTACTCAATATGCTGCATAAGGTCATCAATCATGGCTTCATGATCAAAAGAATTCCATGCCTCAAGCACTTCTCGCATTCTTGCGTGAGTCTCGGGTCTGCGAGGCATAAACAGTGTGCAGCAATCAGGAGCCGTCTGCGTTGAGATATCAAACGTATTGATATCTTGGGCGCGACGGATGATTTCTTGCTTGTCAGAGCCAATCAGAGGCCTCAAAACAGGTATGGTAACTGCCTCGTTGACAGCAGCAATGTTATCCAGCGTCTGAGAAGCAACTTGGCCAAGTGACTCGCCAGTTACCAGCGCTTTAGCGCCCTCAAGCTCTGCAATCTTCTGCGCAATGATGTACATCACGCGACGATACATAATGACACGAAGAGCCTGTGGAACAGCAAGAGAAATCTCACGCTGATGCTCGCCAAAAGGCACAACATACATTCTGCCAATAAGACCAGCAGGCTCAAGTGCCTCAATAATATCCTGACACAGATATTCGCTGGTATCGGAAGTCATAGGGCGGCCAGAGAAGTGAACTGGAATAACCGTAGCACCTCTGCGACCAACCATCCATGTTGCAACAGGAGAATCAATACCGCTTGAAAGAAGCGATACTACTTTGCCAGCGGTGCCAACAGGAAGACCGCCAACGCCGTGAATAGATGCAGCATAAACATATGCGTTACCCTGAACAACATGCACATAGACCGTCATATCCGGATTATGCATCTGAACTTTTTTATCAGGGAAGTTCTCACAAAGTACTGCGCCTACAAGCTGGTTAATCTCAATGGAATGCTTTGGATAGACCGTTGAGGAACGGCGAGCATGCACTTTGAACGTAGTAAAGTCACCGGACTCCCCCAGCGCCTTCACGGCGGCGTTACAAAACTCCTGCTCATCTAAGCCACAGCGATACGCCAAAGAAGCGCGAGCAACACCAGGAACCTGAGCCACGGCATGTTGCAGCTCTTCAGTTGCTTGTTTATCAGTGGTTTCTACAAGAAGGTAGCCAGAAATGCGAGAAACCCCCGCCACTGGAAAGTGTCGGAGGGCTCGTCGCAAATTTGTTACCAACTGATTTTCAAAAGTGGATCGGTTCTTACCCTTTAAACCAATTTCGTGGTAGTGAACCAGACATACTCTTTCAGTCATAACTCTTAGTAAACGATGGTGTTCTCGCCCTTAATTGCCTCGTCAAAAGAATCTTTAACAAAGCCAAGGGTACCGTCGTTAATCTCTTTCATAGCAATAGAGACAGAATCTTTACCACTTGCAACAGTAGTAATGTCATCAAAATCCTGAACAGCGGTTACACGCAGGTGCTGACCGTGAAGCATATTGTTAATATCGCAAGCACGCTTAGAAGCAAGAGAGCAAAGCAAGAATGGATTCTGCTCAGTCTTCTCAAGCAGGCTGTCAATCTCAGGCTTAATAACAGACATTAAAGCTGACCTCCGTCTGATTCATAGTCATCAAAAACTTCCTCGAGCTTGCTCAGAGCAGACTCAAGGTTGTCGTTCACAATGCAAACAGTATAGTCGTTTGCATGCTCCATTTCACGCGAAGCATTAGAAAGTCTCGTAGAAATGGTCTTCTCGTCTTCTGTACCGCGACCTCTAAGACGCTGTTCAAGCTCTTCAAATGAAGGTGGCTTAATAAAGACGAGAATGGCGTTGGGATATTGTTTGTGGACCATAAGTCCACCCTGAACGTCAATCTCAAGAACAACAGACTGACCTGCAGAAATCAGGCGATCAACCTCGGATTTGAGCGTGCCATAGCAATGGCCATGAACATGAGCCCACTCAAGGAATTCACCAGCATCAACGCGCTTTTTAAATTCTTCATCGGAGAGAAAATAATACGCAACTCCATCGACTTCTCCTGGTCGTGGAGAGCGCGTAGTAGCCGAAACCGTCAGGCCTAGGTTTGGGCGCTTGTCCCTCAACAGAGAGACAAGCGTTCCTTTTCCTACACCTGACGGTCCAGATACTACAAAAAGTTTGGCTGAACGAGCCACTACTTGGTCAGTGCCTCGAGGAGCTGCTCACGCTGACGAGCGCCAAGGCCCTTAACGCGGCGAGTTGCGGAAATTCCGAGCTCGTCCATAATCTTTGCTGCCTTTGCCTTGCCATAGCCAGGAAGGGACTCGATAAGAGCGGAAACCTTCATACGCTCAGCAATAGGATCGGTAGAATCAAGGACCTCTTTAAGGGAGACCTTACCAGTCTTAACCTTCTCGCGAAGCTCTGCACGAGCGTGACGAGCCTGAGCTGCCTTCTCAAGTGCTGCCTTGCGCTGCTCATCGGTAAGTGTAGGTAGAGCCATTGTTCCTCCAAACATCGTTTTCGTACTTCATATACGAAACTCAATTTAATGTGCCTTTTGCACTTCAGCAAAATAGTTTGCCACATAACACGTTATTTACAAGGGGTTTTTTAATATTTCCGCATCAAAAACCACCTGTTCACCATAATTCCAAAAACTTTTGTTAATTTTTAAGCTCTGAAATTATGTTTTCAAAAGCCTCGACAGGATCATTTGCGCTGGTAATCGGCCTACCAACTACTAACTTGCTTGCTCCTGCCTGAATTGCAGCTGAAGGTGTGGAAATTCTGACCTGATCGCCCTTCTCGGCACCTTCTGGACGAACTCCAGGAGTCACAATGAGCGCATTTGGTCCCAAAAGCTCTCTCATCTCCTGTGCTTCCTGAGGTGAGCAGACAATTCCGTCGGCACCAGCGTGATAAGAAAGAGACGCCAAACGAGCAACTTCGTCCTTAATAGATCCGTCTACGCCAATGGAGTGGAGCGCGTCCTCATCCATGCTGGTAAGCACAGAGATAGCCACTAGTTTGGTGCGGCCAGACTCATCTACGCCACGCTCTGCTGCAGCCTCTTCTGCACCCTCTCGACCAGCAGAGATCATCTGAGCGGTTCCCAGTCCATGGATAGATAAGATGTCTGCACCAGAAAGCGATGCAGAGTGGACAGCACCTTTGACCTGGAATGGAATGTCATGCACCTTGAGGTCAAGAAACACCTTGAAGCCACGTGCATGCATCTCATCTACCATCGAGGGTCCGTAGCGATAAAAAAGCGTCATGCCAACCTTAACCCAGCGTGCATGGCCGGCGAGAAGATCGGTGAGCTCCAGAGCTCTTTCTCTTGTGCAATCAAGCGCAACAATAACTGCGTCGCGTGCCTGCTCGTCTGTTAGCATTCAACAGCTCCAATCAGCTCGTGGATGTCAGATACTCCCTGAGACTTTGCCCAGTCCTTAAGCTCATTCAGAATACGTGGAGCACACATTGGGTCGTAAAGGTTTGCAGAACCCACCGAGACAGCCGTAGCGCCCGCAAGGATAAACTCTGCAGCGTCCTCGCCTGTTTCTACGCCACCAACGCCGCAGATAGGAATGGAGACTGCCTGAGCACACTCCCAAACCATGCGAACTGCAGCGTTATGGCAGAGAGGACCACTAAGACCGCCAGTTGGCTTAGAGAGCCTGCTCTTTCTTGTGTGGACGTTAATTGACATGCCTGGAATAGAGTTGATGAGCGTAAGACCATCAGCGCCTGCGGCCTCAAAAGCCTTACCAATCTCGGCAACGTTGACAGGAGCCATCTTGACCAAGATGGGAAGGTTTGTCAGAGGACGTACTGCCTTCATAATCTCTGTGGCCTGCTCTGGAGTACCACCGAGGGGCTTACCGCCCTTCTCGAGATTTGGACAACTCACGTTAAGCTCAATGGCTGAGATGTGTGGATTAAGCTCTTCAAGGCGCTCGACAACATCAATCATCTCCTGAACGGAGTGTGCCGCCATCTGCATGATGACGCGCGTACCACGGCCTTCAAGATCTTTCATGTAGTCATCAGTGTGGGCGATAAAATCGTCCACTCCAGGATTGGCAAGGCCAACGCTGTTCATCATGCCGCCGTTGAGCTCGCACATACGAGGAGCTGGGTTTCCTTCCCAAGGAACGCGAGCAACACCCTTCATAGTGATGGCGCCAAGCAGAGAAACGTCGTAGAAACCCTCAAACTGCCAGCCATAGCCAAAGGTACCCGCAGCAGTGTTGATAGGATTTTTCATCTGGATACCGCCAAGATTGACGGCCATGTTCACCTGATCTACCATGCGATCTCCTTTGCCTCAAAGACAGGTCCAACCATGCAAGCAGACGCATAGCCGCCCTTAGCAAGTGGGACATTGCAGGTGTTGCATGCACCAAAGGCACAGCTCATCATACGCTCCATAGAAACCTGGCAGGCAACGTTGTTGGCAATTGCAAGCTTAGCCACGCTTCTCATCATAGGCTCTGGCCCGCAGGTATACACAGCGTCCCAAACACCTTGGCTCAAAGGTTCCTCCAAAGCTGCTGTTACAAAGCCCTTGGTACCCTTAGAACCGTCATCCGTTGTGACGTACACGTTTTGTGCGCCCAAGGCGAGAAGATCTTCTTCTCCAAAGAGTTTCTCGGCAGTTTGTGCGCCAATAACCGCGTCAAACTCAACACCCAGCTCGGTAAGCTTACGAGCTGCTGCGATAATTGGCGTGATACCCACACCACCTGCTACCAGCACACTTGTCTTACTAGAAGCGTTAAGCCGCCAGGGACGACCACAAGGAGCAGTCATGTCACTGGCGTCACCAGGCTTCATCTGAGAAAGCCTGCATGTACCCTCGCCTACCGTTGCGTAGATAAGCTCGAGCGTATCGGTTGCTTTATCAGCTAGCGAGAAGGACAGTGGGATGCGAAGAATGTGGCGCTTATCGCCTGGAACATTAACGTTTACAAACTGACCAGGCGCTAGAGACTTACAAAGACCTGGTACCTTGAGCTGGGCTCTATACAGATTCTGGGCAACCTGGGTATTACTCAAAACCGTAAAGTCAAATACCTGTACATTTCCACGTAGTGGCATTACTTTTCCCCTCCAGGAACAACTACTTCATTGGCAAGAACTCGCTTGCCATCAACAAACACATCTGTTGCAACACCATAGAGCTCAGCGCCAATGAAGGCGGAGTTCTTGGACTTGCTCTCAAAATACTCTGTCGTAATCTGAACCTTCTTTTCTGGGTCAAAAAGGGTCAGGTCAGCCTTGTAACCTGCAGCAATCTTAACAGGCTCAAGACGCAGAATACGACGAGGATTAACGGCCATTGCGCGAACAAGACCAGTGTAAGAAAGCTTATTGGTGCGCACCATATTGGTAACCATCAAAGGCAGCGAGGTCTCAAGGCCAATGCAGCCAAAGTAAGAGATTTCCCACTCACAGTCCTTCTCATGAGCTGCATGAGGTGCATGGTCGGTAACAATACAGTCAACTGTACCGTCTGCAACCGCTGCCTGAAGAGCGAGCGCATCCTCAGCTGTTCTGAGCGGTGGATTCATCTTCAGATTGGTGTTATACGTATCAGCGATGTCATCCTCAGACAAGAAGAGATGGTGAGGGCAAACCTCTGCAGTAACAGGCAAGCCTTCCTTCTTAGCTGCACGTACCAGCTCTGCTCCCCTGCCCGTTGAAATGTGGCAGATATGCAGAGGACAGCCGGTAAGACGGCAAAGATCAATGTCTCTGGAAATCTCCAGCTCCTCGCCAAGTGCTGGCCAACCAAACATGCCAAGGCGCGTGCTTGCACGACCCTCGTTAACAACGCCACCAGCACTGATGGACTCAATCTCACAGTGAGCAGCAACAACGCGGTCAAACTGGGAGACATACTCCATAACGGTACGCATCATACCAGCGCTTTGAACGCCGTGGCCGTCGTCAGAGAATGCAGATGCTCCCTCATCAACCATGTTGCCAATCTCAGCAAGCTCTTGTCCCTTAGAGCCCTTGGTTAAAGCACCCATAGGACGGACGTGAATGAGACCAACCTCATTACCGCGGTCAATCTGGAAGCGAACAGCAGGCCCGTTATCGGTGACAGGATTGGTGTTTGGCATAGTAGCAACATCAGTAAAGCCGCCATGAACCGCAGCTCTAGAGCCCGTCTCAATGGTCTCTTTATACTCAAAGCCAGGATCTCTAAAGTGAACATGCATATCAACAAGGCCAGGGGTCAGCACCTTGCCCTTTGCATCAATAACGGTATCACCCTCTTGAGGCTTAACCGTAGCTGCGACTTCAGCAATGGTTTCTCCGTCAATACGGACGTCCAGTACCGCGTCAAGATTAAGCTGCGGGTCTACAACACGCGCGCCCTTAAGCAGAAATGCCATCAGAGTCTCCTCCCAAA
>CALKRF010000137.1 GCA_937990665.1 uncultured Atopobium sp.
CAAGTTCGTGACCGCAAGCGCGCCTGATTTCTGCAAAGAATCTGTAATTCTTGCCCTTGAATTCTCATTGCTAGTGCAACAACAAAAGACAAGGTAGTGACCCATGGGTCTACAATGGCGCTTACGACAACGATCATTGAAAGGATTTGCATGGGTCACTATAGCCATCTTAGCATTGAAGAGCGCGAAGACATTATGGTCTGGTGGAAAAATCATGAAAGTATAAGCCAGATTGCTCGTAAGCTCGGACGGAACAAATCAAGTATTTCACGGGAGATTAAAAGAAACGGTTGGACAATCATTGGAGTAGCGCATCTTTGCTATAGGGCCTCGACTGCCCAGAGAAAAACCGATGTTCGACGTCAGGCTTGCAAGAAACGCACCCTACTCGATGATCCAAGCCTTCGTGCACGTATTGTCTTTCTTATCTGTAGTCGCCACTTCTCACCTGAGCAGATTGCAGGCAGACTACACTTAGAACTTTCATACGCTCCTGTCAGCTGTAGCACTATATATAGAGCCATACACTCAGGGAAACTAGACTGTGAACTTCCAGGTGTACAGTCTGTACGTAGAAGACTTAGACACCGAGGTAAACGACGACATACAAAACACCTCATAGAGCGCAGAGGCAAAATACGGATAACTCATGAACTTGTCGAAAGACCAAAAGAGGTTGCAGATCGCCAACGTATTGGAGACTGGGAAGGAGATACTGTCATCGGTAAAGCCAAAGGGCCACGCCTGGTCACACAAGTTGACCGTATGAGCGGCTACCTTGTTGGTGGAAAAGCTGCATCAGGGTCTAGTGCTGATGTCAATGTAGCTATACAGCAAGCTTTGAGAGGTGAGGTAGTAAAAACCATAACGCTTGATCGTGGATCTGAGTTTGCTCGTGCAGCAGAGCTTCAAGAAGCTATTGGAGTAAGTATCTACTTCTGTCTTCCACATCATCCCTGGCAAAGAGGTACCAATGAAAATACTAACGGTCTCATCAGAGAGTATTTTCCAAAAGGCACAGACCTCTCATCGATTAGTGATAGAGAGATTGAGGCAGTATATAATGAACTCAATTTAAGGCCACGTAAGCGTCTGGGTTGGAAGTGCCCTTGGGAAGTCTACCATCACCAAACGTTGCACTTGCTTTGAGAATTCAAGCTGCAAAAATTTCAATCACCTGAGGAAACGCTTTATACAGAATTATGAATTCTCCAACTAAACGCATTTTTTACCACTTGGAAGTCATTTTTTGGGCAAAACCACCTCTTCCCCACCCAAAGCAAAAATTAACCTGCATAAAAGTACACGGCTATTCACATACATGAATAGCCGGGTACTGAACGTCTAAGAAATACGTCCTACCACGCTACGATCTGCCGCGCTACGCGCTATCGCGCGCGCTTACGCCTCCAAGCTCTCCAGCTCAGAGAGCCAAAGCGAGCTAGAAGCGTCGGACGGCATGCGCAGGTCGCCGCGT
>CALKRF010000138.1 GCA_937990665.1 uncultured Atopobium sp.
AAACTGAAACCCAGTTGCCTCGAGACTTGAAATAAATGTGCTCAACACAAGCGTTGCTGCGGTCAGTCCACGTCTTCCCATAAAGCTCTAGAGCGTCACACAGTTCTTGGCAGTGCTTACTTCGTTCCATGTCTGCCCAACACCTCCAAAATCTCTTCAGGTGTTTTAGTCGCTCCAGGACCGAACGCATAATCATCTATCGAATGAATAATAGAAACTTCAAGCTTTAGTGGAAATCCTGACGAGATGCCGCATTCAATGCCACCTGGCGTTACGTAGTAAGAGCACATACAACAAAGTACTGACCCATCATCTAACGGAATCCAAGTTCGCTCAGTGGTAAACCCAGAATGGTCTTCCCAAGGAATATTTTGAGCATCGAGCAAGCTACGTAGATCCTTTGTAACTTTACTAATAGCCATGCTAGTATCTGCCTTTCTCTAATTGTCTGATAATTACTTCTTATCTAGCACTCACTAAGGGATAAAAAGAATTTCCAAGTTGAATGAACGTTTTTGGTAGAACTCAACTTGATTAAAAATTGCTAATTGCAACAAATTGCAACAAGCATTTAAAGCATGGAACGATTAGAAATCTCTTTGCTCAATAGTTCTCAGAGCGTCTCCAAACGCTTCTGCCGCTCCCCTGTCACGTCCAGGAAGCAAATGAGAATAGATTCTCAATGTCGTTGCTGGGTCAGCGTGGCCAAGACGCTCTGAAAGAGTCTTCAAATCAACACCACTTGCCAAACACCAAGACGCATGAGTATGTCTGAGTGAGTGAAACGTAATGCCTTGAGGTAGCTGGAGAGTGCGCCTCATACGTGTAAATGACCTCGAGACGCTCGTAGGTCGCATGTATGAGCCATCAAGACTAATTAACGGTGTAGAAGACTCTACAAAGGCAATATGGGCTTTCTGAAGCTTCATGTAGTCGCTAATAAAGCTGATGTCAGAATCTGTAATGGCTATGTTTCTTGATCTCTTACCCTTGGTTGATTCTCGC
>CALKRF010000139.1 GCA_937990665.1 uncultured Atopobium sp.
GGTCCTAAGGTTCTTGAGTTCAACGCTCGCTTTGGTGATCCAGAGACTCAGGTTGTGTTGCCTCGCCTTGAGGGAGACTTGGTTTCAATTTTGATGGCTTGTGACAACGGCACCCTTCGTCATCAGCAGGTTTCCTGGTCGGATACAGTTGCTGTTTCTGTTGTTCTTGCAAGTGCTGGATATCCTGGCTCCTACGAGAAGGGTAAGGAGATTACTGGTATCGAGGCTGCTCAGCAGCTTGAGGGCGTCTCTGTCTATCACGCAGGAACTGCTCAGACTGAAGACGGAAAGATTGTTACTGCTGGCGGTCGCGTGCTCAACGTTACTGCGCTTGCTCCAACTTTTGAGGAGGCGCGCGCTCGTGCATACGAGGCCTGTGATCTGATCAACTTTGAAGGTAAGCAGCTCAGGCACGATATTGGACTTAAGGCTCTTCAGGGCCGTCCAGAAAAATAATTGAGGTTAGTGGCTATGGCAAATCAAAATGACGAGAAAACCAACGTGCAGGACGGCGCTTGGAACAGCAATCAGAGCAGTGTGCAGTTCAACGATGTGTTTGATGACATGCAGCCTACTGAGCCAGAGATTCTTGACGCTGACATGCAGGTAACTCCAGAGGTGTTTGACTCTGCTCGTAATGATTTGCACTCAGCGGTTAATTCGCTTACTTATGATGGAGAGCGTGTTGCTGTGGGTGATGCTGCCTATCATCATTCAGGTGAGCCACAAAAACGCAGCTTTGTCGCAGGTACAGAAGATGCACGTGATGCCTCTCTGGAAGAAAAGCCTCTCTCTGAGGATACCGTCTGGGTTGGTCGCATTTTTGACGTGAATCGTCTTCGTGTTTCTCTCCCTGATGGACGCACTGCTCTTCGCGATGTTGTGCGTCATCCAGGAGCTGTGGCTATTGTTGCGCTGACTGATGAGGGCAGAATTTGCCTGGTTCGTCAGTATCGAACTGCGCTTGGTCGTGTAACAGTTGAGCTACCTGCGGGAAAGCTTGACCCAGGTGAGGATCCTCTGGATTGTGCCCATCGTGAGCTGCTGGAAGAGACAGGAATGAAGGCGGGGAAGATGGCTTTTCTCACCACCACCGCTACTTCCGATGGTTTTACTGACGAGCTTATTCACCTTTACATGGCAACTGAGCTGACCTTTGAGGGGTCAGACCCAGATGCTGACGAATTCATTAACGTTGATCTTGTTCCACTATCTGAGCTGGTAGACGCTGTTCTCGATGGCAAAATCGAGGACGCAAAGACTATCATTGGAGCTCTTATCTGCGATTCAATTTCACACCGATTGCCTATGGAGTAATTACGCATGCTTGATCGTTCTTCTCGCCCTGTACCTGGTAACAACGTCCCTGGCAAACACCGCAAATCGCTGTTTGCCAGTTTTCTTTCTTATTACGCTCCGCAAAAGCACCTGTTCATTCTGGACACTATCTGCGCCATCATTTTGGCTTGCATCGAGCTGGCGTTCCCTCAAATTCTACGATTGCTCACAAAGGGACTGTTTACGCAGGGTAAAGATGCCATTCTTGGCAGCTTGGTATTTATTGCCGTTGGCCTCGTGGTCATGTACTTTGTCCACTTTCTGTGCCGCTACTTTGTTATTAGCTGGGGACACATCATGGGTGCCCGCATGGAAAGCAAGATGCGAGAAGACCTGTTTGACGCGTATGAGCGCATGAGTTTCTCGTATTACGACCGTCACAAGACGGGCGATCTGATGAGTCGCCTGGTATCTGACTTGTTTGACATTTCTGAGACGGCGCACCACGGCCCCGAGTACCTGATTATTGGCTTGCTTGAAATTGCTGGTTCTTTTGTCATTCTGGCTTTTATTAACGTGCCTCTTACGCTGGTGCTCGCCGGAATTGCTGCTGCGTTAGTGGTGTTCAACTTCTTTGCCAACATGCACATGCGCGGTATTTTTAAAGAGAATCGCATGCGCATTTCCGACGTAAATACCCAGCTAGAAGACTCACTTTCTGGTATTCGCGTGGTTAAGGGTTTTGCGGCAGAAGATCACGAGCGCAAGAAATTTAGGGCAAGCAACTCCGCATACTTGGATTCCAAAGCCAACATGTACCACGCAATGGGCAGATATCAGGCTGCTATTTCTGGCATGATGGGCGTTTTGAACACTGTCGTGTTGGTTTTGGGCGGTTGGATGATTGCTCAGGGTCAGATGCAAGCCATTGACCTGGCTACGTATGCGCTCTACATCTCGCTGTTCACCACGCCAATCATGAACATTCTGAACTTTACTGAGACGTTCCAGAAGGGTCTTGCGGGCTTTAAGCGTTTCTCGGAAATTCTTGAGACTCAGCCAGATATTCAAGATGCGCCTGATGCTCACGATATTCAGATTACTGCTGGCGATATCATCTACCAGGACGTTCATTTCTCTTACAACAACGCCGAAGACGTTATCGACGGCTTGAACCTTCATATTGAGAGCGGAAAAACCGTTGCGCTGGTTGGACCTTCTGGTGGAGGCAAGTCCACTACCTGCGCTTTATTGCCACGCTTCTATGATGTTACAAGCGGAAGCATCACCATTGACGGCCAGGACATTCGCTCCGTTACGCAGCACAGCTTGCGATCGGCAATTGGTATGGTCCAGCAGGATGTGTATCTCTTTGACGGCACCATTGCGGAGAACATTGCATACGGTTGCCCTGAAGCTTCCGCAGCCGATATTGCGCTTGCCGCAAAGCGCGCAAACATCGCTGAGTTTATCGAGTCGTTGCCTGACGGATATGATACGCAGGTAGGACAGCGTGGAACAAGACTTTCCGGTGGACAGAAGCAGCGCATTTCCATTGCGCGCGTGTTCCTCAAGAATCCTCCGCTGCTCATCCTGGACGAGGCTACTTCTGCTTTGGACAACGAGTCCGAACGTGCAGTTCAGGAATCCCTTTCTGAGCTGGCAAAGAATAGAACTACACTGGTCATTGCCCACCGACTTTCGACAATTATGGGCGCTGATGAGATTATTACCATCGACCACGGTCGTGCAGTTGAGCGCGGAACCCACGATGAACTGCTAGAAAAGGGCGGAATCTACGCTCATTACTATCAAATGCAGTTTGGTGGTGCGCCAAATCTCGCAAGGCGGTAAAATAGAGCATTAGGTGCTTTGCGAAACGCGGTTTGCAGCTTGCAGTTTGCAAACCGACGGCTCGTAACCAAAGATCAAAAGTCAACGCATCGCACACTTGAAAGCGTGTTTATGCAGGTTGAATGAGAGAGCTACATGGCTAAAGATGATGCAGAACGTTCACGCTTCGCGCGTCGCCAGAAGGGCGCGCTTGACGCTGACGCAGCTGAAGAGTTGTTTACCAAGGTAGACGAGACAGGTCATCCTAACGAGGAACGCGCAGCTCAAGAGCGTGCTCGCAGGCAGGGTGGAGCTGTAGCGGTAGACGTTGACCCGCTCTCGGGATCTGATCCTTCGGGCTCAAATATCGAGAAGGTCATTACAAAGACAGCAGTCCTTTTTGTCCTGATTTTCCTGGTAATTGTTGTTCTGATGCAGGTTTCTTGCGGTGTTATTCGTCGAGCCAACACAGCAAATCTAACTGAATCAGTTACGGTACGATCTGTTGCATCCGCACTGCGTGGAGGCGTTGAGTGGGGTAATGGATTCACGCAGTTTCCTGAGGATTTCTCGGTTCAGGAAGCTGACGAGAACACTGGTCGCGTTGAGGTAACGGTTACCGACACCACCTCAAAAGACGTGCTTGAATGCTATGCAGGATCCAGTGTTCAGGCTCAGGCGTTTGCCATTAACGCGCTGCTCAACCCACGAATCAATACCGTTGTCTACCACGTTAGTGTTCATAGAAATGACCAAGGTGAGTTGCAGAAATCTCAGCTCTTTGGATTCCTTAAACCTGGTGGAGACGCAACACCTATCTTTACCTTTACGTTCTCAAAGACGCAATCTTCTGATGGTGTAAACATCACCATGGTCATTACTGGTGCAAACGACACCATTCAAAAAGAATTGCGTGACCAGATTGCAACGTCATTTACACCAGTTCGCGTGCTTGGCGGCATCGTTGGCGGTGACTCTTCAACAAAGAAGAACACTACAACTGGCACAACAGGAACTACTGGTACCACAGGAACCACTAACACCACAGGTACATCCGACAGTTCTTCAAGCACCAA
>CALKRF010000140.1 GCA_937990665.1 uncultured Atopobium sp.
TATTTAAATTAAATCGTTTCTGACAATAGTTCCCTTGTTACACACCCTCCGAAATCTTAGGAAACAGTAGTTGCCTTGTTACGCCAAGGACAAAAAGCAGTCGTGTTGCTACACATACCGTTTTCCAGGTGTGGGGAACTACTGTCAGAGGGTGTAAAAAAGGGACTCCGGCGAGATGAGCCTGTTTCTGGCAATATCCTCGGAATCCCTTGATTTCAAGCCTTTTTTGGACTGTTTAGTCCTTAATTCTTGACAGAAGAACTACCGTCTCCACATGGAAGGTCTGTGGGAAAAGATCTACCGGAGTGATGCTTACTGGTTTGTATGAGCCAATTTCAACAAAACGCTTAAGGTCACGCGCCAGTGTTGCGGGATCACAAGAAACGTATGCTATAGCACGTGCAGGCTGCTTGGAAAGTTGCTGTATCACTTCAGGAGCGAGTCCCGCACGAGGAGGATCAACAATAATCACGTCAGCATCTGTATCGGGGAATTCTCTGCCTGCGTCGCCGCCTACCGCATCAACGTTATCAAGCTTGGCTAGCTCAAGGTTGCGGCGAAGATCTCTAACTGCTGGACCATAGGCTTCAACAGCAGAAACAAATCCTGCACGTTTTGCGATGGGAAGCGTAAAGGTTCCTGCTCCGCAATAGAGGTCCATAGCCTCATCGTCTGGCTGAACATCCAAACCAGAAAGTACAAGCTCAACGAGTTTCTCGGCACCCTTGGTATTGACCTGAAAAAATGAAGGGGCAGAGAGTTGCATCTTCTGACCATCGATAAGCTCACTCCATGAGCCGGAGCCACTCAAGCGCTCTACGCCTACAACACGGCGAGCTTTACTAGGCCCTTTGGTCATAACACGAACGATGCTTGTTGCCTTGACTGCATCAGTTAAAACGCGCGCTACTTGTGTGCGAGGGAAGCCGCTCGGAGCGGTCCAGAGCGCCACTTCAAGCTCTTTAGTGCGTCTAGAAACTCTGATGCCAATACGTTCTATATCAAGCTCGTGAGAACCCGAGAGATAGGAGAGCGCACCGCTTACGGCACCAACTGCCTTTTGGTTGCTTTTATCTAAGAGCGGACAGTCTTTAATACGAACAATGTCTTGTCCATTAGGCGCATACATGCCTACTAGGGTTTTATTACCATTGCGCTTAAATGCCAGTTCAATTTTGTTGCGATATCCCCATGGTTCACCTGGAGAAACAATGTCTTTTACCAGCTCTAAAACAGTGTCGTGTGAAAAATGTCCAATACGTTCTAGAGCAGAGACTACACCGTTGCGTTTCTCGACAAGTTGCTGTTCATAGACAATGTTGCCCCATGGAGTTGCACCTGTGATCGCTACAAAGGGATTGGGCCGAGGGTCTCTGAATGCAGATGCTTCCAAAACCTTTACAAGTTGACCACGAGAAAATCTGTCTGTGTCCTCGGTAATCTGTGCGCTGATAGTATCTCCAGGGACGGCGCCACCAGAGATGAACACCGTTTTACCTTCTTGGGTATGAGCGATGGCGTCTGGACCGTAGCTCATACGTTCAACATGTAAGGTGAGCTCAGACACTTAGTAGACCATTCCCATTGCTTCGCGAACCTCGTCAAGCGTGGCGTTAGCAATAACGTTTGCGCGAGCGTTTCCATCGTGGATAATATCGCGAATAAGATCTGGCTGAGCTGCAAATTCTGCACGCCTCTGACGAATTGGCTCAAAGTAGGTGTTAACAGCATCAATGACGTAAGCCTTGAGAGCTCCGCCACCGCCCATACCAATCTCGTCAGCAATCTCTTTTGGATCACGACCAGTACAAATGCCAGCAGTGGTGAGAAGCGCAGAGACGCCAGGACGATTGTCTGGATCAAAGGTAATCATGCGCTCAGAATCAGTCTTGGACTTCTTGATAAGCTTGGCAGTCTCTTCAGCTGTCATAGAAAGCGAGATAGCATTGCCATAAGACTTGCTCATCTTGCGGCCATCAAGACCTGGAATCAATGGGGTAGAGGTAAGAAGGCCAGAAACCTCTGGGAACACCTTGCCGTAGCGCTCATTAAAGCGACGGGCAATCTTAGAAGTAATCTCAATGTGAGGCAGCTGATCGCGACCAACAGGAACAACATTTCCTTTGCAGAAAAGAATGTCGCATGCCTGGTGGACAGGATAGGTGAGGAGAAGACCGGTGAGAGCATGTCCAGATGCTTCCTGCTCTGCCTTAACGGTTGGATTTCTATGAAGCTCAGACTCGGTAACAAGCGAGAGGAACGGCAACATAAGCTGATTGAGAGCTGGAACTGCAGAATGCGTGAAAATCATGGTCTTCTCTGGATCAATTCCGCAGGCCAGATAATCAATAACCATATTGTAGACATTGTCTGCAATATGCTCAGTGGTGTCTCTGTCTGTAATGACCTGGTAGTCAGCAATAATAATATTGGTATGAACACCAAGATTTTGGAGTCTTACGCGCTCAACAATAGTGCCAAAGTAATGGCCAAGGTGAAGCCTTCCGGTGGGACGATCCCCTGTAAGCATGTTGTACTTTCCTGCATGCTCTGGCAGATCTGCTTGAATCTCATTTGAGCGACGGAGTGCCGCCTCGTAGCTGCCCTCATTTGGCATAAAAACTCCCAAACTTTCAAGTTCGTGTGCAGCGCCTCACTGAGACGCCCGCGTTTCTAGTCAACAGTGCTTATTCTATCGCAAAGACGGCCGAGCGCCTTTGAGGCTGGCGCGGACTTCTTTCCAGTTTGGATAGAACGTGGCGAGAAGCGCATAGAATTCGCGGTTGTGTCTACGAACGTAGAGGTGGGTGAGTTCGTGAGCGATAACGTACTTCAGAGCCTCTTTGTCATATTCGGCAAGCTCAAGGTTGAGCGTGATGGCTCCTGTACATGTGTTGCAAGATCCCCAACGGCTTTTCATGCGGCGTATTTTATACCGCGAGGCTTGCTTTTGAGCTCTTGTTTCCATGGCAGCGGTAAGCTCAGGCAGGACCGTGCGCATCTCTTGAGCGAGAAACTCATCAAATGTTTTACGAACGGCTTGCTGTGAAGCTTCGGAGGCAAGGTCGTCCAGGTAGCGGTTGGGAAGCGTGATAACAACGTCGTGTGCAAAGATGCGCGCCGCCCGCTTTGGTCCGTGAATGATGCGCAGGTTGTACGGGTGTCCCCAAACGCTCACCGTATGTCCGGAGGCTATGGGAGTGGGAACTTGGAGGTTCTTCTCGCCAAGTAAAGAGGCGCGAGAAAGAGCGGTGCGAATCCAATCAGATTTGGATTCGACAAAGGCGATTGCAGCCGCTTCGGAAGTGTGCCACGGATAGCTCACGTCAACGCGACCTTCTCGACTAACACGCAGATTGATGTTCTTTACGGCCTTGCGTGTGAGCTGTATGGAAATGCCTGCTATCTGTACGGTTTTGGCGGTCACATGAGTCCTTACCATGATTTGGTTGATGGTTCGTAACATAGTATTACACGCATGTGACGCAGGAAATAGGGGAGGCAGTATGGATAGATTGGTCCTGCGCGCCTGAAAGCAAAGCTTACAGATTGTGAACTTAGTGTGTTGATACTATAAAAATTTTGCGATATTGCCCTATAACAGTGCGATTTGTTATCCGATAGATTATATATAGATTGTGAGGATTTATTTATAAAGTTATTCGGGGTTATTCAGGAGGCACCATGAAAAGAAAAGGTGCAATTTCAAGGATTATTCTTGTGGCGCTCGTAGCATTTTCAATGTCTATGCCGACTCCTGCGCTTGCGGAGATGAGCGCAGAGTTTGGGAGTACTCCGGCACAGGGGTTTGCAGAAGTAGTCGGTACCACGGCTTCTGCACAAGCGGAGAAGAACAACGGTTTATCTACTGAGTCATCCGCTGAGCCGAATGAACTGAAGGATGATACTGTCAGGCATGAAGAAACTCGCACGGAGGCAAACTCCACATCAGAGGCACCTGCAAGCGATTCTTCCGAAAGTTCCACCAACTCTCAAACAGAACCTGAAAAAACTCAAGTCCAAACTCAAACCAAGGAGGATTCTCAGAAGAACCTTGTCCAAGAGACTTGGACAACAACTGCTTCTGACGGCACTCAGATAACGGTCTCGGGAAAGCTCCCTTCCGGCGGTAGCGTGTCAGCTGTTCCGACAAGTGCCTCCATTAAAGGTCAGACAACACTTCTCGCCTTTGATATTACCATTCGCGATGCCCATGGAACAAAATGGGAGCCGGCCGGCTCGCCAATCGCCGTAAACATTTCCTCCTCCAGCATTTCCGGCAACTCCGTCTCGGTCTGGCATATTTCTGACAGTTCATCCGTAGAGCAGGTGAGCAGTCCTACATCCGCTGCAGGCTCCGTGTCTTTTACGGCAAAAGGTTTTTCGGTCTATGCCGTAACTACGCCTGATACGCACTTCACAAAAACCTATCATTTTCATGTAATAGATGCATCCGGTACCGATTCCATTGTGTCAACTCAGAAACTCTCTGATGATGAGCGCTTGATAGAGCCCGCTACTCCATCCGGAGACGGAACGTTCCGCGGATGGAAAACTTCTTCGGGATCTACTTTTACTGACTTTGGTAAGACTGCCGCAGAGCTTAACGGCGCTGCCCTTGATGCTGCGGCTGAAGCATCCCCGGTTGATTTGTATGCATCTTTCACTGCATCCAATCGCCATGTCGTTTACTTCATGTCTGTTACCGATTCAAACCGCGTGCTCAGTGCGGTGACGTATGCGGATGGCGACACCATTCAAGGTAGCAGCATTCTTCCGCTCGTAAACACCGGCAATCCTGAAACGCAGGCCGTGGGCTGGTCTCGCACAAAAGGAGCAACCCAGCCGGATGCAAGTCTCGGTACCGTCAATGGTCAGGATGTCTATCTTTGGCCTGTTGTCAAAGCCGGACATAGTATCACCTTTGATAGCGCCGGCGGATCTTCCGTAGCCACCGAGTATGTTGATACTGACGATGTAACCGTTGCGCCGAGTAATCCAACAAGAACCGGATATACTTTTGCAGGTTGGAAGACTTCCGATGGTGCAGCCTTCACTTTTGGCTCAAAACTTACCCAATCTATCCGCCTTACCGCTTCATGGACGCCGAACGCCAATACGGTCTATCATGTGAACTACTGGGTGCAGAAACCTACTGATCCTTATAATGCGGCTTCAGCCGACAAGACCTATGCTTTATATACCGTCCAAGGTTATACGGCCGCTACCGACGCTACCATTTCTCCTGCAACTACAGATGTTGCATCAAAAATTGCCGCTATCAATGGCCAGTACTACGGTCATTTGCTCCTTGACACCGAACGGAGCGACAGCTCGGCTACGGTTTCCGCAGATGGTAGCACAACGCTAAACGTGTATCTTGATCGCTCGCTGGTACGTGTTAATTTTTACAATAGCAAGACTGACTATACCAATGACACCGATAAAACAGGGGTTGAAAACTACTCAGGCAATGCTGCCCATACGTTCTTAGGGCTCTACGGCGCAACATTTACGCCTATTGAACCTGAAGCAGGGTATCGCTGGGATGACGGTAATCTTTGGTATGCCAAGAGTCCTTCTAACTTTAATTCACCAGGCAGCAGAAATCGCACGGCAAGCCGTTTTGATTTTTATCCTAATAAGGTGAATCTGACCAAAGACTTTGCCGTATTTACTGACAATGCAGACGGGAACGGCTACAGTTCATATAGTGCTTCTTGGATACCTGCCGATGGAACATTTAGTTTCAGTACAAACCTGGCAATGTTTTCTTACGTCAAGTACGGCTATTACACGCCTACCGGAACTCCTAAAGATCCGAAAGATCTAAACCTTGATACCGACGTTACTCAGTGGTTTGATATTTCTAAGGGAGAAGGTCCTGCGATATATGATGCTGCCAGCGGAGACGTTGCTTTTAAGCCTCTTCCTACAAAATATCTTGTTATGGTCAGAAAGCGCATTACCTATAATCTGACTCTCAAAAACGCGGCAACTTCCGTTACCTCTGAAACCACAATCTCATCTGAACAGCGTAAATATGGAGCTTCGTTAGCCGACATCTCAAACTCAACGCCAAGTCGTCCTGCCGGATTGCCACAGTACTACCGGTTTGTCGGCTGGTATCGAAACGCTCAGTTGACCATGCCTCTCACCTCTGATAACTCCATGCCCTCAAGTGATACCTCTCTGTATGCCAAATGGGAGCCGGTACCCGTTAATGTCACGTATGTGTACAACAACGGAACACCCAACAAGACCGTGTCAGTACCCGCGCAAACAACCCTCGATGAACCAACGGGGGTAACGCGCGATGGCTATGTTCTTGTCGCATGGCTCCGAAACGATGGAAAGCCGTATCGTTTTGGAAGTCCCGTGACGGAAGACATTACCCTTACGGCAAAATGGGTTCCGATAAACCAGGCCCACACCATCACCTATGATCTTGCCGGTGGTACAGGCTCTGTTTCAGATCCGATGCACTATGCCGAAGGCTCTGATATTCGTGTGCTTGATGCTTCCGGTGTGACTCCTCCTGCAGGCTCCCGTGGATTCATTTGCTGGGTTGCAAGTGACGGAACACGCTACTATCCGGGGGATTTGATTCCGATGGGAACCTCGGATATTTCCCTGCGCGCCGTGTGGGCAAACTCCAATGCCGTACGTCTTGCGTATGATCTCAACTACGAAGGCGCTCCCGGTCGTACATACTCAGATTTCGTTGAGTCAAACGATACTCTTACCATTGATGCGGCAGATCCGGTGCGAGCAGGATATCGCTTCTTAGGCTGGTCTATCTCAAAAGAGGGTGGTACACTGCTCCATCGGGGCGATAAGGTGGAAGTTGACACCATAAATGCAGAGGGAAATGTACTTTATGCTCAGTGGGAACGTATTGATGAGCCGACGCCTGCTGAAAATAAGACTACTTCAACAAAGGCTCCCGGTGCACTTCCCGATACGGGAGATAATTCGCCGGCCATGTTTTTCTCGCTTGCTGCTACCGGTCTGCTTGTGTTTGTAGCATCTACTCTGCATCGTCGTCGCACAGAGTCTCAGGCATAGAGCCGCGATTACGATTCAGTGGTTACGGAAAAGCAGTAGTAAGAAGATAGCGATAACAGTTGAGAAGGGCACAGCAAAACGCTGTGCCCTTTTTGTGATATGTCTGTCGGCGTCTGTGTCATTGTTGTTTAGCGGTGATGATTAGTCACATTGCCTCAACTGCACATATTTTCCCTTTGCAAATGCTTGTTTCAGAGCTGTAATGCCAACGGCGAGAAGCAAGAGAGCAAACGACCATACTGTCAGAACAATAATTGCAGTCATAGGTTTCAGATTGACACCTTTTAATACTCGAAATGTTGGCCAAATCCCAAGATAACCAACAATGTTTCTTACATCAAAATATGTCATGGGAAGAAAACGAATCAGGGAGGTATTGAAATCTCTTACCGAGAAGTACCTCGGATAGAGAGGCAAATATACCAACTAAATTGCTACCAGCAGCTAAATGGGCTGCTGGTAGTTTTATAAAAGTCGTTTGCGTTCAAGGGAACGAGCGATAAGGACTTGCTTGCGCAGCTCAGGAATCTTTTTGCCATCCATGGCAGGAGTGTCAGCAAGTTTGTAAGGGATACCAAGCTCTTCATACTTTTTTACGCCCATCACGTGATAGGGAAGTAGATCTAATCCAATAACGTTATCCCAGTGGGCAATGATTCTACCAACGCCAGCAAGTTCTTCTGGTGAATCAGTAATTCCAGGCACTACAACATGTCTGATAAGAACTTTAATACCTCTACGATTAAGCTCATCGCCAAATGCAAGTGGTCTTTCTGAGCCAACTTCGCAAAGACTAATGTGGCCTTTTGGATCAGAGTGCTTGATATCAAGGAGCACTAAATCAGTGTTATCAAGAACGCGCTCAAATTTTTCTGGAGTTTCTGGATTATACGCAACGCCAGAAGAGT
>CALKRF010000141.1 GCA_937990665.1 uncultured Atopobium sp.
ATGAACCCTTGGACGTACATGTATGACGCTGACGTTGTATGGGACCAGCCCGATGAGGAATTACTTTTAAAGTATTCAATTCCTTTTAATTCAAGAGAGCTTGAAGAGCAGGGCAAAATAACCATAGATCCAGCGTATGGATATGAATTTAGTCATACCTTAGAAACTCAGATTAGAGGCCAACTCAAAAATGGTCTTGCGATGATTGACTTTTATGAGTCGTGTGACAAAAGAAATCGATTATCACAGTATGGAAATGACTATATCGCCACGCTCTGCATCAAGCTCTAATTCTATAGAGTTCTCTTCAGGACAGCCTGGACAACCTCAGAATCAAAGTCTCCCTGAGCCTCTGTAAGCGCCTCTAAGAGCTGAGCTACGCCTTCCTCATACACGCTAGGCAACAGATACTTAGAGAGTGCCTTAGCCTCGTCAGTGCCATTTTCCATGCAGCATGAGTGATGAGCAATCTTAAGAAGGTCCAGATCGTTTTCGGAATCACCGCACACAATAACTTCTTCTGGCTTAAGACCTATAGTCTCAATGAGCTTCTCAAATCCCTGTGCCTTATTCCAGCCACGATAATTGATGTCAAACCATCCAATATAGGGAGAAACCAACTCAACCTCTGGAACTGCGCTGGTAACAGCCTCATAAATCTCTTGCTGGCGCTTTTCATCTTGAGGAAAGAGCAGACCACCTGCATACATAGGAACATCTCTTGGAACAGACTGCGGACCAAGCCCTGGCACAAAAGTGTTAAACAAGGCCGCTAGATGATCTACCACCTCTTGAGTGGTATCAACTATTTTCCAACAAGAAGTAAATGATGTATCTAAAGGCTGCTCAAGCGGACCTTCTGCGTAATAGGTAAGCAGGCAATCCTGCATTGGAGAAATGACCTCGTAGATCTTCTCCATCATCTCGTACGTAAATTTTTTTGTGAAAATAAGCTTGCCATTAAAGTAGAGAATCTTTCCACTTGAAAACACACCAGTGTCTGTCAGGGAAACGTCAGACTTTAGATAAGAAAGTGCATCATATACAGGTCTTCCGGTAGAAAGTCCAAACGCAATACCTGCGGCTTTAAGATTATTAATTGCCTGATGAGTTCTTTCAGAAATAGCCGGAGTGTCAGCGGGTTTTAACGTTTGGTCCATATCGGAAAGAACAAGCTTAATCATCAGGGCTCCCAAGATGCGTGTGCTAAATGAGTGTTTTGTTAATTCTACCAGCAAGAGTAGAGAAACGCGTAAAAATTGCCGTTATTATTACGTTGTTAACTTAAAACTACGAGATTAGTAGAGGTCCATGAATATTTACGACCACTTTGCTCACGAGGATGAATATCCAGAGCTCAACATAGAGGCAATGTCTGAGAGACTTGCAAAGGCGCTGTCTTTCAAGACGGTGTATACCGATGCGGAGACAACCGATTGGTCTCAGTTTGACGCCCTTCAACAGCACATTGTTGATAGCTTCCCATATGTTATGACCGCAGCTTCTAACGTTGAGGTGGTTGGTCACTCGCTCCTCATTGAGGTTCCAGGATCTAACCACGAGCTTCCTGCGTTGATGCTCATTGCTCATCAAGATGTTGTTCCTGTTGTACCTGGTACAGAAGAAGCCTGGACACACGATCCCTTTGGTGGAGACGTTGATGACACCTACATTTGGGGACGAGGCGCACTTGATATCAAAGACATGCTCATGGGAGAGCTTGAGGCACTCGAGTATCTGCTTTCACAGGGTTTCTCGCCAAGGCGCTCTATCTACCTGGCATTTGGTGAAGACGAGGAGGTCTTGAGCCACGGCGCCACCAGACTTGCCGAGGTAATGTCCTCGCGAGAAATGCGTGCGGCTTGTCTGTTGGACGAGGGCACCACTACGTTTTTTGATGGCAGCGCTTACGGTGCGCCTGAGGCTACCGTGGCCGACATCTGCATCTCGCAAAAGGGCTTCTTGAACGTTAAACTTACCGCACCTGGTCACGGCGGACATTCCTCTAATCCGTTTGGTGGAACTTCGCTTGAGCATTTGAGCTGCGCACTTGCTGCTCTCTCTGAGGCTAAACCTCAACCTGAGCTTAATGACATTGTTAAAGAAACCTTCAAGGTTCTTGCGCCAGAAATCACCGAGGAGCCTTTTGCTTCGCTGGTACATGACGAAGATGCCAACGCAGATAAAATTGCTCTTGCTGCAGCTCAGATCAAAGAGCTTTATCCGTTTGTAACCACTACGTACGCTTTCAACATGCTTGAGGGTTCAAGTAGTGCGGCTAACGTTATGCCTGGTAATGTTAGTGCAACCGTCAACATTAGGCTACTTCCTGGTGTGAGTGTTGAAAAAACCGTTGAACACATTACACAGGTGGTAGCTCAGTTTGACCCTTCCATTGAGGTTGAGGCTTTGCATTCCACTCCTGCGGGAAGAATTGATTCTCCAGCTGGTGCTGGCTATCAAGAGCTCAAAGCCATTATGGAGCACTACCATCCAGGCGTTACCTTTGTTCCGTCCTTTGTGTGTGGTGGCACCGATTCTGTACGATACGAGGGAATTTGCGATTCTATTCTGCGCATTTGTCCTTTTAGGCCAACACCAGAAGATGAGGCAAACGGTGTTCATGGCATTGACGAGCGTATCGAGAAACGCGTGTATGCTCAAGGCGTCCGCGTTCTTGTGTCCTTTGTTAAACAAATGTGCCAATAATTTGCTATCGCGCAACTTACGTTAAAATAGACGCATGTTATGTTCTACAAAAAGGGGAGTGAAACGTTGCAAACTAGGCAGCAGCTAGCTAATCAAGTAGCATCCCAAATTAAAGAAGCAGCAGACGCCGATGCAGCAAAGGCGCAGGCAGAAGGAACTATTACTGATCCAGTTGGTAGTTCTAACAACCCTTCCAACGCTATTTTTACTGTTGCAAACGTCATTACTTTTTGCAGATTGATTCTTACGATTGTCTTTCTTGTGCTCTTCTCAACAGGTGGAAATCGTTGGGTAGCACTTGGCTGTTATGTAACTGCAGCTGTTACTGACTTCCTTGACGGCCAGATTGCTCGTAGAACACAAACCGTAAGCTGGCTGGGCAAAATCATGGATCCTATCATGGACCGAGTCCTACTTATCACAGGCGTCCTTGGCCTTTTGATTATTGGTGAGCTCCCTCTCTGGATTCCACTGTTTGTTATTGGCCGAGACGTTTACCTTACGCTTGGCGCTCTTGCTGTGCGCAAATTCCGTAGGCGTCCTATTGATGTTGTCTTTGTGGGTAAAGCAGCAACTGCCTTTTTGATGACTGGTTTTAGTCTGCTTCTTCTGGGCATTCCAGTTGTATCTGGTCTTGGTCTGGTCAACGTCAGCTGGCTTCCAGGTCTTAACTCCGAGAGCAGCGCACTGGGTATCTTCTTTGTGTATATAGGAATTGTTTTCTCGGCAATTACTGCAGTTGTTTATACTGGTGAAGCGGCTAAAATAGTTAAAGATAGTAAAAATACTCAAGCATAAGTTAGGTTGTTTATGACTTTCCTTCAGCACAACCATGTTTCTTTGCGCCAGCTCTCTGATAAGACGCTGGCTTTTCTTGTTAGCTTGCTGCTTGTTTTTGTTTTAGCTGCTCCTTTTGCTCCTGCAACTACGGTTTTGGCTGAAAATACCTCTTCTCACAAGTCTTCTGTAACAGATGAGCCAAAACTTACTGAAGCAACTACCGCCATTGTTACTGACGCTCAAGGAAACGTTCTCTGGAGCAAAAATCCAGATCAAGAACTTCCCATGGCGTCCATTACCAAGGTTATGACCGCAATTGTTGCGCTTGATTCGGGCGTTAATCTTGATAAGCCCTGCAAGATCACCGTTCCAGATCTTGAAGAAGGCTCTCAGGTTGCAGGTTTGACCTCGGACGATACTCCAACACTTAGACAGCTCATTATGATGATGCTGGTGTATTCAGCAAACGATGCGGCTTATAACATTGCCATCAACGTATCTGGCTCTCAGCAGGCCTTTGTTGATCAAATGAACAAGAAAGCCGCTGAAATTGGCATGACTCACACGCAATTTCAGAACCCACATGGCCTCGATGCTGATGGTCACTATTCAACCGCGCGAGACCTTGCTCTGATGGGTCGCTATGCGCGCGAGCACTATCCACTCATCGCAAGCGCAGTGCACACCAGGTCATACACTACAACGGTAGGAGGGGAGCAGCGCACGTTCCACTCAACCGATGACCTTATGGACACCTACCGAGGTCTTCTCGGCATTAAAACAGGCGCTGAAGACTCTGGTACTGCTTTCTTGGGCGCTTCAATGCGAGGGAACATTACGCTATATACCTGTGTGCTTGGTTGCGAGACTACACAAGGTCGTTTTGACGATACTGCCATTCTGATGAACTGGGCTTATCGCAATTACAATCGTGTGGCCATTCAGCGAACTGACCAGATTGTGCAGATTCGTACGAGCGAGGACAACTTCTTGCTCTCTGCAGTGGTTAAACCATCAACTTCTACCACGTATATGGCATGGCCTGGCTCTAAAGACTTCACCTACCAGACCTTCATGCTTTCTCCCAACTATCCAGTAGCTAACAACCAGCTGATTTCTTTAACTGACTGGTCCCAAGATTCCGCGCAGGTAGGCACCACCATTACCCAGGCACATCTTACGCTGTGGACTATTCCGGCCTACAACCTCTTTGACCTGTATTCGGTTGCTCCGTATCTCTTTGGGAGAAACTAATGTCTGAGCAGAAACGCTCTATCCTTCATACCGAGCTTGAGTATCTTGGCGCACAATTCTCAACCTCAACTGAAGGCTTCAACTTAGCCCAATCTTTCTATGGCGAGAAACCCCTTGAGGAAGCTCTGAAAGATTGCGCTCTTATTGACCTGAGTGGTATCGGCTACACGCTGGTGAGTGGAGTTGCAGCTCAAAATTTTGTGGAAGCTGTCTTTGCAGGTAAACAGCTTGAGGTAGGAGAGACTTCATTTGAGTGTGCACTTACGGGAGACGGATCTCTGTCTTCCATCGGTCTTCTCGCACGCTCTGGTCAAAACGAGTACGTGGTACTTGATGCATCTGAGCGCTCTCTTGTTCTAGACGAGTGGCTTTCTATCATTGCGTCAGTCGAGCAAAACGGTGTAGCTCCTTATGCAGAAGTGTCTTTGGAAGATGCAACTCCGCTGCTTACTCCGCTGCTTCTTGCTGGTAAAAAGGCCAAGAAGATCCTTATGGACTACCTGGGAGAACAGAAGCTTCCAGAAGACTCAAAGCTGTGCAATCTTATGCTTGACCAAACAATCCCTGTTCTTGTGGTCAATGTTTCAACCAAGAAAGTTCCTGCATATCTGGTTATGGTTCCACCAGTACATACGGTAATTCTTTTTAGGAGCCTGCTCTCGTTTGAAATGGTTCATCCTCTTGGACATAAGCAGCTTATTGAAGGTCTTACAACATATCTTC